>JAMWCC010000105.1:1144-16700 GCA_023818375.1 Candidatus Omnitrophota bacterium | reverse complement strand
CACCATTTTGTAAAACTCTTTTTATATCCGTAAAGTCAAGATCCATGATGTGGGCGGGTTTGTTTATCAAATCCGCAACTGCAAATATGGACCTGCTGACAACCTCATCCACCCTTGCAAATGCCTGTTTTATAGGGGTGTCTCTTTCTACTATCTCGGTAAGTCTTTCGTTGCTTATCGCAATCAATGTATCAACATTTGCTTTCAAATTTGCAAGTCCAATTTCTGCTTGCTTATCTCTTTTCTCCCATTTAAAAGGAAGTGTAACAGTTGCTATTACGAGTGCACCCATGTCCTTTGCAATCTTTGCAACTACTGGTGAAGCACCTGTACCTGTTCCTCCACCCAGCCCGGCTATTATAAAAACAATATGGGTATTTTTCAGAGCTTCTTTTATCTTTTCTTGATCTTCATTTGCTGCATACTTGCCTTTCTCAGGATCAGAGCCAGCTCCACCTATCCCCTGGGTGATTTTTTCTCCTATTTGAACCTTTAATGAAACTGGGCAGTGCTGAAGCGCTTGCACATCTGTATCTATAGCAATAGTATCAATTCCTTCAAATCCTGAAGCAATTCTGCCCACAATCTTACCACCGCCTCCACCAATCCCTATGGCTTTTATTCTGATTGGAGTAATTTTTGTTTCTTCAAGAATAAAGTTTGCCATGGCTTACCATTCCCTCCATATTTTACCAACAAAATTTTTGGTTTTTTCTTTAAATCCTCTTAATTTGTTAATCCAGTCAGGTCCTTGTGGTTCCCTTTTTTCAAGTTCTTTTTTTCTCAGTAGCAGTGTACCCACTACTGCAGAAAAACATGGGTACTGATATGAAGCTGCCAATCCCAAAACTCCTTTCGGTATTCCTATTCTTGCTGGCTTATTGAATATTCCAGATACGCATTCAACAAGTCCCTTAAGTTGGGATGCACCACCGGTAAGTACAATTCCTGCTCCAATTCTTGGCATTTTTTTCATGTCATTTTCTATTATATGCTTTACCCAGTTATTCATGATGTCTTCTACTCTTTCATAAACAAATTTAGATATTTTATCAACCCCAACATAGATTTTAGCGCCGCTTCCAACAAGTCTTAGCTCAATCTGCTGCATAAACTCTGGTGGTTTTTGTGTTAAAAGTTCAGGATAATTGCACCATCCATATTGCTTTTTAATCTCACTTGCTGTTTCCATAGAGATATTGAATATTCGGGCAAGGTCCATATCTATGTATTCACTTCCACATCTTACTGAATATGTACCATACAAATTACCATCTGAATATACAAGAAAATCTGTGGTACCCTTTCCAAAGTCAATTACCACAACACCTGATCTTTTTTCTTCGTCTGAAACCAAAGCCTCAGCAGAAGCCCAGGAATGTGGGTATACACAGTCAACTGTAGAACCCGCATTTTTTATGCATTGAAAAATATTTTCAAGAGGATTATCCAGAACAACACATATATGAACCAGTGCACCAAGAGAACTACCAAACATACCTTTAGGATTTTTTTTGACACTTGTTTCGTTGTCGATAATATATTCCTGTGCAAGAAGTCTGAGTATATGAGATTCTGGCTGAATCTTACTTTCGTTTTTAACATTCTTCAAAAGATTATCTATGTCAAGCTCAGTAATTCTCCTTTTTGGGCTTTCAAGATCTAATTTATGAAATGCAGTCCATCCCCTGATAAAACCACCACCAATACTAATATTGACCAATGGCAGCCCCATATTTGTCTGCTGTTCAAGTTCTGATAGGACACGTTTTATGTACTCAGTACAGCCCTCTATATCAATAACTCTTCCTTTCTGAACTATTTCTTCTTCATATTCAATGTGTTCCGCGCCAATAATCTCAATCGTGCCGTTATTAACAACAGCAACCATTCCTGCTATTTTATGCGTACCGATATCAAGAGATACAATTGGTTCACTCATCTTTTTTTAGCTGTTTTTCTTTTATGTAAGGTTCTTTGAACCTTACATCGATGTATTCAAAAGAAAAATTGTTTTTATCACATATATCCAGTACTTTTTTTGCAGTTTCAAGCTGTTTGTCGATTCCCTCCTTATGTATGTAAATACTGGTATCACCCGACATAAGTTGAATCTTGTCAAGGTCCTTGAGGGAAATTTTGTCTACCTTAAAAGAATTTCCGATTCCGTAATAATTATACCACTGTTCAATCTCTTTCAAAACTTCTATTTTTTCCTTTTCATCAGTCATTGTACCTACTGGTTGAACCTTTATACCTTCAATGTTCCAGCCTATGAAATTTTCGACTGGTGCAAGAAAATATCCGTTTCTATCAATGATAGCATGAGAACCATCATCAGTAATAATAACCCATGGGGTTCTTATTTTCAATTTAATTACCAGTGTATCAGGAAGATGTTTTTCGATTTTACAATCTTCAACAAAATACACCTGTTTTAGTTGTGAATATATTTCTGCCATGTCAATTTTGAATAAACTGACGCCCTCTGGCAGAGAAAGATATTCTTTCAAGAATGAAGCATAATCCGATGGTTCGATCACCACGTTCTTTAAAGAAAATATAGAAAGGTTCTTAAACCATCGAGGAACAACAATTTTGGCAAAAATAATCAAACAACACACCAAAAGCAAAATAAAAAAATACATATACTTTCTTATTTTCTTTTTTTTCTCTTCAATCAATTTTTCGCGCATCTTTCAAGTCCCAATTCAACAATTTTTTCACAAAGAGATTCAAAAGAGATACCCGCGTGTCTTGCTGCGTCAGGTAGCAAGCTCAATGGTGTGAGACCAGGTACAGTGTTAACATCAAGTATAAACATTTCACCATTTTCTTGAATAATAATCTCCATTCTTGCAAATCCAGAGCAGCCAAGGACCTTGAAAGTTTTAATAGCATAATCAGAAGCTTTATCAAGAAATTTTTTGTCAATCTCTGGTGGAATAACGTGCTGGCTTCCGCCTTTTTTGTATTTTGCATGGTAGTCGTAAAGCTTCCTGCTGGTTCTTATTTCAATCGGTGGCAGAACCTGCAACTTTTCGTTTCCGATAATACCAATTGTTATTTCCTTTCCCTTTATAAACTTTTCAACAAATACTTCTCTATCGAGTCTGAACGCCTTGGTTAAACCAGTTTTCAACTGAGAAGAATTTTCCACAATTGATATTCCAATGGTCGAACCTAGACTTGCTGGTTTAACAACACATGGATAGCCGAATGGAATTTCAGGAATAATTTTTCTTTCAACAAGTACAAACTCAGGGGTCGGGATATTATGAAAAATAAGAATCTTTTTCATAATAATCTTGTTCATACAGATGGCGCTTGCACAAACTCCTGAACCTGTATAAGGTATATTGAGTGTTTCAAGAAATCCCTGAATGGTTCCATCTTCTCCTTTTCCTCCATGAAGAGCAATGAAGACGCAATCAGGTTTTATTCTTACAAGTTTTTTGTGGAAATCCTTTTTTACAGGGTCTAGCTTGAAAACTTTATGATTTTTAGATAGTGCCTTTGCCACTGATTTTCCTGAAACAAGCGACACTTCTCTTTCGGGACTATCACCGCCGCACAAGACAACGATTTTCATTCAAACCTCCCTACCGTTTCAATCTCCAAATCAAGGCTTATATTATACCTATTTCTTATCGTTTGTTGAATATGCCTAATCAAGTTCCAGACATCTGTAGAACTTGCATTTTTAATATTCACAATGAAATTAGCATGTTTTTCAGAAACCATTGCACCACCTATTTTTAAACCTTTTAATCCTGCGTCTTGTATTAGTTTGCCTGCAAAAAATCCTGGTGGATTTTTAAAAACAGAGCCAGCTGATGGATACTGAAGTGGCTGTGTTTGTATTCTTTTTTTCATAATTTGAGATACTTTTTTCTTAATTTCTCCAGCGGCACCTTTTTCAGTAATCAAACTGGTTGAAAAAATAAAAAATGCTTCGTTTTTCAAAGATGAATACCTGTACTCCCAGACAAAATTATTTTTCTTTTCTTTCTGCCAGAAACCTTTTTTATCGATATATTCTACATTTAACACAACCTGAGAAATACTTTTTTCTTTTGTTCCAGCATTATTTACCAGGGCACCACCAATTGTTCCTGGAATTCCTGCAAGGAATTCAAAGCCAGCAATGTTTTTATCAATACAAAATTTTATAAGTGATGAAATCTTTGTACCACAACACACAGATATATTATCTTTGGTGTAATCAATTCCTGAAAACTTTTTTGTTACAGCTATAATTCCATCAAATCCTTCATCACTTATCAAAAGATTTGACCCACAGCCGACAAATTTAACAGGAATTCCTTTTTGCCACAATTCAAAAAGGAGTTCAATATGAGTTTTGTCAGATGGAAAGACCACAGCCGATAGAATTCCACCTGTCTTAAAGGTTGTAAAATCTTTGGCTGAAACATCAAATACAACATTGTCTTTGAATGTATCCTTAAGTAAATTTTTAATCATTTCATTCATACAAGACATCCTTTAGGTAAAGCCCGTATGCAGGCGCAGTTGCACAGGCAAGTCTTCTGTCTTTTGAAGAAATAATCTGTTCTATATATTCTGGAGCGATCTTTCGTCTACCAACATCTACAAGTGTGCCAACAATATTACGTGCCATCTTATAAAGAAAACCTGTTGCGCATATTTCAATTACAATCACTTTAATTTCAGGATCAAAACAAAAATATTCTTTCTGAATTTTTATGTATTCTATCGTCCTGATTGGGTCTTTAACCTTTCTTCCTGATGCTTGAAAACATGAAAAATCATGCGTACCCACAATAAAAGATGCAGCACGCCTCATTCCTGGAATATCCAATTTTTCAGCCACATACCATGCCCTTTTTACTAAAAATGGGGAGTTGAACTGTGTCAGAAGATACCTGTAAACCTTCTTTTTTGCATCAAATCTTGGGTGAAAGTTATAATCAGCATAACAGACTTCTTTTACACTGATATTATTACTATTAAGCAGTCCATTCATGGCTTTCTTAATTTTTAACGGACTTAAATCTGTAATAGCAGAAAAAGAAATGACATGCCTGCAGGCATGTACCCCTGCATCAGTTCTTCCAGAAGAGACAATTTTTACCTTTTGCTGGAAAATTTGTGAAAGTACTCGTTCAATTTCTTGCTGGATGGTTTTTTTTCCTGGCTGCACCTGAAACCCTGAAAAATCGGACCCTTCATAGCTTATGACTGCTTTAAATTTCGATGGTAGTTTTTTACTAGACAAGATTGATCGTTGCATTGATATTTTTTTCCCTCAGATGCTTCCACAAGTCCTTTATAATGCTTTCTGACACAAAAACCTTTTCCTTAGGTATTTCTGAATAAATTGTGTAGGTTAAATTGGTTTGTGAAACTCCGGTTAAATAGCATACACTCTTTGTATCATGTTTTTGAAAAACCTCTTTTATGCTCTGTTCAATCTGGTCTGCGCTTGAATCAACGATGACCTGCATTGTGATCATATTCTTTCCATCTTTTGTTGAATTGTAAATAACCTGACCCCATGCACTTCTATTGGGTACAAGGATTTTCTTGTTGTCTTTTGCCTTTAATTCAATGTTGACCGGACTTATATTTACGATTTCTCCTTCAACCCCACCAATCTTCACAAAATCACCAATCTTAAATGGTCTGTACATAAATATCATAAGTCCTGCAGCAAAATCCGCAACTGTCTCTCTTACACCAAAGCCAACAATCAGTCCACCCGCACCGATTCCAGCAAGAAAAGGAGTAATATTAAGTCCGAGGGTTGAAAGAGAAATTATCAAAGAAAGTGCGAAAACAGCAAAATAAACCAATCTTCCGATATATTTTCTTGCAAGCGGGTCAATCTTTGAATTTTTTGAAATCCTTAGATAAAAATTATTCCACAATCTTCCAAGAAGCCAACCACCCAAAGCAATTGCCAATGCAATTGGAATTCTCGGAAGATAATGGAAAAATTTATCAAGGTATTCAGCAGAAAGTTTTTCCATAGTTAAAATAATAATTCCAATCGATGCCAAAGTCAATGAAGTTTTTAAAATGGAGCATCTTGTAATCTTATAAATGAAAATATCTTGCCTTTATAAAAAATATTTTACCAAAACCTTTTTAATTGTGAAACCAAGCGAGTTTTCCTGCATCTATAATTATGGAAAAAAACAAAAAGGAGGTGGTGAATATGGTGAAACTTGTTAAATGGGAGCCCTTCAGGGAGCTGGATGAAATCAGGAGCGGCTTTGACAGGTTGCTTGAAAGATTCAGAACAGAGTTTTATGGAGATCATGTATGGTCTCCTGCGGTCGACATCACTGATACTGGAGATAATCTGGTGATAAAGGCAGAAGTTCCTGGATTTGACAAGAAAAACATCCATATTTCTCTAACCGGTGATACCATCACCATCTCCGGTAAGACACAGGAAGATAAGGAAGAGAAAAAAGCCCATTATATTTATAAGGAAAGAGTTTCAGGTAGTTTCACCAGATCCTTCACTCTTCCTGTGCCGGTTGACCGCAACAAGGTAAAAGCAACCTGCAAAGATGGCATCCTTGAGATAGTGCTCCCGAAGGCAGAAGAGGCAAAAGCAAAGGAAATAAAGATTGATGTTGAATAATCAGAGCGGAAAAAGGGTGGCTGGGGATACCAGCCACCTTTTTTATTCAAGGGACTTCAAAAAATCATCAGGTATTCTTGCTGCATGGACATGGGATATACCGAAGGGATCTGCATTAAATATAACATTTTTATTGTCTGCTGTGATATAGGGATGTGGATGAGAACAAGCAGCACCACCTCCCTGAGCACCACAATTTGAAACAAGTGTTCTGTATTTTCCTGTTTTTATATTTCCAACAACTATTTCAATCGGTCCTGGGATCCCATTTTTGTATGAGTCACAAACAAAATATGTACCACACTTTGAAATGTTTACATGGTTGAAAAGGTGTTCAGGTGCAGAAAAAACAAAGGGTTTTTCATCATCAGGACCCACAACAACAAAATTTCCCTGGCTATGACGGCTATCATGAATCAGCTTGAATCTTGCAGATGGTTCATCTTCGCTCATTGCAGGCCATCTCACAGTAAGCCCGATTTTTCCTGTATCTGCAATCCAGCCAGAATGGCCTGTTGAACCAGCAGTGTAGGGTGGACCAACCTTTAATTGCCTGAAATTTTTTCCTTCAATATCAATGATGAAATGAGTTGTAAATTCTTCTGTTTCTTTTGAACCAACTCTTGTACCATCAGATTTGATTTTTTGATGCCTGTTATGTTGAACAAGGATGTCTTTACCATGTACTGGATTGAATTGAACATGGCTTAAAATTTTCTGGTGTTATTTTGTGCCATGGATTTTCAAAAAATAAAGCAGAAAGCCATTTCATATTTACGCGACTTGCAAGATAACTGTTTCTGCACCTGTGGTTAAAAGAAAGACTTTTTTCAAGGGCTCTGGTGAAAGTTGAGCAATTTTCTCAACCAGGTTTGCCCTTATTTCACTCGGAAAACAATAATTATGCAATAAAGGTCTTGAAACCATTTCCTTTATTGCCCTACATATCTTAGGATTTCCATGTCCTGCATTTGTAACAAGAACTCCTGAAGAAAAATCGAGCCACATATTTCCATAAGCATCAAAAACATTTACTCCCTTTGCCTTGTGCCAGATTACAAGTGGTTGCCCGCTCATTGAGCGTGGTTCCCACTGTCTTAGTTTTTCCAGAATTGGTATTGATTCAGGAACCGGTATTTTTGTTGTAATCCTTCTGTATTTTGTATTTACCGGTCTTACTTCTGCTGGCTCAAGTGGATATGCTTTACCCATATTCATCCTCCCATTTGATTGGAAAATAAATTTTCAGGAATGAAAAGTTTTTTCTACTACATCTACAATTTTTTTTATATCAGCAAGACGACCTGTACCTGTTCTTCCATCCGCAAGTTTTCCAGTTTCAGGTCCAACAAAAACATACCCTAGGTTTTTAAGTTTTTTCACATTTTCCTGAACAATTGGATTTTCCCACATTCTGACATTCATTGCAGGAGCAAAAATAACCTTACCTGAAAATGCCATGATTGTTGATGAAAGCAGGTCATCTGCAATACCGCAGGCAACCTTTCCAATAATATTGGCTGTGGCAGGAACAACAAGAATTATCTTTGCAAAATCACTCAATGAAATATGGGAGATTTCCCATACATCTTTTTTGAACATATCAGTATAAACCTGGTTCTTTGAAATTGTTTCAAATGTTAGTGGTGTAATAAATTTTGTTGCGGCTTTTGTCATAATAATCTTTACATTCCAACCACTGTCCTGCAATGTCCTTATAATCGATGGAACCTTATACGCTGCGATTGAACCACAAATACCAATAGCTATGTTTTTTTCCATAAGAATTCACCCTGCCTGAGATTTTAGGGTTTGAATATTATCCCTGTAATAAAAGATTGTGTCGAGATTTCTCTCAAGAAAAGATGAAACTTTTTCTAAAGTTTCAAAGATTTAATCACCTGATGCAGTGCTTTTGCCATTGTCATAAAGCCAAGGTCTGTTGGATGGACCCCATCAACAGTTGATTCCTGCCACATATCCCTGAATAATTCTGTACCATTATAAGAAAAAATTTTTCTATCACCCTGTCTTCTGAGTTCTTTTACAAACTTTTCCTGAAAACGGTACGCCTTCATATGGCTGTTTCTGGTTTTTCTATCAAAAAACCAGCCTGAAACCCCTGGCCTTGATATAATAATCAGTGGTATATCTCTGAATTTGCTTCTTAAAATCTTCACAAACTCTGGAAGGGTTGAAATGTATCCATCAATCCCTGCATTTGCCTGGTAATCAAGTATGATGCATCTGACATCTTTAATCATTGTGATAAGATTGGCAAGCTCTGGTTCTCCTTTGCCACTTCCTGAAAACCCTAAATTTATTAACTCAATACCAATCCACCTGCTCAAAATATTTGTATAAGCCATCCCAGGTCTTGACGCGCAACCACCCTGTGTGATTGAAGTTCCATATATAACAATTCTCCCTTTCAATGGAAATGGCTCTGGCTTGAAAATCTTTGCATCAGGATCAATCCCGATATGAACTTCATTTACTCCGTTGTACAAAGGAAAATACAAAGTGATGTCTCTTTTCTCTTTTTTTTCAAACTGAAAAAGTTTCTTCTCATACTCAATACTACCAACAAAAATTGCTGTTGTAAGATATGTTTCTTTCCTTGGTTTTCCGATATAACAGTCAAAACCACTGTGAGCAGTCGCAGGCATATGCGGCATATTCACTAGTTCCCTTAATTTTACCCTTATCCACAAACTTTTCGAATCTGTCTTAAACCTGATAACCCCACCTGCAGTATTGTTGGCAAGATAATCAACCGCTTCAGGAATTTTATAGGATGGTTTTTCTGGAAGCCGGCGATAGAGTTTTTCCTTATCAAACCACGCAAAACCTTTAATTTCAAAAGGCTTTTCTTTTGGACAAAACCATTCAATTTTTTCTTCCATTCTACCCCATTTTTCCACTATTCGTTTAGAGGAAGTCCAAGCCAAGCAAGTGGAATTTCACCAAATCTGTAATGGCAGTTCACACTTACAATGTAATCAAGGACATCTTTATATTGGGGTTTTTTGAACCACTCGTTCAGTACATAGACATATTCTACCCGCAATCCGAGCGGTTGAACAAGTTTCATATATTGCTTTCTCTTAAAATCACAGGTCTGAAGTTTTTCATCAACGGAACCCGCAACTTTCTGATATTTTACTTCGATTATAAAAAGTGTTTCTCTGATTATTACCAAAAGGGCATCATCCGGCAACAACTTCTTTGAGATAATGCTTTTCCAATCAATATTGTGCTCTTCTTCAAGAAATTCATAGAACTGGTGCTTCCTGAAGCAACGTGCTACTAATTCACCTTTGAAAAAAATACCTGTCCCTGCTTTTCCTGGTATCTTCTTAACTTCGTATCCTGGTATATTTCTAAGTAGCCTTTGCACGTCAATCTTTTTCTCAAAATTGAGGCCTGTAATTGTTTTCCCACCGCCCGTACCACCTTCTTTCAAAAAATTCTCCTTTGTTCATATAAGGTTTCTATTACTTTTTGAATCCTCTTTATTGCTATTTCTGAGTATACCTTTTCAAGTTCACAACCAATAAATCGTCTTTTCAAATTAATCGCTGCAACACCAGTTGTACCACTACCCATAAAAGGGTCAAATACTATATCTGTTTCGTTAGTACTAGCAAGTATTATTCTTTCGAGTAACTTGACTGGTTTCTGGGTAGGATGCTTGCCGAATATCTTTTCTTTCCTATCCGGGGCAGGGATCCTCCAAACTGTCTTCATTTGTTTTCCACCACTCATCTGTCGCATAATTCCGTAATTGAATGTGTGTTTGGATTTGGCATCCTTTGCTGCCCATATTATAGTTTCGGTTGAGTGTGTAAAATATCTACAGGATAGATTCGGTGGAGGATTGGGTTTTTCCCATGTAATATCATTGAGTATTTTCATTCCTAATTGTTGCATTGCAAATCCAACCGAAAATATAACATGATAAGTACCTGAAACCCAGATGGTTCCGTTTGGTTTTAAAAGCTTTTGACACCTTGACAACCACTCAATATTAAAATGGTGATTTTCTTCAACACCTTTTGATCTGTCCCATTCACCTTTATTAACTAAAACCATCCTGCCAGCGTAACACGTGATACCACCATTGGACAAAAAATAAGGTGGGTCAGCAAAAATCATATCAAAAACACCTTCTGGATAGAATTCTATGAGATAATCCATTAATCGGATACAGTCGCACTGAAATAACCAGAGCCCGATTTCTTCGCAGTAAAACATTGGTTTTATAGGAATCCCGGCTAAAGTTCGGTTTTTGGTATTAGTGGTATCCATCTTAAACCTTATTTTATTCATTTTTTTTTTATTGTCCAATGAATTAGGCGTTTTTTCCTGCGACAAAACCGGTTGAAAATGCTGCCTGAAGATTGAAACCACCTGTTTTCCCATCAACATCAAGGATTTCACCCGCAAAGAATAATCCTTGCACAATTTTTGATTCCATTGTTTTAGGGTTTACTTCATCAATGCTTACCCCACCCCTGGTGACAATTGCTTCTTTAAAACCCCTCAATGAGTCAAAAGTAAGTATAAAATTTTTCAACAGTGAAATTATTATCTTTCTCTGTTCCACTGTAATCTGATTACCCTTTATATTACCTGATAGTGTTCCCATCAGCAAAAATTCTTCAATCAAATTTTCTGGAAGTAAGTTTTTCATTATATTTTTCAGTGATTTGTTGCTGTTTTTTCTAAACTCATTTATCAGTCGGATATCAAGTGTTTTTTCATCAAGTGCTGGCTTGAAATCAATTGAAATTTTAATCCCTGAAGGGTTTTTCATGTCCGCAATAACCCGGGAAAGGTTTAAAACTGCTGGACCTGAAATCCCATAATGAGTAAAAATTGCTTCTCCAAACTCTTTTCCTATAATCTTTCCGCCAACTATTGCCTTTATTTCAACATTTTTCAGAGAAATCCCCTGCCACGCTCGTATCCAGTTTTCTTTAAGGTTTATTCCACACAGTACTGGTACCGGCTTTATAATAGTATGTCCCAACGACCTTGCAAACTTATAACCATCTCCTTTTGAACCTGTTTCCGGGTAACTCTTCCCGCCTGTTGCAAGAATCACGCTTTTTGAAAAAATTTCTGCCTTTTTTGTGATAATTTTAAAAATTCCATTTTGTTGTTTTTCTATTCCAACGACCCTGTTTCTGAACCACAGTTGAACTTTGTGTTTTTCCAGTTGTTGTCTTAAGAATTTAACAACATCGTGTGAAGATTGTGTTACAGGAAAAACTCTGCTTCCCTTTTCAATTTCAAGTTCAAGACCATTTTCAGAAAAAAAATTCATCAGGTCAGTGTTTGAAAACTGATAAAAGGCATTGCGTAGAAAATCTCCATTATGGTATTTGTCAAAGAATTCTTCAATCGGGATATTGTTTGTAATATTACATCTTCCCGCACCTGCCAAAAGTAATTTTTGTCCTATGGCTTTGTTTCTGTCAATTAAAAGAACCTTTTTCCCACTTTTTGCAGCAGAGATTGAAGCCATTATTCCACTAGGACCTGCACCAATAACAACAAGTTGATTTATCATAGGTTAGTGTTTAAAGTGTCTAGCACCAGAAAATACCATTGAAATACCTTTTTTATTGCACGTTTCTATTACCTCTTTATCTTTTAGAGAACCACCAGGTTGTATTATTGCTGTTACTCCTGCTTCTGCAGCAACTTCAATGCTATCGGGAAAAGGGAAAAAGGCATCAGAAGCCATGACAAGCGGAGTTATTTTTTCTTTGAAATTATCCTTCATTTTCATCACAGCTACCCTGGTTGAATCATATCTTGACATCTGTCCTGCACCAATACCAACAACCTGATTTGTTGTTCCAAGGACAATAGCATTGGATTTGACATGTTTGCATATGATATAACCAAATTTCAAAGCTTCTAATTCCTGTTCTGTTGGCTGTCGTTTTGTTTTGACTTCCAGTTTTTCCCAGTTGAGGTTGTCAGGTGTCTGGATGAGTATCCCTGACCATGTTCCTTTTATCTCAAAACCTGCTTTTTCCATAACAGGCATCTCAATAAGTCGCAGGTTTTCTTTTGCTGAAAGTATTTCAATTGCTTCTTTTGAAAAGGAAGGAGCAATTATAACTTCAAAAAAGATCTCCTTCATTGCATCAGCAGTTTCTCCATCAAGTTCTCTATTAAGTCCTATAATTCCGCCAAAGGCACTCAACGGATCAGTTTTCAATGCTTTTTCAAATGCTTGCTTTTGAGTTTCTCCAATCGCAGCCCCACAGGGATTGTTGTGTTTTATGATGCAGCAACATGGTTTATCAAATTCACATACGATTTTATAGGCGCTTTCCATATCAAGGATGTTATTAAAAGATAGCTGTTTTCCCTGCAGTTGTTTCCAGGATACCTTTTTATCTGCAAAACTATACCAGGCAGCCATCTGGTGCGGATTTTCACCATATCGGAGCTGTTCAATCTTTTTATAATAAAATCCTATTGTGTCCTTAAATGTTTCCTTGTTGTCTTTATCAAAATATCTACTTATAAGCCAGTCATAGAAACTTGTTGTATGAAAAACTTCTGCAGCGCATTTTTTTGAAGTGGCTTCTGAAATGCCACCATTTTTTTCAATCTCTTCAATAATCACAGGATAAAACTTCGGGCTAACAACGACACAAACAAATTTCCAGTTCTTGGCAGAAGCCCTTATCATTGAAGGACCACCAATGTCTATGTTTTCAATTAGTTCTTCATCTGTAGCGCTATCAGAGAAAAAGACCTTTTCAAATGGATAAAGGTTAACAACCACAAGATCAATGCGGTTGATATTGTGTTTTGAAACCTGTTCAATATGGGATTGATTGTCTCTTTTGAATAGAATTCCACCATAGATTAAAGGATGTAAAGTCTTTACTCTTCCATCGAGTATTTCTGGAAATCCTGTAAATTCAGAAATTTCCTTTACCGGGATGCCTGCTTCTTTAATCGCTCTTGCAGTACCCCCAGTAGATATTATCTCAACATTATTTTTTGCAAGAACCTTTGCAAGATCAATAAGACCTGTTTTGTCTGAAACACTTATAAGAGCTCGTTTTACTTCAATCATCTTTCCCCCTTTTTTTGAAAAAGTCAGTCAAATTTCCACTGTTCAATAAGATGATTTGGAATTTCCTGAATGAAGATTGACCTTCGAAATGAAAAATTCCTTGGATCTGACATATGGTATGTGATGTAAAGATCTTCCTTTGCTCTAGTAATTCCCACATAAAAAACCCTTCTTTCCTCTTCAATGCCAGCAAAGTCATTGCTTGATAAACTATGGGGAAAATGAAATGCAGAAACTCCAATGATAAAAACTATCTTCCATTCCAAGCCTTTTGCCTGATGTATTGTTGACAGCACAAGTGCTTCCCCTGTGTTTTTTATCTCTCCTCTAAAGTGTTCCTGTAAACTTGTCTGGCTGATAAACTCTTCAACATTGTTCCATGAACCTGAAATTTCCAACAAACTTTGAATGTCTGCAAGCCTTTGCTCATAATCAAGGTAGTGAGAAACAAGATACTCTTTGTAAAAAGAGTTAACAATTGTTTTTATCTGTTCTGGCAAATTTTTTGCTTCAGACATATTTTTGAGGATATTTTTGAGGTTTTCCCATCCCTTTTCAGCTGGAGAAACAAGTTTCAATCCATTTGAATGTAATATCTCATCAATGTTATTTTTCTCTTTTACAAGTTTCAAAATTTTTTCTCTTGAAGACCTTCCAATTCCTCTTGTAAGGTTAAGGATTCTTATCCAAGAAAGTTCATCTTTTGGATTTTGATATACTCTAAAAAATGCGATGATATCCTTAATATGAGCCATTTCAAAAAACCTCAATCCACCTCTTACAACATATGGAATTTTCAATTTATTCAGTTCAATTTCAATCTCTGCAGATTGATACCTTGATCTAAATAGGATTCCAATATCTGACGGATTTACTTTTTTCAGTAATTCCTTCAGCCTATTGACAACAAATACACATTCACTGTGCTTATCATAGCATTCAACAACAACTGGCTTAACTCCAGAATTTTTTACACTTTTCAAAACCTTTGGAAACTGGTATCTATTATGGGATATAACACTGTTTGCAAGGGACAAAATTTCAGGGGTGCTCCTGTAGTTTGTCTGCAGGTAAAACAATTTTGCATCAGGGTAAATCTTTGGGAACTCAAGGATATTCTGAATTGTTGCACCTCTGAAGCTGTATATACTTTGTGCATCATCTCCAACGACCATTATATTTTTATTAACTCTTGCAAGTTGATAAAGTATCAGAGCCTGAATTCTGTTGGTATCCTGGTACTCATCAACCATTATATAAAGGAGTTTTCTTGATATTTTCTCACCTGGCTCCTGCATTGTAAGAATTTTCAACCAGAAAGAAAGCAAATCGTCATAATCAACAACACCAAGTTCTCTTTTTCTTTTGTTGTATGCATCCTGTAGTGTTTCTAACCTTGCAATAACATTCGAAAAATAGGGATGCCTTGTAATTATAAGGTCTTTTATTGTTTCTGAAGTATTGGCTGCTAAACTTAGGATTTCCTGAATCAGTTCAGGCGAGATTTCTTTATCAGGAAATATCTTCTTTGAAACTTCCTTTATTATTGAAAGTGAATCTTCACGATCGATGATAACATAGTTTGATGGCAAACCAGCGTAATGACTGTATCTTTTCAAAAAAACATTTGCGACATGATGGAATGTACCTGCTATGAGTGTTTCAGGAACACAGCCTAGATGACTTTCTATCCTTCTTAGCATCTCCCTTGCAGCCTTATTGGTGAATGTAAGGAGGCATATTCTTGATGGTGGTATACCTTTTTCAAGCAGATACATTGTTCTGTAATTGAGTACCCTTGTTTTTCC
>JAMWCC010000105.1:0-1134 GCA_023818375.1 Candidatus Omnitrophota bacterium | reverse complement strand
ACCAGCAAGAATAAGGCAGGGTCCATCGGCTTCCCTGACAGCTTTTAGCTGTTCGGGATTTAAAAACCTTTCATAATTAATTTCAATTGCTGATTGGAGATTTTGTTTAATGCTCATCTTACGCTTCTTACTGTGAGATACAGTACTGCCATTCTTACAGCAATGCCATTTGTAACCTGCTGAAGAATTAGTGAATTTTCTTTTTCTGCTGCCTGGGTTGATATTTCAATTCCCCTGTTCATTGGACCTGGATGCATCAGGAAAAACTTGTTTTTCAGATCTCTGAATTTGTTGTGGTCAAAACCAAAAAAATTCCTATACTCTGAGTGGGATGGAAAAAAATTTTCCTGCTGTCTTTCTTTTTGTAGCCTGAGTAAATAAACAATATCAACATCCTTTACGGCTTCAGATATTGAATAACTCACTTCAACACCTGTCTTTTGAATTCCTGGGGGTATGAGTGTTGGTGGACCACAAACAGTTACCTTTGCTCCTAATTTTGTAAATCCCCAGATGTTTGACCTTGCGACCCTGCTGTGGAAAATGTCTCCAATAATGGCAATTTTTATTCCCGCAATTTTACCGAAAATTTCCCTTACTGTAAAAAGGTCTAAAAGTGCTTGGGTAGGGTGTTCATGACAGCCATCACCGGCATTGATAACAGCTGCCTTGACAGACCTGCTTATAAGATAGGGCGCACCTGAAACAGAATGTCTCACAATGAAGCAATCAACCTTCATTGCTTCAATATTTCGTGCAGTATCAACTATTGTTTCTCCTTTTGACACGCTTGATGTACTGACTTCAAAATTCAGTACATCGGCTGAAAGTCTTTTTGCTGCAAGTTCAAAGGATGTCTTGGTTCTGGTGCTGGGTTCAAAAAAAAGATTCACAATTGTTTTTCCTCGTAAAGCAGGGACTTTTTTTACGGGTCTAGTGCTGACTTCTTTAAATGATCTTGCAATATCAAGGATATACTCTATCTCCTCACGGTTTAACTCCTCAAGACCCAGTAAATCTTTTCTTTTCCAGTTCATTTTTTACCAGTTACAATAACCTCTTCAATCCCATCGATTTCTTTTAATTTAACATCTACAATTTGTTTTTTTCCTGTCACAACCTTGATACCATGAT
>JAMWCC010000048.1 GCA_023818375.1 Candidatus Omnitrophota bacterium | reverse complement strand
CATGGGAAAAATCCGACTATGACCATCAATCTGCCTACAAAGAAAGACAGCAATTGAGAAAATCCCTTTATGAAAAATACAATCCTGAAGGGAGGTTATTGCTACTGTGATAATAAAAGAAAAATGTAGCTGTAACAGTTTTCTTAGAGATGATGAATTTTCTGCATTATTGGATGATGCGTTGAACATACTTGATTTTAAAGATAAAAGGGTACTTGCAATAATCCCAGATGGTACGCGTTCAGGTCCAACATCTCTCGTTTTTAACACAATACTTCGATCTCTCTATGGCAAGACAAAAAAAATAGATTTCATGATTGCACTTGGAACACATCCAGTGATGAATTCAGAATGCCTTGAAAAACTTATAGGTATGAGCTGTAATCAATTGCAATCAGAATTTTACAAGTCAGTATTGTATCAGCACTGCTGGGACGACCAAGAATCCATTATTCACATAGGTACAATAAAAGCAAAAGAGATTTTTGAAATCTCAGGGGGGCTTTTGAATGAAGATATTCCTGTTACAGTTAATCGCACCATTTTGGATTATGACAGGTTAATACTTGCAGGTCCTGTTTTCCCACATGAAGTTGTTGGTTTTTCCGGTGGATTTAAGTATCTATTTCCTGGTGTCTCAGGACCTCATTTTTTGCATAAATTTCACTGGCTTGGTGCATTGATTACAAATCCCAAAATCAATGGAATAAAGAATACCCCTGTACGAGAAGCAATAAATAAAGCTGTTTCCTTTATAGAAAAACCTATCACTCAAATATGCTATGTTGTAAAAGACAAGAAGGTTTTTGGACTTTTTATCGGAGACAATGAAGCATGGGCATCTGCAGCTGACTTATCAGCCAATCTCAATATTCAATACGTTGAAAAATCATACAAAACTGTTTTATCAATGGCACCCTTAATGTATGACGATATCTGGACTGCTGGTAAGTGCATGTACAAACTTGAACCTGTTGTTGCTGATGGCGGAACATTGATTATATATGCACCACATATTACAGAAGTTTCATATACGCACGGCAAATACATTAAACAAATTGGATATCATACTCGTGATTATTTTGTAAAACAATGGGAAAAGTTTAAAGATTTTCCTGGTGGAATTCTTGCTCATTGTACGCATGTAAAAGGGATTGGTACTTTTATCAATGGAAAGGAAAAACCCAGGATAAATGTAATCCTTGCTACAAGAATTCCTGAAATAGTTTGTAAACAGATAAACCTGGGTTACCTAAATCCCGATACTATTGATATAGAAGAGTTTTCAAAAAAGGATGATGTACTTGTAGTAAGGGACGCAGGAGAAGTTTTATTCAGACTTAAAAACGGACATGTTCCAGACATAGATAAACTGTACGAAAACCAAAATGAATGATTTGTTTAAAAAGAAGTATCCCGAATTTGAAGTGTTTGATAGTTCAATAAGAAAACAGGGGGAAAAGTACTATTTTGTTGCAAGAAGAAAAGGCAAATACTACCTTGTTACAGGAAATCATACCTTTAATTTCATTGAAAAAGAGGCAGCAGCAAAAATAATCAGAGATGTATTTCCTTTTTTTAATCCTGTTTGTTCAGGTTTGAAAAATTCATTTGGTTTTGGGGACAGAACTGGTTTTGCAACCCCAGGACATATTATGGCAGTTAAGAAAAGTAGCTTTTTTCCAATCTTTGCTCAACAGTCAGCTCGAGAACTCGAAAGAATGTCTCGCAGTTTTCAACAGGTCATTGATGATGCCATTTTTTGGTGTTTTACATTTGGTTGGTCTGGCCCTTTTGGTGCTGATGCTGATCATGCAAAAAGTTTCAATGTGCTTGAAGAAGCTATTAATGCGGGTTTCAGCTTTTTTACCATAGATCCTTCAGACAAAATAGGAAAAATTGAAGAATCAGAAGAAAACAAAGACCAATTGGTTACCTACCTGAAAGAATATTCTGGTAAGAAATTTTCCTTTGATGGATTCGAAATTTTATTTACCGATGAGGTTGTTGGTAATCTTGCCATAATATTTGGTAAGGCAATTGATTTTGTGCAGGACTGCTACTTATTTATTCGCGACAAAAAAAAGAATTTTGATTTTGAGGTATCAATTGATGAAACAAAACTACCAACAACTCCAGTTGCCCATGTTTTTATCGTTCTTGAATTGATCAGAAGAAAAATCAATTTCCAAAGTCTTGCATTGCGTTTGCCAGGTAAATTTGAAAAGGGTATAGACTATAAGGGTGATATTAAACAGTTTGCACAGGAAATAGAAATTCACAACAGTATAAGAAGAAAATTAGGTCCTTATAAAATATCTCTACACTCAGGCAGTGATAAATTCAGCATTTATAAAATTTTTAGAGAAATATTTGGTGATATGATTCACGTTAAGACCTCTGGTACATCCTGGATCCAAGCAATGAAGACAATTGCAGTACTTGATAGGGATCTATTTGTTAGATGTATTGAAATAGGATTAAGAGACTTTCGGGAAAATTCAGCGTCTTACGAAATTTCTGCAGATGTTTCAAATGTATGTCTTGAAAAAGTAAGAAATGAAAATATTGTTGAATTATTTGCCAACAATAACATAAGACAATTGATTCACATCAGCTACGGAAGTATTATTGGGAACAAAGATCCAGAATTGAAAGATGCAGTGTATTTGGCACTGGGTAGAAATTTAGAGCTTTACACACAATTTGTCGAACAACATATTTCAAAGCATCTAAAACTTTTATCCTGAAAGGAGAAAAAATGAAAAAAAGATTTCCTTTTGAAAGCTTACCCAAAGACGAAATTGAAAAATTAAAGCAGTTTAGCAATCTTTGTAAAAGAGATGTTTTAACGATGACAACACTTGCAAAGTCAGGTCATCCAGGTGGTTCAATGTCTGCAATGGAAATATATAATGTTGTTTTCCATTATGCATGTGTTGGTCCTGATATGGTAGATAATCCTGAAAGAGACAAAATAGTAGTGAGTTTTGGGCATACATCCCCAGGAGTATATGCTGTACTTGGAAGACTTGGTTTTTTTGATCTTGACACAGCAATTGCTTCGTTTAGACAAGCAGGTAGCATATTTGAGGGACACATTGTAAGAAAGGTGCCTGGGGTAGAATGGGGTACAGGTAATTTGGGACAAGGGCTTTCAGCAGGATGTGGATATGCACTAATTGATAAGCTGAGAGGTCGTGATTGTTTTACTTTTGTTCTTATGAGTGATGGAGAACAAACAAAAGGGCAGGTTGGAGAGGCGCGGCGTTTTGCATTCAAATACAATCTTGACAGATTAAGGGTGATTATTGATTATAACAAAATTCAGATAAGCGGCTGTATACATGACATAATGCCAATGAACATTAAAGACAATTATATTGCCGATGGCTGGGATGTTTTTGAGGTTGATGGCCACGATATAGAAAAGCTTTATGCAACAATAAAAAATACTCTTCAAATTAAAAAACCTGTTTGTATAATTGCACATACAATTATGGGTAAAGGCGTTTCCTTTATGGAGGGAAATTGCTTGTATCATGGAAAGCCTCTTGGAGAAGAAGATTATGTCAGGGCTGTAAAAGAACTTGGTCTGGAAAGTGAAATTGAAAGATATAAGGAACTTAGGAAAAAAAAGCAATACTCATTTCCACAAAGAAATTTTGACCTAAAGATTTCTATAAACGAAGGTACACCTAGAACCTATGAGCCAGGAACAAAGATTGATAACCGTACTGCATTCGGTAATGCCTTATTAGATCTTGGCCAAGCAAATAAAGAAAACAAACAAAATCCAATAATTGTTTTTGATTGTGATCTGGCAAGCTCGGTAAAAACTGATATATTTGCAAAAAATTTTCCTGAGAGATTTTTTCAGTGTGGTGTTCAGGAACATCATGCTGCAACTGTATCAGGTGCTGCCTCAGTTGATGGGGCAGTCAGTTTTTTTGCTGATTTTGGCGTGTTTGGTGTTGATGAAACATTTAACCAACAACGCTTGAATGATCAGAATTATACAAATCTTAAGATTATCTGTACTCACCTTGGTCTTGATGTAGGTGAAGATGGTAAGACACATCAATGTATTGACTATGTAGGACTGTTCAGAAATATTTTTGGTATTAAACTTATAATACCTGCTGACCCTAACCAAACAGACAGGGTTATCAGATATGTTGCAGCAAGACCTGGTAATTACTTTGTGGGAATGGGAAGATCAAATACCCCTATTATTACAAATGTTGAAGGAAAGCCATTTTTTGATGAAAATTACAGATTTGAATATGGTAAAGCAGATATCTTGAGAGAAGGAAAACATGGCTTCATCTTTACTATGGGCGCCCTGGTACCAAGAGCAGTTACTATTTCAGACCAACTGAAGCAAGAAGGAATTGAAATTGGTGTAATCAACTACTCATGTCCTGTAACCATTGATGAGCATGCGTTAAATAAAGGGATAGAAACAGGGTTTATTATTTCCTATGAGGACCACGTTGTTGATTCAGGCCTTGGTGTAACGATTGCCTCATATATTGCCGAAAATCGAAAATCAGTAAAATTTTATAGATTCGGCATCAAAAAATATGGGAGTTCAGGTACTCCGGATGAATTGTATGCAGAACACGGGCTTGATGTTGATTCGATAAAAGATTTTATCAGGAAGATGATAAGGATTTAAAGGAGGGTAAAATGAAGTGTGGAAATCAAGATAAAAATGTGAAAAACTGTACCTGTACATACATTTCTTGTAATAAGCGTGGTATGTGCTGCGAGTGTGTTGCTTATCATCGGCAAAATGGAGAAATCCCAGGCTGTTTTTTTCCACCTGAGGCAGAAAGAAGTTATGACCGCTCAATAAAAAATTTTATAAATGCCTGGAGTAGACGCTAGCTAATACCACAGCCACAGATACCTCCATCTTTTTGCAATATGCTTCACTAAACTGGGGTCTTTCAAAACAATAAGAGTCTCGATATTTCTAGTTGCAGCCAGTGTATAATTGAAAGAGCCTGTTAGTACAACCCTATCATCTATAATAAGAAATTTGTCGTGGATATTTTCAACAAAGCAATCTTTCTTAACTTTTAACAGGTGAATTTTTTTCATTACCAGGTATTCATTTGAAATTGGATTTTGTGAGTTTTCAAAAATTCCAAAAACTTTCACACCTCTTATCCCTGCCTTTATAATTTCCTGTCCTATGATATCAGAAGTAAAACAAAACATTGCAAATTTTATCGATTCTCTTGCCTTTCTAATTTCATTTACTATTACTGATGTACAATCTGAAATTGGTGAAAAATAAAAGTCTATTGCTTCTGTTTTAAATGAAGAGTTTTGCGATAGAGCACGATTACACCACAAAGAAATAAAATTTTCAGCAAAAAATTTTCCGATTTTTTGGTCATAGATAAAAAGAATATTGTTTGAATCCCATATCATTGAAGATTCTGTGAAGTTAGCAGATCCAACAAAGACATATTCATTGTCAATCACAATAAATTTTGCATGCATTGCACAATTTCTTTTGTCCCACTTTTTAATACCTACGTTTTTTAACACTTCTTGGTTTTTTGGAAGGAAGTTGAGCAATATTTTTACATCTACTCCTTTTTCTGCAAGTTCATTTAAAAGTTTACATCCTTCAGGCCAGTCGAAGGTATAGCTAGCGATAAAAATTGATTTTTTTGCTTTTTTAAATGTTTCAATTATTATTCTATCCACCTTATTGGAAGGAGAAAAATAAAGTTTGAATTCATTGGAGTAAAGATTCGGATTTATCAACACCAACAGACAAAAAAGAATTCTTCCTATTTTCAGCATAATTTATTTTTTCGGAAACTTTTTTGCGACAAAAACATTTTAACAAAACTGTAAACTGAAGTAAAATATAGTAAAAAAGCCAACTAGGAGGAATTTTGAAAGCTGCAATATTTCTTGGCCCAGAAAAAATAGAGGTTTCTGATTGGGAAATGCCAAAAATTTCAGACAGAGAAATTTTGATTAAAGTACATTATTGTGCGATATGCGGCACAGATGTTAGAACGTTTTATCACGGACATAAAAAGGTTATTCCGCCGGCGATTATAGGTCATGAGATAACGGGTGAAGTTGTTGAGATAGGTAAAAACGCTAAAACTGATCTAAAAAAAGGAGATAGATTGGTTATTGTAACTTCAATTGGCTGTGGTAATTGTAAATTATGCAACAGAGGATTGTATAACCTTTGTCCTGATACAAAGGCTATTGGTTATTATTACCAGGGAGGATTTGCGCAGTATATGGTAATTCCAGAACCTGCAGTTGAACAAAATGCATGGGTTTTATTACCAGAAAGTGTTTCTTTGCTTGATGGTTCCTTGGTAGAACCATTATCCTGTGTTATTAATGCTCAGAACTATCTTAATATTCATGAGGGTGATACAGTTGTTATTTATGGAGGTGGCCCAATAGGATTTATGCACGCTGTTCTCGGACAAGCCCAGGGTGCAGAAAAGGTTATAATGGTAGATCCTGCTTTTGAACGACTTGAAAGATTTGCTCAGCTTTTTTCGGACTTAATTTTAGTTGATCCAGGAAAAGAAAATACAATAGAAAAAATCAAGCAGCTTACAGATGGGGTTGGAGCAGACGTCATTATAACCGCATGTCCGGCAAAGCAGGCACAGATGGAATCTTTTAAAATAGCAGCACCCCATAGCAGAATCAGCTTTTTTGGTGGGCTACCAAAAGATGACTCAACTATATTTATTGATAGTAATCTCATTCACTATTACGAGATTAGCGTTTTTGGTGCATTTGCATCGAACAGAGCTGATTATCAAAAGGCGGTTGATTTGATTTCATCAAAAAAAATAGATGCTTCGAAATTTATTACAGAAGTTATTCCATTGGAAGATATCGTAAAGGGAATAAACCTTGTAAAAAGTGGTACTGTTTTAAAGGTTGTCGTTAAGGTACAGGAGTAAAAAATGGAACTGTGTTTGCAAGACAAAATAACCATTATAACTGGTGCAGGAAGAGGGCTTGGTGAAGCATTAAGTTATGGCTTTGCCAAAGAAGGCGCAATAATATGTCCGTGGGATATCGATAAAGAAAATTTAGAAAGAGTTTGTGAGAAACTTGGTGCCATAAACAAGCTTGGGAAAAAGGCTGTGATTGATATTACTGATGAAAGCCAGGTGGAAAAAGAAGTGAGGTTGATAGAAGAAAGTTTTGGAAGGATTGACATCCTCATTGCAAATGCGGGTATTCTTCACGCCTACGAAATTACAGAATTTCCAGAAGATATTTGGCGAAAAATTATAGAGGTAAACCTAACAGGTTATTTTATATGTGCTAAATATGTTGCAAGGGTAATGAAAAAACAAAGGAAAGGTGTCATAATCCAGATTAACTCTAAATCAGGAAAAAAAGGTAGCTATTGGAATTCTGCTTATGCTGCAAGTAAATTTGGTGGAATTGGCTTAACACAGAGTATGGCTTTGGATTTAGCTCCTTTTGGAATTAGGGTTAATGCAATCTGCCCGGGAAATATTCTTGAGAGTCCACTCTGGCAGACAAGTTTGTTCCAGCAATACTCTAAAAAATGGGGTATTTCCATTGAAGAAGTGAAAAGGAAATATGTTGAACAGGTGCCTCTTGGAAGGCCCTGTACATATGAAGATGTTTTAAACGTGGCTATATTTCTTGCAAGTGACAGGTCTGATTACATGACAGGTCAGGCAATAAATGTTACCGGTGGTCAGGAAATGAGATGAACCATTCCAGAGACGAATTTTTCCTCAAAAAATGCCTTTTTCTTGCAAAAAAGGGGCTTGGACTTGTTAGCCCAAATCCCATGGTGGGCGCAATTGTAGTCAAAGGGAATCATGTAGTAGGACATGGTTGGCATCATGCCTATGGACTACCCCATGCAGAGGTTGAGGCGATAAAAATGGCAGGCATAAAAGCAAAGGATGCGACTCTTTACGTTAACCTTGAACCATGCTGCCATTATGGCAAGACTCCTCCGTGTACAGATTTAATAATAAAAACAGGTATAAAAAAGGTTGTGTTCTGTACGATAGATCCAAATCCATTTGTTGCTGGGAAAAGTGTTGACATTCTTAAACAAAATGGTATTGAGGTAAGATATGGCTTGCTCGAAGATGATGCCAAAAAGTTAAATGAAGCATACTTCATCCACACTGAACTGAAACGGCCATACATTACGCTAAAGTGGGCAATGAGTATAGATGGGAAAATTGCTGATAAGGATGGTAAGTCAAAATGGATAACCTCTCAGGATACAAGAGCGTTTCTAAAGAAATTGAGATTTGAATATGATGCGATACTTGTGGGTTCAAAGACTGTTTTAAAGGACGATCCTTTACTCGATTTTTGTATACCGCATGGTTTAAAAAAAAGATTGATAGACAAAAAAAGATTTTTCAAAATCATACTTGACAGCAATTTGAGTGTTTCTCCTGATGCAAAAGTTTTTTCAAATAAATTACATAAGGTAATAATATTCAGAGCCAAAGAAAACTTTGAAGATAAAAAACAATTTCCCGAAAATGTAAAAATAGTTGAAGTTGACAGAGAATGTGAAAATGGATTACTCAACGTTAAGGATATCTTAAAATTTCTTTACTCAGAAGGCATAGGAAAAATTTTTGTCGAGGGCGGCACAAGAGTTTTGACAACATTTTATAACTTTGGTCTTTATGATAGTATCTTTGTTTTCATTGGTGGTAAAATTATTGGAGGACCAGCAGTATATCCACCATTAGAAGGTAGATTATTACCTCTGGATAAAGAGTCAGGACTTGTGCTTGAAGAAACCAAGAGATTTGAAAATGATATATTGATGATTTTCAAAAATGTTTACAGGAATAATTGAGGAGATTGGGACTGTTGTACAAGTGTCAAAAAGATCCAATACTACATTCATTGGTATAAAAGGTATGAAAGTTTTAGATGATTTAAAAAAAGGTGATAGTATAAGTGTCGATGGAGTCTGTTTAACAGTGGAAGATATAAAGCAACAGACTTTTTATGCAAGTTTGTCATTGGAAACATTGAGGCTGACCACTTTTGAATACATTAAACATGGAACCCTGGTTAACCTGGAGAGAGCTGTAAAATATGGTTCAAGAGTAGGCGGACATCTTCTTTCAGGTCATATAGATTTTAAAGCTCGCATAATCTCTAAGAGGAAAGAAGGAGAAAACTCTATAATACTTGTAAGGGTTCCCTCCAAATTTTCAGTATACTTTTTAAAAAAAGGCTCAGTGGGTATAGATGGTATTTCACTAACTATTGCTGATATTGTGGATGATACCATTGCAATATGGCTTATACCATACACAATCGAGAATACTACAATGAAATTTAAGAAAGCTGGGGATTATGTTAATGTTGAGATTGATATGATGATAAAGGCTTTGATTGAAAATAGGCTAAACTTAAAAAGAAAAGATGAAAAGATCAGCAAAGAAGCAGTACTGTGAGATAAGCGGAATTGAGGAAGCAATCAAGGACTTTAAAAAGGGTAAATTCGTAATCGTTGTTGATGATGCAGACAGAGAAAATGAAGGTGATCTTGTATGCTCTGCACAAAAAGTAACCCCTTCTGCAATAAATTTTATGGCAAAATATGCAAGGGGTCTCATCTGTGTAGCGTTGACTGAAGAAAGAATAAAACAATTAAATCTAACCCCTATGGTAGAAGAAAATACTGCATTGCATCATACCAATTTTACTGTTTCTGTTGATGCAAAACATGGTGTTACTACAGGTATATCTGCTTTTGACAGGGCAAAAACAATAAAGGTTTTAATATCTCCAGATTCAAAACCAGAAGATCTTGCAAGGCCAGGTCATATTTTCCCTATAAAAGCAAGAGATGGAGGGGTTTTGGTTCGTGCAGGACATACAGAAGCTGCAGTTGATCTTGCGAAACTATCCGGACATTATCCTGCAGGTGTTATATGTGAAATAATGGCTGACGATGGTTCAATGGCAAAGATGCCTGAGTTATCAAGGTTTGCAAAAAAGCATGGACTGAAAATAATTACTATTGCTGATTTGATACAGTATAGAAGGACGAGGGAAAAACTTGTTGAAAAAATACTTTGTGTGAAATTACCGACTAAATTTGGAGTATTTGAACTATTTCTCTATAGAGATAAAATAGAGCTTAACAATCATCTTGCCTTGGTAAACAAAAAGTGTAATACAAAAAAAGTCCCACTGGTGAGGGTTCACTCTCAATGTCTTACAGGAGACATATTTCATTCTTATAGATGTGATTGCGGAGAACAACTTCATAAAGCAATGGCAATGATTGCGCAAGAAGGAGGAGCTTTAATATATCTACCGCAGGAGGGAAGAGGAATAGGCCTAGAGGATAAACTTAAAGCTTACAAACTTCAAGAAGAAAAGAATCTTGATACTGTAGAAGCAAATCTTTATCTTGGTTATCCGGATGATTTAAGAGACTATGGAATTGGTGCCCAGATTTTACTCGACCTGGGTTTTACCGATATTCGTCTTCTCACGAATAATCCACGAAAGATTGTAGGGCTTGAAGGATATGGTATTAACATAATTGAAAGGGTTCCTATAGAAGTACCTGCGACACCATATTCTTTGAAATATTTGAAAACCAAGAAAAAGAAATTGAAACACCTAATAAAAATTGATGATGTTAAAAAGGAGGCAAAATGAATGTTATCGAAGGAAAGCTTGTTGCAGAAGGAAAGCGTTTTGGTATAGTTGTAAGCAGGTTCAATGAGTTTTTGACAAAAAATCTTCTTGATGGAGCTATTGATTGCCTTTTGAGACATGGCGCGGCGTCAGAAAATATTGATGTTGTATGGGTACCAGGTTCTTTTGAAATTGGTTTTGCAGCAAGAAAATTAGCAAATTCAGGCAAATATAATGCATTGATATGTCTAGGGGTTATTCTAAGGGGAGCAACTCCTCATTTTGAATATGTTGCTGGACAGGTGACAAGGATATTGGGACAAATCAATTCTGAGGGTAGGGTTCCTGTTGCATACGGTATTATCATAGCGGACACCATAGAACAAGCCACAGAGCGAGCTGGAACTAAAATGGGTAATAAAGGATGGACAGCAGCTCTTTCTGCAATCGAAATGGCTAACATCAATGAAAATCTTAAATGAGAAAATTAGCACATAAAGCAAGAATATTAGCCCTTGAAATCTGCTATCAACTTGATATCAAAGACAATTTTTCTGACAGAAAAGTGCATGAAATATTGAAGGAGAAGAGTGCTGATATGGATATAATTTCAAGGGCTTCAAGAATAGTTAAAGGTGTCATCAGTAATCTTTCTTATATAGACAGTTTGATCAAAAAGCATAGTATCAACTGGGATATTTCTAGAATGAGTTATGTCGATAGAAATATTCTAAGGATCGGCATATATGAAATGATTTTTGAGCCAGAAGTACCAGACGTTGTGGCGATTAACGAGGCAATAGAAATCGCAAAAACTTACAGTTCACATGATTCCGGGAAGTTTATCAATGGCATTTTGGATAGTGTGAGGAAAGCGATTGCAAATAACAAGGAAAAATAAAAAGATGAAAAAATTGTCTGTCATAATTCTGAAGGCATCAATCAGCCTTTTTTTTATTATTCTTGTTGTTAGAAAGATTGATTTTTCACAATTTTTGCAAATATTAAAGAATGTTTCACCTCATATTTTGGTATGGGTTTTGGTTCTCAATTACTTGGTTACTTTTTTCATAGCCTTAAGATGGTATTTTATTCTTGATGAGTTTAAGGATAAGATATCGTTTTTTGATGTCTGGAAATTATCACTTATTGGCTTATATTTCAATGTTCTTTTACCCACAGGAACAGGAGGAGATGCTGTTAAGATATTCTATATTACCCGCCAGCAAAAAGAAAAATTAAAGCTTGGTACATCTGTTATTTTTGACCGTTTTATGGGATCTTCCACAATTGTGGTAATGGCAATAATAAGCCTACTCTTTTACGAAAAGAATCTTCCCGTTAAGTTGAAAATTGTACTAACATCACTTTTAATTCTGGTACTTCTTATATGGCTAATAATTTTATGGGACAGGCTTGCGATACTAACCGGCAAAATCTTTCCTTACAAACTTAGACAGAAGTTGAAGGTATTCTATGAAAGTTTGAAGGGTTATGGAATAAAAGGGCGTGTCTTAATAAAGGCAATGTTTGCCAGTATCACGGTACAGATTATTTCCATATACATTCAATACCTTGCTGCTTTGTTGGTTTCATCTAAAGGCTATTCACCTGTGCCTTTTCCACTGTTTTTTGTCTTTATTCCTATTATATGGCTTTCTGCTATGGTTCCATCTATTGGTGGATTAGGAATCAGGGAATATGGTTATGTTTTTTTCTTTAAATCTTATATGGGAGTTAATGCTGCCATAGCGATGTCAGTAATAAATCTAATGCTAATAATTACTCAGGCACTTCTTGGAGGCTTGATATTTCTGTTCTTCCATCGATATCGTCAAGGCTCCTGACTAATATTTTTTTTAGGTATTTTTTTACCTTATCAGGTCCTGGTATGTCTGTAAATTGTTCTGCAGCCTTGGCTGTTGCGGCTGCTACGGCAAACCTGAGTGATTCCTTGAACCCTTTCATTTTCGAAAGAGACAGAACAAAACCAGCCAGGAAAACATCACCACAACCAACACTTCCAGGGTTTCGGATTATAGGACCCTTTGCATAAAAAAAATCTTTTTTATAAAAACCCACTGCGCCTTTTTCACCCATTGTTACAATCACATAAGAAATTCCGTCATTCAACAGACTTTTCCCTATTTTTTTTAACTGGTCGAGATTTTTAATTCTTTGTGATACGAGTCTTTCAAGTTCACAGATATTTAATTTTATCAGTTCGGGGTTCGAGGAGATTCCATGTTTAAGGTAATTGTAATCAGCATCGAGCCCGAAAAAAACGTTCTTATTGGTCTTTCTCAATTTTTCAATGAGTATGCTATAGAAATTTTCTGGTATCCCAGGAGGTAAGGTTCCGCACATAATGACCCACGTTCCAGGATTTAGATCGATACCGGTAATGAATTCAATGATTTTATTAATTTTATCCTTAGTTATGGTGGGACCAGGTTCGTTAAATTTTAATACTGTACCGTCTTTAAAAAAAAATTGTAATTTTCTCTGGTTTCAGCATCGGTTTCGATAAGATAGTCAACAGGGAATTTTTCGGATACGAGAAGCTTTTTAAATTTTATTCCGTTATACCCACCAAATATCCCAAAGGGGATCACTTGTTGACCGTATCCGAGCAAGAATTTTGCAACATTGATTGCTTTACCGCCTGGGGTTATTTTTTTCTTTTTTATCCGTATGACATCATCGTATGTAAGCTCATCAACATAGCAACTTACATCAAGACAAGGATTTAATCCGATTGTAATGAATTGTTTCTTTTTCATTTTAAACTGTTTGAGGTCTGTATTTTTTTATTTTTTTGCGTCTTTTAAGCTGGCTGGGCTTTTCGTAGAATTCACGTTTTTTTATTTCTCGGATAATTCCTTCTTTCTCAACCTCTCTTTTGAATTGCTTAAATATCCTTTCAAAATGCTCGTGGTGTTGCTTTTCCACTGAAAAAGGTCACCCCCTTCCTAGTACCTATCAATCTCAAATAGTTGAGAGCCGCAATGTTTGCATTTTTTTTCGCTGGCAGTATATCCATCAACAATGAAACAAACCCTACACTTTATATTCTTTCTTTCCTTTTGTTGTTTATCCGCACTGGTTTTAGAATGATTCTCTTTCTCTTTTTTATCCTTAATCATTTTTTTCCTGTGTTTTTGCCTTTTAAAGATTTATTATAATATTTTCAACTAGTTTAGTCAAGAACGGTTCAGAGGAAGAAGCCACCGCAAGTATTTCTTCAAATGTCGCGACCTTCAGTGCGTCAGGTAAACACATGTCAGTTATCACAGATAAACCAAAAACTCTAAGTCCAGCATGAACAGCTGCGATAACTTCCACAATTGTTGACATGCATACCATATCGGCGCCGATTGCTCTTAAGAATCTGTATTCAGCTTTAGTTTCAAGATTTGGACCTGTAAGTCCGACCAGCACACCCTTTTTTAAGGGTATTTTATTTTCCAATGCAACCCTTTCTGCAATTTCAATAATCTTTTCATCGTATGGCTGTGACATATCAGGAAATCTCACACCGATTTCATCGTAGTTTTCTCCAATCAATGGATTATGCCCTGTAAGATTTATGTGGTCGGTGATGATAACAATATCACCTGTTTTAAAAAGTGGATTTAAGCCGCCCGCTGCATTGGATTCAATTAAAATTTTTGTTCCAAGAAATTTTAAGGTTCTTATTGGAAGTGCAATTTCTTTTGCAGAATAACCTTCGTAAAGATGAAACCTTCCCTGAAATGCGACCAAGTTTTTGCCTTTAATTTTTCCAAAAATTAAATTTCCTGCGTGTCCTTCGACAGTTGACACTGGAAAATTTGGAATTGAACTATAGGGAATAATCTTTTCTATATCTATTTTCTCAACAAATTTACCAAGGCCTGTTCCAAGAATAATACCTATTTCGGGTGTTAAATCTGTTTGTGACTTCAGGTATCCTACTGTTTGTTTTATTTTGTCAAGCTCATTCATGATACCTCCTTTTCTTTAATTTTTGTTCGGATAATTCAAATGCCCTTTCTTCTGCAGCTTGGAGTGCAGCATTAATTATTTCGGAAAAATTTCTTTCACTCATTTTTGAAAGCCCTGCCAAGGTCGTGCCACCAGGTGAGCATACCTTTTCTTTAAGCAACAAAGGACTTTCAGAACTTTTCTCAAGCATTATACCTGTTCCTTCAAAAAGGTATGCAAGTAGTTTAATTGCAACTTTTTTTGAAAAACCACGTTTTCTTAAGGTATCATAAATTATTTCAGCGAGATAAAATAAAAACCCCGGTCCGCTTCCTGCAACTGCTGTGGCGAAAAACATATCGCTTTCTTTTACACGGAAGCAGAAGCCTGTCTTTGAAAATATAGTCAAAACATCGTCCATTGTTTTTCTTGAGACACCTTTACTACAGTAACCAACAAGCCCCTTACCATATCCAATACAAATATTTGGCATAAACCTGATTACAGGAATATTTTTCCCTGACATTTTTTTGATAGAATCAATAGTTACACCCGCAGCAACACTTATAAGAATTGAATCACTATCAATAGAAGATGAGATATTTTGGAATAATTCTGGAATATCTTTTGGTTTTACGGCGATTATTGTAAACCTTGAATTTTTTACCAGCTTTGTATTATCTAACAGTTGAATTCCAAATTTTTTTGAAAAGTCTTTGGCTTTACTCTTATCTGTGTCGTTTGCGCAGATTTTTTCTGGTGGGATAGACGCATATTTAATCAATCCTGAAGCAATTGCATTTCCAATATTTCCACATCCTATTATGCCAAAAGTAAATTTTTTTTTGCCTATCAACCTGCTTCTTCTCCTTCAACCTCGCCAACCCTTATGTTCAGGTTTTCCCTATCCTCTATTCTTTCTATCAAACCATCTCTTATCCATATAACCCTATCGGATACATCCAGCATTTTAAGGTCGTGTGTGGCAGTGATTATACTGACTTCTTTATTTCTATTCATCTCCTTTAAAAGATGTATAATTTCCTTTCCTGTTTTAAGGTCAAGGTTTCCTGTGGGTTCGTCAGCAAGAATTATTGCAGGATCATTAGCACGGGCTCTTGCAATGGCGACTCTTTGCTGTTTTCCACCTGAAAGTTCAAATGGTTTATGGTGTAATCTTTCTTTCAAACCAACTGTTTCAAGAAGTACTTTTGCCTTTTGCATTGCTTCATCATTTTCCATCCCACCAAAAATCATGGGTAACATTACATTTTCAAGTGCCGTCATAACTGGAATTAAATTAAATGTTTGGAATATATATCCTATCTTTCTGCATCTTAACCAGGCAAGTTCATAGGCATCAAGTTGTGCGATGTCGACTTCATCAATGTAAACCTTTCCTTCTGTTGGTTTGTCAAGTCCGCCTATCATGTTAAATAGCGTTGTTTTTCCGCTTCCGGATGGTCCCATTATTGAAATATATTCTCCTCTGTAAATTTCAATGTCAATGCCCTTTAACACGTTAAGCGGAATTTTTCCAAGCATAAATGTCTTTTTTAAACCGATTGTTCTTACAATTGCTTCCTTTGGCATTTTTTCTCCTTTTTATACTTCCCTGCGAATCGCTTCGGCGGGTTCCATTTTTGCCGAAACATATGCAGGGTATATGGCTCCAAGTACAGAAATAATTATTCCAAGCAAGATACTGAAAATCGCGTATTTAAGCAATAATTCTCCAGGAAATATCGTCCATACCAACCCTTTATATCTGAAAAGATATGTGATAAAGGTAGCTAAAATTCCAATAATCGCTCCTATTATCGAACCAACCAGTCCTTGCATGGAAGACTCAAGGAGGAAAAGTTCAACAACAAATCTATCAAGTGCTCCAAGACATTTCATCGTTCCTATTTCCCTGGATCTTTCAGTAACAGCCATTAACATTGCGTTTATAATACCGACAACACAAACAAGCAAAGAGAGTGAAACAAGCCATACCTGACGCGTTCTTATTTCGTCAAGGTTTTGCTCAAGTAATATCTTCAGTTCTTCTGGACCTTTTTCAATGATTCCTGCTACAAAAGCGTTGCTGCTTAAAATTGACATAAGAAAAGCTATACCAAGCACAATAGAAGCAGTTACTATTGCAGACCTACCAAGTCTTATTTTTATGCTCCGCAGGCTCATATTAAAAGCATGCGTAAATGGTAAAGCCAGCTGTTTTTCTATCTTTTTTTTCTGCGGTACTTCAGATGCCATTTTCTTCTCCTAGTTGAAATTGTGGTTAAATTGGTTAAAAATAGGTTTTGAAATGGGAAATTTTATGATAGTCCCGGGAGGGGAAAACAACATTTCT
>JAMWCC010000065.1 GCA_023818375.1 Candidatus Omnitrophota bacterium | reverse complement strand
AGAATTAAACGTAAACCAGGAAAATATGGACCTGTCAGCTAAAATAAAAGGAATAAGATATAAACCGCTTCTTTGTCGAGATTTAGAAATTTTTGAGTTTAAAGATTTGGAAAAAGCTTTGGGTTGCAGTAGTTCCTTTATTATAGATGTAAATAAGGAAAATAGAATAGCCATAAGTTGGTGGGTTTCGCCTAAACGAACTCGTTCATATCCTTATGCAAGAGTTTACGACACATTGGGTTTTACAGGCAAAAAAATAACCATAATCCCTGTGGTTAAAGACGAGGGGAAGGAGGGCGATAGAGATTTTTTACAATGGGATACGGTGTCATTAATGAGCCTCTTGGGGGTTTATGTTATCATTGCTTATTATAATGAAGCGGAGAGAAGCACAAGATATAGGCATAAAATAACAAACCAACGTTTTGATATTAATTATGTTAAAGAAAAAATAAAGAATATTCTTTCTTATCAGTCAGATGCGCTACATTGGAATCTTGAGCATATTGATAAAGTAGGAGAAATAGGACAAAAGGCGTTAGAGGCTTATGCAAGAATTTCCAAGGAATTAGAAGTAGAAATGCATTCCCAACAAAGTGCAGAGAAGAGGATTTCCAAATTATTGAAGGGTAAGAATGAATTCATGAGTTTATCGCGAACATTAGCAGAAAAAGCTCAAAGGAGAGAAAGTTTAACTATCCAACCAAAAGAAAAATTATCTGGCGCAAAAGCAATAATTACAATACAAAATTACTTGGGCGGATATTATTATTTTACTTGTGATGAAGTTGAAATTAAAGCAAATAACATTCTTCTTTTTGAGGGAAAGCATAGTAAAACCAGTTCTTTGCCGTCTTTAGAAGATATAAAAGATGGACTATTGAAAATGATTTTATTTGCTAATCTTGAAGAAGTAAAAATTGATAGTAAGATATATAACCCAATAGCGGTGCTGAAGTTGACAGTTAGAGACCATTTTGATATAAACCGACTTTCTTTTTCTCAGAGAGAAATCCTAAATCTTTTGCAAGAAGAAGCGAAAGTCAACAATTTCTGCTTGAAAATCGAATAAAAGGGATAATTCTAAAAATTTATTCTCATCCTTTGCTTAAACAAAGGAATTTTTTCATTTGCTTGTTCTATACGAACGGGATTTGTACAAATTAATTACTTTCTAACTTGAGCTTGTGTCATTTTTAGTCAAAGGAGTTAGTCTAATTTCTTTTTTGAACCTGTATAAGTGTATTACTTCTGACGTCAGCTTTTAGCGAGTGGGTTCTCATTTCCACAACAGGATACAGGGATTTTATCACCCACAAACTTTGATGCGGCAATAAGTCCGGCTTTTATAATTAGGTCTGCAGGTATTGCTTCATAGGTTTTTCCTTCTGCTTCAATGGTTCTGCACTCTGAAGATCCGCAAACATCACAGCACGAACTTCTGCCACTTTTTACCCCGAGCCAATCTTCCAAAACCTGGTTATTTATCCAGATTTTGTTGGACTGTAAGGGATCCTTTTTAAATTCGGCGATAGAAAGTTTTTGTTTTTCAAGGATAACTTCTATACCAAGTGGAGCAAGAACTTGCTTCAAGGTTGTAGTTGCTTTTTCAAGTTCCTGTTCTGTTGATCCACATCTTGGACATGTTTTTCCCTTTGTTATTAATCGCTGCCACCTGATTCTCAGTATTCTGGTATTCTTGTCTTTCTTTTTCATTTCTGCCTTATAGTTATTTCAACCTTCTGCCTCAAAAAAACCCTTTGCTGTCACCATGGTAGTTGATACCATACACATTTTACAGGAGAACGGGTCTCTGTCAATAAAACCTTGCAAGTTTTTTATGTTATATTTCAGCTTACTTTCTGTTGAGTTCTCATCTTCACTCCCAGCATCACAAAAAATGTAATGCTCAAAAAAGTCACAATTAAAGATGATGTTGAGATATCAAGTTTGTATGAAACAATCATTCCTGCAATACTTGCAATTAAGCCAGCGATCCAGCCCCTCAGGATAATCTTTGGTGGTTGCTGTGTTGTTAGTTTTCCTATCAATGCTGGGATTATCAAAAATGAGAATACCTGCAATATTCCGGCTATTCTTATTGAATTCACAAGCATCATCGCAAAACTTAAGAAAAAAAGAAATTCCCAGAAGTAGGAATTTTCAGTTCCTTTTGAGAGGGCAAAAAATTTCTTTCTATATGCAAAGTGAAATGTACCGATAATTGTATACAGGATAAACATTGTAAACAGATCCCTGCCTGTAATCCACAGTATATTTCCATTAAGAATATTTTTTAGCTCCTCAAGTCCATGTGGGGTTCTGTCAAGGAGAAGTATACTTGCAGCAAAAGAGAAAATGTAAAGCACACCTATAAATGCTTCAATATAGACAACCCTTGCAATTTTTTTTGAAGCCGATAGTATCAGAGCGCCAACGATAGCGAGTAAAACAGTATAAAACGATTGTGATGTTTCTTTCCCGAGATAAATTGCGGTTGCTGCACCAATTGAGATAAACTGTGCAAGTGTCAGGTCAACAAAAATAATACCCCTTTCAAGGACATGGACTCCAAAATAAGTGTGAAGCAGGATTAAGAGAACACAACCGATGAAAGGAATAAAAAGTATGTTCAGAATTTCCATTTCATCCCTCCGAAAGAAGAGTTATTACCTTATCCATGAACGAAAACCAATCTTGTGTTTGTGGTAGTGAACCAACATCATGGGGAACAAGTATGGTTTTAAGTCCGGTCTTTCCTGCGACAAACTCAACCGGCTTTTTTGGACTATAGACATTTACTAAAATTGCATCCGGCTTTGTGTTGTTTATAGTATCAATGATTTTTTTAATTTCCCCTGAGGAAGGAGGAATACCTGGTTTTGCTTCAATACATCCTACAATCTGGAATCCAAAGTCATTTGCAAGGTATGAAAACAGTGTATGATAGGCAACAAACTTTTTCCCTGAGAGATTTTTTGATTTCCACTCAGATATCTTTTCCTGCAATTTTTTGTAAAATTCCTGATAATTCTTCCTGTAATAGTTCTCATTTTGCGGATCAATTTTTACCAGTGTTTCTGTCATGCCCTGAGCAACCTTTAATACATTGAGCGGTGAAAAATGGTAGTGCGGATTTCCAAGTGGATGGATATCCCCCATGCTTCTATCAACTGATGTTGGTTTTTCAATCGGACTGACAAATTTTGAACAATCAAAATTTCCTGGTCTACCTGGCTGGATATTCGGATTTTTTGATGATTCAATAATCACAGGAAGATATCCGATTTCAAGATCCAGTCCATTGTACATCAGTATATCTGCTTTTCTTGCAGCGATTATTAAGCTTGGTTTAGCTTCAACATAGTGCGGGTCCTGGCTTGTCTTTACCAGCACAGTGATTGAGAGTTTTTCTTTTCCTATCTGTTTTGCAATGTCCCCGATCCAGGGAAGTGTGGCAACAACGTTAATCTGGGCAAAAAGATTTACTGTAAATGCCGTCAGACAAAAAACCAGTTTCAGTAATTTTTTTCTCATGATATCCCCCTTTTAGAATGTGTGTGCCGCGTGAGCACCAACCCCACCGATAAATTGCAAAAATACTTCATTGTTTGTTATATTTGCTCTTGAACTTCTGTCATAATTGTACTGCAGTCGGATTTTTGAAAATTCAGATGGGTTGAATTCAACCATGGCTGATGCTCTCCATGGTTTGTCTCCAAATGATGTTTGCACGCCATCAAGTTTGAAGGTATCTTTGAAGGGCTCAAGCAAGTCATACCTTGCACCAAAGCCCCATCTTCCTGTTTGATAAATGGTTTGAAGATACAGCCCATCCTGACTTCTTTTTAGAGTGTGAAGTGTAGAAGTTGCAGTATCTTCCAGTTTCCCTTTCTGGCTTCTTAAGAGATACTCGCTCTGCAACAAAAAGCTTTTCCATCTTGATGGTTTCCATTTATAGGTGAATTCAAATCCAAAAAGTTTAGTATCACCGATGAAAATATGGTCTTGTTCAATTGAATCTGTTTTTGTATCGCCTATCATTAAGGATGGTCCAAAAAGAATTGTTCCATAGCTTCCAATGTCAAAAGACATCTTTGCGAAAGTACCAAATGCGTGAAGCCCTTTTGATCCATCATTTCCAAACAAAATTTCATTTTCTCCCTGCAATGCTTCTATGCCAAACTGAGTGTAAATTGGAAATTTTGGAAGCCAGGTTAACTGGATTCCTTTTTCGTTTATTCCTTCACGTCCTGTGAAAGCTCTGTAAACAAGTGGCTGGTCAACAAAATTCCATACATGCGCATGCTGGCTGTTTAATCTTCCAAAGCCACTTTTGAATTTACCAATCTTTGCCTGCAATCCAGCTGGAAGTGTTGTTGTAACAAGATATGCTTCTTCAAGTTCAACGCCTTCCTGGGTTACAGGAATTGTTGCGTAAAGATTGAAAAATGGATCCACAGGAGCAAAAAGATATAGTTCTGCGGCATGAATATTCATTCCTTTTTGATGATGCAGTCCTTCCTTTATAAAACCAGGGATATTCCAGTTTTCAAGTTCGTCTTCTTTGAGATTTGTTGAATAACCAAATGTGTCGAGAATTAGTGATATATTTGGATTATAGGCACTTGCTGCACCAAAAAGCCCTCCGGATGCATACACAGGTTTTTCTTCTGGTTGTGCTGGTGGTTTTTCTGAAACTGTTTGTGCTTTAATCTGCTGTAATTCTTCCTGAAGTTGTTGAATAATTGTCTGCTGTTTCTGGATTATTTCCTGCTGAATTTTCAGTTTTTCTTCAAGTGTTTTTATCCTTTCATTAATATCCTGCGGAAATGATTGAGCTGAAACTAACATAGACAAAATTAGCAGATAAAATGTTTGCTGTGTAAAAGACGTTAGTTTCATTTTCACCTCCTGTTGGAACTTGAAAGACTGAATTAGTGGTAAAAAGTACCTGATGTTTTCAGGCAGGGGGTCCGCGGGTGAGAAAGATTTTAAGATGTGCGTCCTTCCTAAAACAATGTTCTGACCGTTTTACTAACAGGACAATAGATAAAAGCAGGTACAGTGAAAAAATCTGAAAATAAAAAGGGGAAAATGCAGAAAGGTTAGCACAGGTAGTGCAGTTTGTATTTAATGTGTTTACGGCACAAATATGACCGTGTGTGAGATGAATACCTGAAGCTGCACATAGCCCGATGATTGATATTAAGACTAAAACCTTTTTCATCAAAAAAATTATACTGATTTTTCTAAGATTGTGTCAAGACAAGAGAAGAAGAAAAACTGCTGGACCCCATCTTTTTTAAAAGAAAGGTATGCTTTTCTACTTTCTCAAAATGAAAGTGGGAACGATTTTAAAATCACTTGATTAATTTTTCAAAGGGATTCTGGATAAATTTTTTATTATTTCTTGGGATAGCCTACCGGTTGAGTTAATATAATTTTTTGTTCAGGCTTCAGTCCCAGTTTACTTGAAAGATTTGTTCTATCAACTATTCCAAGTACCACAGTATTTAGACCTTCTGAAGCGCAAAAAAGATATACATTCTGACTGATAAAACCTGTATCAGTTGCAGAATAAAAGTCCTTGTCTGTCTGGGCAGCTCTTCCCATTTTTGAATAGTCAGCGACGTATGCAAGAACCACAGGCGCTGTTTTTACAAATGCCTGTCTTCCAAAATCGGCCCTTAAATCTCCTTCTTTCACTATCTTCAGGGAATTTGCCTTGGCATCGTATAGATACACTGCTTTTGGTGTTGCTACATAAATATCAATTTCCTGCCAGTTTGATGCCGATGGTGCAGTTCTTTTTCCTGATTCTGGTCTATTGATGCCATTTGCAGCCCACAAAAGATTTGAAAGTACTTGAAGAGGAATTTCTTTTTCTGAAAATTCTCTCGTTGACTTTCTTAAACTTAATGCTTCCATCAATGGTTTTCCGCCTGTAATCTGTGGTTTTGGAAGCGGGATTGACTGTGTTTGATTTTCCTGTGCAAACGCTGCTATTACAATACTCAGAAATACTATCGTGAAAATTTTTCTTGTCAATGTGCCCTCCCTGTTTTTGAAACATTTTAGCATTGATTATTTTGACCGCAAAATCCAGTTGTAATAAACTATGTTTCAACAAGGGATATCTATGAAAACAGGTTTTGCAGCAGTTAAGATCACACCTGATTTCCCGACTCAGCTGGGTGGCGCAGGAACAGGAGAAAAAAGGTTCTTTCAAAGTATTATTGACGATATTTACGCCAGAGTTCTGATAATCGAGTCGTCAGAGAAAAAGGTGTGTCTTATTTCTCTTGACGTCACGATCGTGACAGAAGAGTACACCCAGAAAATAAGAGAGTATGCTGAAAAACTCGGGTTTTCAAAGGATGCAGTTATGGTTCATGCACTGCAAAATCATTCAGCACCGTCTCTTGGCCATTTTATGCTTGATCCTGATTTTCCCCAATTGCCTGCTGAGCTTGAATATGTAAGAGGAGGCGAAACAAGAACCTACCAATTTATTTTTGAAAAAACTTGTGAGGCAATAAGAATTGCGAATGATTCACTTAAGCCGGTTTCAATCGGTGCAGGTAGTGGCGTTTATGATGGACTTGCCTTTAATCGAAGAGCAGTTATGAAAGGTGATAAGGTCAGGATGCCTTGGTTTTTCAGCAGCTTGCAATATCCGTTTGGTCCAGCGGACATCAAATACATTGAAGGTCCTGTTGACCCTGAGATAGGGGTGCTTTGTTTCAGGGCTCTGGATATGAAGATTGATTCTGCAATACTTCATTTTACCTGCCATCCTGTGAATGTTTTTGCGACAGCCTATTACGCCCTATCTTCAGATTGGCCAGGTGCCTGGATTGAAGAAGTTGAAAAATTATTCAACACCGATTGTCTTGTTTTTAATGGTTGTTGCGGAAATATCAACCCATGGCCAGCATTTCAACCTGATTTTTATCCTGACCACAAAAAAATGGGTAAAAATCTTACAGAAATTACAAAAGAGATAATTGTGCGCATTAATTTTTTTGATTCAGATGTTCTTGAATTTATGTCAAAAAAAATTGAAATTCCACTGCGGAGCGAACCTCAAATAATAGCAAAGGCAAAAGAATATTTAGAAAAAAATCCTGTTCCTGAGATACTTAAAGACAACCCGAACAACATTGATCCCGAATGGTTTGAAGCAGCATCAATTATGAGTGTTGAATATGCGAGAAGAAGGGGCGATTTAATTTATGAAATACAGGTTTTTAGAATAGGGGATATTGCCATTGTTGGACTGCCAGGGGAAATGTTTGTTGAAGGACAGCTTGAGATAAAGGTTCATTCACCTGCACAATACACATTTTTCGCCCACGCGACAAATCAATATGTTGGTTATATCCCGACAAAGAAGGCGCTACAAAGAGGAGGCCATGAAGCAAAATTTGGCTACTGGTCAAAGCTGGTGCCAGAGGCGCTTGATACGATAGTTGACAATACCCTTTTGATGTTGAAAGAACTTTTCAGACAGAACAAATGAAGAGAAAAAGTTTGTTGTGGCTCTTTTATGCAATCGCGATTTTTTATTTTTTAAGTTTTGCTCTTGCTGATGTTGTTCTTAATCCGCTTTTTAGCGACTGTGCTGTTTTGCAGAGGGATGCAAAAGTGGTTGTTTGGGGTACAGCATTGCCAGGAGAAAAGATTACAGTAAAAATAGACCAGTTTCAGGTTTCCTGTGTAGCTGATGAAAATGGAAGTTGGCAGGTGGTTTTGCCCGAACATAAGGCAGGTGGTCCCTATGAGATGACAGTAACCGGCAAAAATACCATAGTGCTGAAGGATATTTATTATGGAGATGTCTGGTTTTGTTCAGGGCAATCCAATATGGCAATGACAGTTGCTGCAAGCAATAATGCAGCTGAAGAAATTAAAAATGCAACGAATAATTTAATAAGACACTTCAAGGTTATGGCACAAGTTGCCGAGCAACCGTCCAGCGGCCTGCGGGGAAGTTGGAAAGTGTGCAGTCCAGCAAGTGTCGGAACATTTTCTGCTACGGCTTATTATTTTGCAAAGAATCTTCAACCAGAATCAAAAGTTGCAATAGGTTTGATTAATAGTTCTGTTGGTGGTACAAGGATTGAAGCATGGATGAGCAGAAACGCAATTGAAAAAATTTCTGAATTGAAATCAGAACTTGAGTTACAGGATAAAAACTTAGGGCAATATAAAGCCGCAATTGAAGAATATGAAAAAAGAATAAATGAATGGCAGGATGCTTCTGAGAAGGCAAAACAGCAGGGTTTACCTGCACCTGAAAAACCGCAGCAGCCAAAACTACCATTGAATCCAAATTCATTGAGTGTGCTTTATAATGGAATGGTGGCACCGGTTGCAAAATTTCCGGTAAAGGGTTTTTTGTGGTATCAGGGGGAAGCAAATACGAGGAAGAACCCACAATTATACGAGGTGCTACTATCGGCACTTATTGATGACTGGAAAAATTCGTGGAAGCAGCAACTTCCTTTTATTTTTGTGCAGTTACCTAATATTGGAAAACCCGTTGAGACCTGGGAAAATAATAACTGGGCGATTCTGCGAGAATCTCAGCTTGAAGTGCTTAGAAAACAGAACACCGCAATGGCAATAACAATTGATATTGGCGAAGCAAACAATATCCATCCTAAAAATAAACAGGAAGTCGGCAGGCGTCTTGCACTTGCAGCCCTGGGTACTGTTTACGGGAAAAAGATTGTTTATTCCGGACCAATCTATGCGGGTATGAGTGTTGAAGGAAGCAAGATCAGGATAAAATTCAACCACATCGGGGGCGGGCTTATTGCAAAAGATTCAGAAACACTGGCAGGTTTTGTTATTGCTGGAGAAGATAAAAATTTTGTAAAGGCACAGGCAAAAATTGAAAATGATACTGTTGTGGTATGGTCAGAAACAATTGAAAAACCAGTTGCAGTAAGATATGCATGGGCAGGAAATCCTGTTTGTAATCTCTACAATAAAGAAGGACTTCCTGCATCTCCATTTCGCACAGACCAGTGGTAGTTAGTTGAAAAGTTTGGCCTGACAGCAACTAATGGAAAAATTTAGGATACACAATGAAAAGGAAATTAAAAATGAATAACGTAGTACCAACTTTCCAACAGGCAACATTGCAGGATGAAGAAATGGAGATAATTTTTGATTTTGATCTTCCTATAGCGTCAGAATTTTATCCGGACAATATGTGTAAAAAAGGTTCTTTCACCGCTTTCTTATAAGGGGGCATAAAGTAAACTGGGCCAAGGGTGATAGGAAAAACAAAAAATATTTAACGAGGTTGGTGAGAAAATGACCGTTGAGTTGAATAGTCGTTATGATGAACTTTTTGAAATTTGGTTTGATGCTGGAGTTCTTACACCAAAAGAGGGTGGACCAGATGTTTTACCTATCATAGTAGAAAATGTAGCTACCATAGATGGATGGGAAATAAGAGAGGTAAAGTTCCATATCCCTACCAGACACGATGCCTTGCGAAAATATTGCTCTCTGGGAAACTGTGGTCTTCTGCTATGGTTGATATTGTTTTGTGGGGAACCAATGGAATTCATAACTGATCCTGGCAACCCGGGGAAAAACAGGGATTTACCCATAAATGATATGGATCGGATAAAAGTAAAAGAATCTAGAAACGGAGAAAGCCGTATTTTTTCGGCGCTTGTCTTGGTGAAATATCGGTGATGGAAATATTTTAAATTTACCACTAAAAGGAATGCTCTGTTAAATAACCATGATTATGGAAGGGTAGCACATGGAGAAAGGATTGAAAATTTGTTGTAGAATAGAAGATGAGAATCCAGGTAAGACGAGGGATCTAATATTCTTATCTTACAAATGCAAGGATTTATAAAGGGGGAAAAATGAAGTATCAGCATCCTGACCGAATTTTAAAAGCAGTACCAGAATATGAATTTTGTACCAGAATAAACTGGAAAAACTATAGGGCGATTGTAATTGAAAGTGATGATTGGGGTATGGGTATTCCTGACTATGGACTTGAAACTGTTGAAGATCTTGAGCATCTATTCAGGGTTCTTGAAGAGATAAAAGGTTCTGATGGGCAACCGGCAGTTTTTACAGCTTTTGCATGTATGAGCAACCCGGATTATGAAGCTATTGAGGCTTCAGGTTTTGAAAAATTTATAGATACAGGCCCGGATAAAGATTCCCCGGTCTGCAAGAAATGGAGGGAAGGTATAGCGACAGGGGTGTTCTTTCCTGAATATCATTCAAATCTTCACCACACAAGCCCGGTTATTTGGATGGAACTTCTAAGGGGAAACGGTCCCGAATCTGAAAGGGCGAGGGATTTATTCAACAAGCGAAGGTATTCTCAGGGATATCATATTCCTGAATTTCTGGGGATGAACATAAAAGAGATTAACCAATGGGTAAAAATAGGGTTGGAAAGATTCTATGAAGCCGTGGGCTATAAAGCTTCTGTAGCAGTTACCAGTGATGCATATCCTGAAACAGAAATAATTTGGTCAATTCATGGTATCAAAGCTGTTAGCTTGAAAAATTCTCGAAATAATTATGGCGAGGTTGTGGTCTATGACACAAAACCATGGAATAACCAGAATCCATGGGTTCCAATGGGCGCATACAATCGGTTCTATGATCTTATCTACCTTGTTAGAAATGTCTCTTTCGAGTGCACTTCAAAAGACGAGGGATTAACGGATGAGTTTATCTTATCAGTAATCGAAAAACGATGGGAAAATGACGAGCCTGCAGTAATCCAGTCTCACCGCGCTCATTATGTTGGTGTCAGGAGAGACTCTGGGTTAGACAGGTTGGCAAGGCTACTCTCATTGCTTGCGAAAAAACCCAATGTCAGGTTTCTTACCAGCGCTGAGATATGTTGTCTTTACAGACAGGGTTGGTCAATGAGGTTGCATAAAAAAGGTTATCTACTTAGAAAATGGACAGATGATACCCAGACGCTGATCATGGAAAGACCCATTAAAAAAATTACCTTGCTTCCGAATGGAGATGATTTTTCTGACAGGATAGGTAAAGATGGATGTTCATTGCACATCAGTCAAGGTGATTATTTGGTTGAGTTTACCTAAATGCGACATAGACTGTTGTCGTCCGGCCGAAATTCAATTCTCATGGCATGTTCGTATAGGTGACATGCGATTTCGGGTTGATATAACTTAGCTTCTTACATTATTCAACTACGAACAGTGATCATTCAGTGTGGAAACTGAGCATTTTCTTAATTGATTTTCATTAAGGAAATCATCCGATACATTTCCTGGTGGTATGTAAAATTTCTTCCTGTTTTTTATTTCTTTATTTTACCCAATTTCCTGTCTCTCCATTCTCTTTATAATTGTGTTTTCTTCCTTGGTGTATTGTGTTTCTGGTGTCTTGCTGACTGTTTTTTTTATGTAATACATAGCTATAGCTAAAATTGATGGCAGACCTTTTTTAAGGTCACGATGAAACTACCACTTTTTGAAGAGATTATTTTTTGAGAAAACTCGAAGGCTTGACAGTGTTATAGGTTATAGGTAGAATATAGGTAGGTATAAAGTGGGTGAAACCATTATGATTAAAATAAACAAGAAAAGCTACAAGCCAATTACCTACCAGATAAAGGAATCTTTAAAAAGTTTAATTCACGAAGGGAAACTCAAGCAAGGCGAAATTTTACCTTCGGTGAAATATTTTGAGAAAAAGTTGGGTGTGAGTTTCAAACCCATAAGGTCTGCGCTTCTTGAACTAAAAAAAGAAGGTCTTGTTTACTCCAGGAAAGGAGTCGGGTGGTTTGTGGCACAGGATTTTGTGAAGGTAGAGAAATCTGTTACCCGCAGGGAAACTCCACCTTTACATGAGACAGTGATAAATATGCCTCTGCCATATATATTGATAAAAAAAACAATCAAAATCTGTCTTCTGGATAGGCATCCAGAACAAATACAGATTTGGCGAATGGTTTTTTCTCAAATTCAAGATGAATTGAAAACCTTCACTTTTACCATTGAGCCAGGAAGAGAAGAAGCAGATATTAATCAGGTTAGATTTGCTGATTTAAGAAACAACCCTGAAAGCTTTATTGATTTGGGTGAGTTTAAATCAATAAACGAAATAAACTTCAATGATATCTACAAGGTTCTTATAAAGGGAGTTGTCAATCAAAATAGGATTTATGGTCTACCTGCAAGTGTTGGTTTGCCTATCCTTTATTTCAATAAAAACTTTCGTAGGTACTTTTCCTTATTGGTCAATACTGAGAAGACAAAACTAACATGGAAACAATATTTACAAGCTTGCAAGAGTTTTCGGACAAAGACGCATAATTTCGATAATGGTTTTATTCTTTCTTCTTTTTCCCCGTTTTATTACTTTGTCTTGAATGGGGTTGAACCGTTCTATGTTGAAAACGGAAGGCTGATTCTTAATCTGAATGATGAAAAATTTCTAAGAGTCATGACTGATTTAGAATTTATGGCCAGAAACAAATGTTACATAGATAGAAGCATATATCTTAAAATGGCAGACCCAAAGGAAATGTTTTTGAAATCCAGAATTCCACTCCTGGAAAGCTTTATATTTTATTCTCACTGGCTGAAAGATAGAGGTCTGAGATTCTGTATTTTACCCCTTCCAGTAGATTATAACGAAAATTTCAAAATTCCTGTAAATTGTTCTTACTGGGCAATTCCAACGAGTTGCAATCAATATACCCTGTGCGCAGAAATCGTGGCAAGGATATTATCTCCTGAAATACAAAAGATAATCGCCAGAAGGAATCAATTTCCTGTTTTGAGATCAGTTGCAACTTCAAGTTTTTTCTTACCACCTGCTGACTACAATAAAGAGATACAAATTTTTCATGTTGAAAATGGAGAAAATTATGATGTCAGAGATCCAATTTTTCATGCATACCTGTATGGTGTTTTCAATCTCGAACTGGATAGGTTCATAAACGATCAACAATGTATGAAAGAAACAATAGAAAACCTGCAACTGGCAGCGGCAAACGAAAACAAGTCCACTGTTCAAACTTTCATAAAGAAAGGCAATGTTTGACTATTTTATGTGAGGAGGTGAAAAAGATGAAATTGAAAGGCGGATTTACCTTAATCGAATTGTTGGTAGTAATAGCTATTATTGCTGTGATGGCGAGTCTCCTTCTTCCGGTTTTGACAAAAGCCAGAGAACAAGCACAAAGGGCAGCATGTATGAATAATCTCCGTATGATTGGGCTATGCCTTTTTATGTACGCGGACGATTATAACGGCAGGTTTCCAGTGACTTATGAAACAAAGAAATGGTCGTGTACAAGAAGTTTTTCCATATTAACCGGGCAGCTTGACATTACTACTGATGTTAGAGAGGGAGCCGTCTATGCCAAAAATGCAGAGATTTTCATTTGTCCAAGTACCACACTGACCATTTCTGAAACAGGATTGCTTGGGCCTGAAAAGTGTTCCTACGCCTATGCTGGAGCAGACGGGATGCAAACAGGTTGGAGTGGATACCGAGATAAAAGCGATCCAAAAATAGCGTTGGTTGCGGATAGAAAAGGGCCTGATGTTGACCGCTGGTTTGATGATTTTGAGCCCCGTGTGTTGAGGCTGCAGTTTGGCAATCACTGGTACGATGGCATTAATGTGTTGTTTATCGGTGGCAATGTGGAATGGATTAAATCATACTATGACACAGTTCAGGGCTGCTACAAGCTACCAAGAGACAAGTTTCCTAATTGTGGTTTAGGAGATGGCATTGATGGATCATTATTGTACCCAATGGGATACTGAGAAATTGGATGGATAGAATATTACAATGTTTTCGGTTTTAGAAAAAAGAAAGTCAGGAGGCAAAAATGAAGAAGAATTTCAATGGGTTCACGTTGATTGAATTACTGGTTGTTATCGCCATTATTGCTATACTGGCGGCAATGTTGATGCCCGCGTTGTCCCAGGCAAGAGAAAGAGCAAGACAGGCTGCCTGTATGAATAATCTTAAACAAATTGGTTTAGCCATGAGAATGTATGTTGAGGACAATAATGGTTGGTTTCCAGTATATTATTGTACAGGTTCATCTGCGACAGAAATGGTTCCATTCAGACTTCTGGTTGAGTTCTGGGGTACCCAGAAACCTGCTTATACGAATCCAAAAATCTTTTCCTGTCCTTCTGATAGAACAAGAATTGGAACACAATCAGGACAAAGCAGAAACCTAACGTGGTTGAAAGGGAATTATCTTAGTTATGTCTGGGCAAAACATATGACAGGAGAATGGCGTGGTGTTAGTCCGAGTTTTCCTGATGGATGGAATGGTACTGAGAGAACACAGAATATTAAAAGGCTCTGGGACCCACAAAATATAATTGTAGTTGCTGATGGGGAATGGCCTGTTTTGGCAGACAACCACAGAGAAAATCCTGCTTATGGCCGGCCAATTCTGATGAGATACGCCTTTAATTACGGGGCAACAAATTATGCAGCTTCACCTATACATCATCGCACAGGAATAAATTTTCTTTGCGCTGATGGCCATGTGGAATTTGCTGAAGCAAGTAGTAAAACCTGGCTTATTTGGAAAGCAAAGAATGCCCTTAACTGGTAAAAACACTGGTCAGAAACCAGGAGGTAATATTAGTGGAACCTGCGAAACTTGCTAAATTTTCAGCCGTTTGTTTACTGGCTTTCCTTATTTTCTTCAGTAGCGAACACCTGAATGCCCATAACAAGATTTCGGTCGTGCCTGTATCCAAAAAGGTAATCGTTGACGGAAAACTTGATGAATGGGATCTGAGTGGGATGATTGAAGGGGCTTTTGAGGAAGCTTTGAAACCAAAGTTTACCTTTAGGATTGCCATGATGTATGATACAGATGCTCTATACATAGGAGCACATTTCGTGGATGATACACCCATGGTGAATAATCATGACCCACGGGTCAGGCCACAAGATGGTTGGAGTGGAGATGCTCTCCAGATAAGATTATGTAATGATCCCAGAGCTCAGTATCCTTTACCAACTGGAACCATGAAAGATTTTGATACCGGTACTGTAGTTCATATGACTATGTGGTATTACACTGAAGAAAAATTGCCAGTGTTGTTCATTCAGTATGGCATTCACCAGGAGGGTTATCGCGGTGGAAGCAAGGTTTGGACTGGTCTTGAATCTGGTGTCGTTTTCCAGAAAGACAATGATGGCTATACTCTTGAAGCTCGTATTCCATGGGATAGACTGAATATAAAAGAACCGTTAAAAGCAGGGGATCGAATAGCAATGACTATTCAGCCTTTCTGGGGTGATACTTCTGGGACAAGGCATTTAATAACTTTTAATGAACTTGTCTTGGGAAAGGGTTTTGCTTTCAAACAACCAGAGATATGGGGACAAGCCATTTTTCTTGCTACTTCTGCATTGCCCGGTACGGACAATAGAGGTTCTATCTTATCTGATAAACCCCTACAAGATTCTCTTATTCTAAATTTTCCTTTACCTGATAATAAAGCCAAGTATTTTGTCGTTGGTATATACAATAAAGAAGGACTATTGTTGCGCAGTCTTCCTCCTGTTTTTTTAGATAAATTGAAAGGTGAAGAAACCGTAAAAGTGGAATGGGATGGTTTAGATGATAATGGAAGGCCTCTATCACCAGGAGATTATAAAGCAAAAATTATAACCACAAGTGGCATCAATTTACGATATGTTACATCAATCCATAATGCAGGTAATCCACCCTGGCGAACCGATGATGGTACTGGTAGCTGGGGTGGTGATCATGGTCCACCAATTGCAGCTGCTTGCGATAGTAAGCGAGTGTATTTGGGATGGGAGCTTAGTGAAGCAGGTACTGCGATAATTGCAGTTGACCCGCACCTGCCTTCTGGTCGGGGAATCGCTACAAGAATTGGCAGGAAATTATGGGGACAACGTCAGATTAGATGGTCTACCATTAGTGCTATGGCAGCTGATGATAAGAATCTTTTTGTTGCACAGGGCAATGTGGTCACTATATTTAGTGGAGCGTCAGGAAAGCCTCTTAATTTTCCGTTCGGTTCATCACAATTGATTATTAGTGAAGCCAAGGATTTAAGTAAAAAGTGGGCAGAGGTTTACAAAAAACCATTCTGGGAGAGAATCAAAAATAATGACTTTGGTCCACAAGTTACAGGATTGAATCTCCTTGGGATTGCGGTAAAGGGCGACATTCTCTATGCTTCCCTTTTTCTCGAAGATAAAATTGCAATATATAACTGGAAAACAAGTAAAAAAGTTTCAGAGATAAATGTTCCTGCACCTGCTGGTGTGGCTATAGATAACAATGGTAATCTAATTGTTGCCAGTCAAAACAAGATCCTAAACATAAAACCCGAAACAAAAGACATTAAAGTACTGGTGGCAAAAGATCTCTCTGCACCTTGGGGAGTTGCCGTTGATAGATCGGGTAATATCTATGTAACTGATTGTGGGAATTCTATGCAGGTTAAGATATTCAATCGGGAAGGTAGATTGCTGGGTACTATTGGTAAAAAAGGTGGTCGGCCCTGGGTTGGTGAATACGACGCTACAGGGATGTTGATGCCTTCAGGAATAACAGTTGACAACGAGGGTAAAATATGGGTTTGTGAATATGATGATACTCCAAGGCGTGTGAGTGTTTGGAGTTTAGAAGGAAATTTATTAGCAGATTTACTTGGTCCAGGGGCATATGCTGTTGGTGCTGAAGCTGATGAAATTGCTCCTCAATTGGTCAATCTGCATCATACTCTTTTCAAAGTTGACTACAAGACAGGCGAGGTTACGCCCCTTTCTACCCTGATTCGTCCGAGAATGAGAGGATTTGACATGTTTAGTAGCAGGGGGTTTATGGGTTCAGCGCTGCAATTTCGACATTTTAAAGGGCAAACATTTGCCATGTCCCGAGGTAGAGACGGAGTGGTAATATATAAGATTAACAGTGAACTTATTGCTCAACCCGTGTTTGCTATGGGGTGTGGTAGTTTTGAACAATTAAATCGTTTTCTTATCAGGGGTGATCCTGCGCCTGAAGATGTCCAGGCGCAATTTAAAAAAGCTTCAGGTAACCAGCTTTTCAGTTACTGGTGGGCGGATTTGAATAACGATGGTTTGATTCAGGGCAAAGAACTGGTGATAAAAAAGGTAGATTCCACATGGGGGCTTACATGGGGAAGCTGGGGTGGTTGGCTGGATACAGACATGGCAGTGTGGAATGCTGGTTCTGGTTATATTTGGAGGATTCCTGTAAAACAGTGGCTTTTTGAGAGTATTCCAGTGTATCAGGATTTTGATGAACAGAGGCCTCTGTTTCAGGTGCCAGGGAGGGTTCACAGTGTTATGCCTGATGGAGATAAAGTATTGGTCATTCACCATATTGGTGGAAATGCCTA
>JAMWCC010000039.1 GCA_023818375.1 Candidatus Omnitrophota bacterium | reverse complement strand
ATATGTGTTGGGATAGATTTTTAATGTCTCAACGTATCTCGCTTCGGATAGATTTTTACTTGACACAATAGTCCGTGAGATGACAGGTTCTGAACTTTGTGGTAAAATGGAAAAAAGGAGCGCCTATGATAGAAGAAAAAATCTCAGCCAGAGCGAAAAATATTAAGCCATCAAGCACTCTTGCAGTGAACAAAAAAGCTGCGGAATTGATTGCTGCGGGTGAAAGGGTTATCAATCTTTCGGTTGGCGAACCTGATTTCGATACACCTGAATTTATAAAACAATCAGCAATAAACGCTCTCAATCAAGGCTTTACCAAATATACGGATTCTTCAGGTATAAAACCATTAAGACAGGCAATATGTGAGAAATTTAAGAGGGACAATAATCTTGTTTACCAGCCTGATCAGATTGTTGTTTCATGTGGTGCAAAACACAGTTTATTCAATATAATGCTTGCCATATGTGATGAAGGTGATGAAGTCATCATTCCTGCACCTTACTGGGTAAGTTATCCTGAAATGGTAAAGCTTGCTGGTGGAAAATGTGTCGTATGTAGATACAATGAGGACTTTAAAATTGACATTGAACATCTTAAATCAATCATCACAAAAAAAACAAAGGCTTTAATTTTGAACAGTCCTTCAAACCCCACAGGTATTGTATACACCAGGCAGGAGCTCCAACAGATTGCTGAGATTGTTTGCCAGCATAAAATTATTGTTATCTCGGATGAGGTTTACGAAAAACTTATTTACGATGGTCAAAAGCACGTAAGCATTGCTTCACTCGGAGATGATATTAAGAAATTGACTGTGGTTGTAAATGGTCTATCAAAAACCTATTCTATGACAGGTTGGAGGATTGGATATCTTGCGGCTGAGCTTTCACTGGCAAAATCGATTGCAAATATTCAGAGTCAGACAACATCAAATCCTACATCTTTTGTTCAAAAAGCAGCTCTTGAAGCAATTCTTGCTGACCAGAGTTTTGTGGAAAAAATGGTTGAAGAATTTGAAAGAAGGCGAAACTATATACTTGAAAACATCTCACCGCTTATCACTTACTGCAGACCCGCAGGTGCGTTTTACCTTTTACTTAAGATTGGGGATATGCCATCCACCCAGCTTGCTCAAAGACTTCTTGAAGAAGAAAAACTTGCCACTGTTCCAGGAGATGATTTTGGAGCAGATGGTTTTGTGAGGATTTCTTTTGCTACTGATATGGAGAATATAAAGGAAACCATAAAAAGATTGAACCGATTTGCTGAAAGGATGAAAAAATGAAGATTTTTATCTCCTTGGCAGTTTTGATCTTGCTTTCAGGTTTTATAGCAGTGGCTCAGGAAACAGCAATTGAGCTGAATTATAAATTTCCAGACCTTGAAAATCTTGTTTACCAGGTCGACATCAATGGTACTGCCGGATGGTCTTCCTTTGATGAAAAACCCATGAACTTTAAAGTGAAGGCAAGTTTTATTATTGAGATGTTAAATCTTGGCGTGGTTGATGGATTGTATCAGATAAAGATGACTGCAAGGAAATCAAAAATACTTGTTAATGATGAGGTATTTGAAGACACAACCGGTTCAGAAACTGCCCTTTCGACCTTTATTCCACAACTACTGTTGCAGATCGACAAAAAAGGAAAAATTCATAAAACAACTACACTGAAGACTGGAATGCTTGATTTTGTTCCTTTTTTAAGTATGTTTCCGATCTTCCCTGACTCACTGACGCCTGGAAAAAGATGGATTCAAAAGATAGAGTCATTCAATTTTCCTTCGGGCAAAATTCCGCAACTTGAATTTGCTTATATCTATGAAGGAAGATCAAAAAATCAGGAAAAAATACGGATGGTTTCAAATCAGGTTATAAAACATACTTCAAAAGAGAAGGGCACAGAAGTTAAAATCACTGGCAGGAATTCTTCTGACGGTGAAATACTTTTTGATTCAAACAGGGGCGCGATGACAAAGGCAAATGGTAAACTTAGCCTTGATGTGAATTATATGTTTCAGGTTCCTGATCCTGATAGGAAAGGGAAATTTTTGCCAATGCCGATGAGGATAATGCTAAACCTGAATTTTTCTTTTTCTCTGACTGGATAAATTCCAGAAAGGATTAAATGAATACAAGGAAAGACGGAAGACAGCCGGACGAATTGAGACACATAAATATTACCAGGAATGTGAGCAAATACGCCCTTGGTTCAGTGCTTATAGAAATGGGTGATACAAGGGTACTATGTTGTGCAACTATTGAAGATAAAGTTCCGCCATTTCTCCAGGGTACTGGAAATGGTTGGATAACTGCTGAATATGGGATGCTACCTGTTTCTACACCAGAAAGAATCTTGAGAACCAACAGCCAATCCGGAAGAAGCCAGGAAATACGACGTATGATAGGAAGAGCGTTGAGAGCAGCAGTGAATCTTCGCAACATTGGCGAAAGAACAATAATTGTTGATTGTGATGTAATCCAGGCAGATGGTGGAACACGGACTGCTTCAATCAATGGTTCATTCTGTGCCGTTGTTGATACCCTTGTTCAAATGAAAAGGAGAAATCTTATAACCCTACCTGTTTTAAGAAGTTGCATCGGTGCTGTTAGTGTTGGAATTGTCAATGGGAATAAGTACCTTGACTTAAACTATTCTGAAGATTCGATGGCACAACTTGACTTCAATGTTGTAATGAACAATAAGGGAAATTTTATTGAGATTCAGGGTGCTGCTGAAGGAATGGATTTTTCCTTTAATGAACTTAGCGAACTTATATCAATCGCAGAAAAAGGCATCAAAAAAATCATCAAAATTGAAGAAGAGTTTTTAAAAAATGAGCTTCAAATTCTGTCTGGCTACTAAGAATCCCTCCAAATTAAGAGAAATAAAGGAAATTTTGAAAACTTTTAACTGTACCATAATTATGCCTGAGGTTACAAAATTTCCTGAAGAAACAGGAAAAACTTTTTTAGAAAATGCAATGAACAAGGCATTTTTTGTTTCAAAATACTATCCAGAAATTTTTGTTGTTGCTGAAGATTCTGGTCTTGTTGTACCTGCGATAGGAGGGTTGCCGGGTATTTTTTCTGCAAGATTTGCGGGTCCTGATGCTGATGATGGAAAAAATATAGAAAAATTGTTAAAATATACAAGGCATCTTAAAAACAGTAAAAGAGATGCCTATTATATCTGCGTGGCTGTGGTAGTTGAACCTGGTGGAAAACACAGGTCCTTTGAAGGCAGGTTGTACGGAAGGATTGTTGAAAAGCCACGCGGCAATAATGGTTTTGGATACGATCCAATTTTTGAAATACCAGAAATTGGGAAAACAGTTGCAGAGCTATCCCTGGAAGAAAAAAATAGAATAAGTCATAGAGCAAAGGCGTTTTTGCAAGTTGCAGATTATCTTAAATCGGCGGTGTAGCTCAGTGGCAGAGCAGTCGGCTCATACCCGATACGTCTGGGGTTCGAATCCCTACACCGCCATTTTTCTTTCCTGGAGGGATTTGAATTGGAGCGAATCTTATTTTGTTTTTCTAAAGTCCGAGTATCCTTATCGCATTTTGATAAAAAATCTTGTTTTTTATTTCTATGGGAATTTCAGTTTTCTTAAGTACTTCAACTGCTGCTTTCTGGTCTGCCCAGGGAGTATCTGAACCAAACAGAATTTGATCTGGATTATGTGTCAGGATTATGTCTTCAATTTTTCTTTTTTCCAGGTAATCATATGAAAACGATGTTTCAATAAGAAGGTTTTTACCAACAAGAAATTGTTCTACATCTTTCCATTGCTCCCATCCGCCAAGATGTGTAGCAACAAACTTTAAGCCAGGGAATTTTTCAATCACTTTTAAAATCCTTTTTGGTCCTGCCTTATCGATTCTTTCATAGGCAAAGTCATATCCTGAATGCATAACAAGTATGAGTTGTGCTTTTTCAATTGCTTCGTAAATAGGAAACATTTTCTCTTCATCAATAATAAAATCCTGGAAATAAGGATGCATTTTCAAACCCTTAAACCCTGCATTTTTTATTTCAAAAATTCTTTCAACTACTTTTTCATCATCAGGATGTACAGAAGGAAAGGCGATAATTCTTTCAGAATTGATTGAACCAGCCCACTGCAAAATTGACTCAAACTGGGAAACTTTTGTCGCAATAGATAAGACAACACTTGTTGTAATTCCGGCACTGTCCATGGATTCAAGAAGTCCTTTGATGGTACCATCAAATTTTGGTTTTATGCCGCCCATTGCTTCAATTTTTTTCAATGCCTTTTCAGCGATTTTGTCAGGAAATGCATGGGTATGAAAATCAATAATCATTTGTACCTCCCGAGCCCTTAATTTTAGAATGAAAAGCAAAAGTCGGCAAGTAAGAATATGAGCAGTTTTTGTTTTCCACTTGTACAATCATCTTTCCTTTTTTAAATTTGGATTTCGTATTCCCCCTTTATAAAAGGGGGACTAAGGGGGATTTCGTATTCCCCCTTTATAAAAGGGGGACTAAGGGGGATTTAGGTATTTCTTCTCCCTTTGTAAAAGGGAGATTGAGAGGGATTTTGAAATCCACCCCAACCCTCCTTTTACAAAGGAGGGGCACAACGGATTTTCTTGTGTATCTCAATTTTTTCAGAAAATGTAATCCTTGTAAACACTGTATACAATTTTGACTGTGGCAAATTAGTCATTATAATAAAATTCACACAGGGGGCAATAATGAAAAACAAAAAATTCATTGCTATAGACCTTGGCGCAGAAAGTGGTAGAGTGATGCTTGGTTTCATCGAAGGCAAAAAACTACAGATAAAGGAAGTACACAGATTTCCTACTCACAGAATTCAGATTTGTGAGCATCTTTTCTGGGACGCACCCGCAATATTTTCAGAGATTAAGACCGGTTTGAAATCTGTTGCAGATCACGATATTGCAGGAATTGGTGTTACAACATGGGGCGTTGATAGTGCGTTCATTGATAGAAACGGTGTCCTGATATCTCTTCCTTTTCATTATAGAGACAGACGAACAGAGAATATAATGGAAAGGGTTTTCAGCTCAGTTAGCAAGCAGGAAATCTTCAAAAAAACTGGTATTCAGTTTATGCCAATCAATTCCTTGTTTCAGATTTATGCAACGAAACTTCAAACTCCGTGGATCCTTTCATCTGCACATAAGATGCTTTTTATGCCAGACTTGTTCAACTTCTGGCTTTGCGGTTCAGTGGCAAGTGAGTTCACAATTGCTTCAACCTCTCAGATGCTGAATCCTTTGAAAAAGAAATATAAGCCAAGAGGTGACTGGACAAAAGACATTTTACGAAAACTCGGGATTCCAACCCATTTTCTTCCAGACATTGTGCCGCCCGGTAAAAAACTTGGAATTCTTTCAGAATACATTCGGGAGGAAACTGGTCTATCAAGGGTTCCAGTTTTCTCTGTTTGTTGCCACGATACCGCATCTGCAGTATTTGCAGTTCCTGCATCTGGCGATAAGTGGGGATACATTTCATCAGGAACATGGTCTTTACTTGGAAAAGAGATTGACCAGCCACTTATCAATGAAGATGTCCTTGAGTACAATTTTACCAATGAAGGCGGATACAAAGGAAAAATAAGGTTTTTAAAAAATATAATGGGACTGTGGATATGGCAGGAGTGCAGGAGACAGTGGGAAACACAACACAACAGAAGTTTTTCTTACGCTGAACTTGGTGAAATGGCAGCAAAAGAAAAACCATTTCAGTCTCTTATTGATGTCAACAATTCAATGTTTTTATTTGCCGGAAATATGGTTGAGAAAATTCAGAGGTTCTGCAAAATAACTGGTCAGAAAATTCCGCAAACAATTGGAGAAATCTCAAGGACAATACTTGAAAGCCTTGCACTTGAATACAAATTCCACATAGAAAGAATGGAGTCAATAGCTGGAAGTATTGACATTCTTCACATAGTTGGCGGTGGCTCACAGAACAAGGTCCTATCACAATTTACTGCTTCTTCAACAGGGAAAAAAGTTGTGTGTGGACCTGTTGAAGCAACAGCGATTGGAAATATAGGAGTACAGTTGATTGCAACAAAAATTGTAAAAGATCATCAGGATTTCAGACAGCTTGTTTCAGAGTCATTTCCCTTGATAGAGTATAATCCGGAAAATCAGGATGCCTGGAATGTTCCTTACGAAAAATATCTAAAACTCAAGAAAATAGCGCAACAACAGATTTAGGAACGTCTGATAATTCTTGCTTCTGTGATGACAAAATCCACAGGTACATCATCTGGAGAAAGGGGAAGCTCATTTAAAATCTGGAATTCAAAAGCCAGGCCTATTTTGAGCCCATTACAATGAGGCAAAAATCTGTCATAGAAACCTTTTCCCCTGCCTAATCTATTGCAACCAACATCAAATGCGACACCAGGTACAATTACAAGTTCTATTTCATTGATATTCACAAGTGATTGATTGAGTGGCTGTGGAACTTTTGAAGAAAAATCAATGTCGTCAATACTGAATATCTGAACAGGAACCATGGAATTTTTTTCCCAGTCGACAAGAGGAACACAAACAGTTTTTGCCTTTCCAAGAGCATCCTTAATAATTTGGATTGTGTCGGGTTCTTTGTCAAAAGACACATAAGTCATCAGGTTCCAGCAATTTTTGTACTCAGATAACGAAACAAGATTTTGGAAAATTTTTTCGCTTAAAGACAGATACTGGTCTTCTGACATTTCTTTTAACTGACTAAGTATTTTTTTTCTGATTTCTGTTTTTGTCATCTTGCTCCTTTCTCTGTCGTTGTAGTGCTTCAATTCTCTGTAAGAAAATTTTAATTCTTCTTTCATAACCCGCATCAGTTGGTTTATAAAAATTGAGTTTCTTTCGCATGTATTTCTGCGTCACAAAATGCCCTTCAAAATCATGAGGATATAAGTATCCCTTTCCATGTCCAAGAATTTCTGCGCCTTTATAACCTGTGCTTTTAAGGTGGTCAGGGACTTCCTGGGTCATCTCTTTTTGTATCTGGTGCATTGCAGATTCAATAGCGAGGTAAGATGCATTGCTTTTTGGAGCTGTTGCAAGGTAGATTGTTGCCTGGGCAAGACAGATTCTGGCTTCTGGCATTCCAATATGTTCAACTGCCTGCAGTGTTGACGCAGCAACTACAATAGCCATAGGGTCTGCGTTTCCAATGTCTTCTGATGCAGCAATCAAAATCCTTCTTGCGATAAAAGCAGGGTCCTCTCCACCAGCAAGCATCTTAGCAAGCCAGTACAACGCAGCATCAGGGTCAGAGCCCCTTATACTCTTGATAAAAGCAGAGATTGTGTGATAATGTTCATCTTCACGGTCATAACCAATGTATTTTTTCTGCGCAATCTGCTCAATGGTCTGTAAATCAACAACTATACTTCCATCTGGAATTTGCGGGCTGATGTTGACCGCTGTCTCGAGAACATTCAATGCAACCCTTGCATCACCATCTGAATATTTTGCAATGTATTTTTTGGTGTCTTCATCAATTTTAATATTGAGATTACCCAGTCCCCTTTTTTTATCAACAAGGGCATTATCAATGATGGCGATTATTTCTGATTCTTTCAGTTTCTTGAATTCAAAAACAGTTGAACGGGAAACCAAAGCCCTGTTAATTGAGAAAAAAGGATTGTGGGTTGTTGCTCCAATCAGAACAATGGTTCCATTTTCAACCTCAGGCATCAAGGCATCCTGCTGAAGTTTATTGAAATGAGCAATCTCATCAATAAACAAGACAGTTTTTACGCCACTACTGGTTTTTCTCCATCTTGCTTGGTCAATGATTTTTCTCAAGTCAGCAACTGTTGCAGTGATGGCATTTAAGCTAACAAAATGTTTTTTTGTGATCCCGGCAATAAGAAAAGCAAGTGCAGTTTTCCCACAGCCGGGTGGTCCAAAAAATATCAAACTTGAAAATCTATCTGTTTGAATAATTTTTCGGAGTGCTTTATCAGGTCCGAGAATGTGCTCTTGACCGATAAACTCATCAAGGGTTTGTGGTCTCATCCTGTATGCAAGAGGTTCTGTTTCTGGCTGTAAGGTTTCTTTTTTCTTTTCAAAAAGTTCTTCACCCATAGAAAAATTATACGATAATTGGAGATTGTTGAGAAATCTCCACATGTTATTTTCCCCCTTTACAAAATTCCCCCTCATTTTCTCCCCCTTTACAAAAGGGGGATTAAGGGGGATTTCGTTATTTCCTCTCCCTTTGTAAAATTTCCCCTCATTCCTTCCCCCTTTATAAAATTCATCCTCATTTTCTCCCCCTTTACAAAAGGGGGATGCAAGGGGGATTTAGGTCTTTCTTCTCCCTTTGGAAAAGGGAGATTGAGAGGGATTTTGAAATCCACCCCGACCTTCCTTTTATAAAGAGGGGAGCACGTTGTTTCCCCCTTTACAAAAGGGGGATTTCATAAATGCTCTTGACAATCAAAGGATGGATGCTATAATCATTATGCTGAAAAATCATACAGGATAGAATGTATAAATAGTGAACAGTTGCCACTTCAAATTCCTTTCAGATGCTGTTAAGAGAGTATTCGGTCCTGAACTCTCTAAAAAGTATACTTTGAAAAATTCCCGGAGGCATTTAGATCCGGATATTGCAATTGTTATTTGAAAATTAGGGAAATCCACCCCAACCCTCCTTTTGCAAAGTAGGGAGATAAAATCTCCCCCAACCCCTCTTTTGTAAAGAGGGGAGCGCTGTTTCCCCCTTTACAAAAGGGGGATCAAGGGGGATTTCGTATTCCCCTTTACAAAAGGGGGATCAAGGGGATTTACTAAAAAATTACCCATTTTTCAGAAAGGAGGTGAAAGCAGTTTCAGAAGAAATTGCTTGAATTCCTTTTCAATAAAAACACAGAAAGGGGGTGATAGAGAAAAGTTTATGGTTGGCAGTTAAAGTGCAGTCCACGCACCAAGTGCAGTAAATTACAATCTCCTATAACTAAGGAGGAAGTAAAATGAAAGTCAAAAGTATTTTGGTAGCAGCCGCTGTGGCGATCCTTGCAATTGGTTTTGCCACGCCTGCGTTTGCTGCCATCGGCAATCAGGGTAGAATCCTGTATACAAAAAATGTTGTAAGAAACGCTGATGGCACGATTGCATCCACGGGCAACCTCTTTGTCAAGGACCTTGCCACAGGCACAGAGCAACAGGTAACAAACTACACGGCTGGAATCATCCTGAATCCAATGTTCAACAAAGATGGGAAAAAGATTATCTACACGAGTAATGTGCCGACAAGTGGGGTAGACGCAAACACATACAAGGTGTATTTAGTTTCTTCCTCTTCTTCCATCAGTCCAGGCGTAGGTATTGAACTCAGAAGTGGGGTTGCAAACGTAAACTATAAATATGCAGCTTTGTCGCCAGATGAAAATACGATCGCTTTTGTTTACGAAGACACAGCCGCTGTTGAAACATCGTTGTGGACATATGACAGGATAAGAGGACTTTACCAGCGTGTCTATGCGGATCCAATCAATGGGATTGAAATTAGACATGTGGTTTTTGTCAACAACACAACAGTTGCTTTCATAGGCAAATCTGCTGGTATCCAGAACATTTACCTTGTAGATCTTACAGGACCAACTGTGACGAAAATAACAAATAACACCTCTGGTACAGTTGAATACATTAGTTTAAAGAGTGCTTTCAAATCAGCCGCAGCAGGAAATATGCTTATTTACAGTAAGAGGATAAAGTCAGGAGCAGTCTGGGGTCCCTTTGATGTCTATGCCACAATTTCGCTCACTCCGTTTCTTGAAGTGTCTGTGACCCAGACAAGCGGAACAGGACAGAATGAATACGAGGCTTGCTTCTATGGCGATGATGCAGCAATAAGGGATGTACAACTAACAGCACAGAATGGAAACATGCTTTATATCGCGAGGATTATTGGCGCTGCAAACAAGGTATGGCAGGCAAACTTTGATACAACCGGTGGCTCAACAAACACAGGAATAACCCAGAGGACTGTTGACAATGATGCTGCGGGGCAACCTGATTGGGCACCACCAATAACAGAACAGGCACCAGTAGCAGGTATCGGTGACACAGAAATTGTGTACATTGCCAATGACAATGGAACCCCTGAAGTTTGGATAGCTGATTTTGATGACACAGGTACGTTATTGACAGGGACTCCGATATCGGTGTGGAAACAACCACCTAGCCCAGCGAAGGATAATCCGTCGCTTGGATACGGAAGGGTTGCATTCGATGATACTACTAACGGCAACGTGGCGCTTGTAAATTCGGATGGGACTGAATATCGTGACTTTGATGGAACTTCGACAATAGCAAAGATGCCATTCATTACCCCCGACGGTAAATGGGTTGTCTTCGTGGCAGGAGCAAACGATAGCAATAAGCAGCTATATGCAAAGCAGATCACTAAGACCACTTCTGATCCTGCCATTGCTATTACCGGTATAACGGTAACGAATGCAGAAGACCCCGTTGTTTCACCTGATATGAGCACACTGGTCTGGGTTGACAGAACATCCACAGGTTCTTCCATAAATAAGATTGGAGTGGTGTTTGATGCTGACAATAACACTGTGACAGTAATCGGGACACAGATGACTCTTGCCGGAAACACCGGTCAGTGTAATGACAAAAACCCGAGGTTCTCACCTGATGGAACAAAGATCATCTTTGTTTCCGACAGAGACAGCTCCAACAAGATTTACACTATGGACGCAGGAACAGGTCTTGGAGTGACATTGTTTAATATCGATTATGCAACCAATCAAAACCCTGCGTATCCAGTGTATTCGCCTTTGAACGATGGTTCAATTGCTTTTGTGGCGGGTCTACCCGGCGCAAGGACCATAAGGTTAGCAACAGCCCAGGGTGCAGTCACCGACACAGGAAGGCTTGTTGACAGGGATAAGTTCGATTGGAAGTTCGAAAGAACTGCAGGCGAAATTACTGCTGAAAGAACACTCCAGTCAAGGGCGTCTGCTGGAACAGCATTAACCTATAGTATCAAAATAGACATTGACGATGCGAAAAAGCCGGTTTCTTACACCCTTGAAGAAGTAATTCCATCCTGGTCAGTCAATTCTGTGAAGTTAGACGGAAATACGCTTACTTTAGGTACCAACTACTATGAACTTGACAATACTCCTGCTGCGGGGCTCAAGACACTCAGATTTGTTTTTGCTAACACCGGTGGTTCAGCAGGAACAGTTGCAGACCATGTCCTGACATTCAATATTACTCCAGCTGGAAGCGGAACAAAGAGCTTCTCAGGTACCATCAGCTACTTTATGAATGGTCAGGCACAGTCAGCCCTTGTAACTGGAAATGGCATCCTGGATATCCTGAATCCATACTGTCCTGTTGATAAGTACAATTCAAAGAAGGAAGCCAATAAACCAGATGGAGTTATCCAGGATCTTGACCTGCTCTATGGTATTGAAGCATGGTCAACAGGTGCACAGTTACCCGGATTTGGAACCGGCTGGCCAGCATACCCGGACCTTACCTGGGATGACATCATCCTGGCTGTCATCAACATCTGGGCAAGCCCTGCTGGAACACAGGGATACTATGCACCTAGCGGCGGTGGAGCCAACCAGCAGGTTACAACAGCTTCTACAATAGCAGGGGAGTATCAGTACATTGGCGACCGCGACAGTGATACTCTACTTGATGTCTATGCGCCAAGTGCGGTAGGATCTGGTGTATCTGGAATGTACTGGACCCAGGGTGAATGGCAAGATTGATGTAGCAACTTTGTGAAAGCCCACAAACAGGGCGGGAGAAATCCCGCCCTGTTTTTTTCTCACCCCTTTCACAAACTTCTCATTCTCATCTTCCCCCTTTATAAAAGGGGGACTAAGGGGGATTTCAAAAATCCACCCCGGCCCTCCTTTTGAAAAGGAGGGAGCACTAATTTCCCCCTTTGTAAAATTTCCCCTCATTCCTTCCCCCTTTACGAAAGGGGGACTAAGGGGGATTTCATAAATCCACCCCAACCCTCCTTTTACAAAGGAAGGAGTGAGAAATCTCCCCCAGCCCCTCTTTTATAAAGAGGGGAGCATGAAAATCCACCCCGACCTTCCTTTTGAAAAGGAAGGAGAAAGGGCAAAGAGTGGTGTATAAAAAGGGGTTTTGTCAATTTTTTTTGTATGATATAATTTTTTTGATGCGAAAAAGAGAAAAATTCATTGGTTTGTTATTCTTTGTGTCATTTGTGTGTATTCTTACTGAGCAATCTTTTGCTTTAAGCAGGCAGGACTACTCAAAAATTATCAACAGAAAAATTTTTGCTGATACTCCACCACCACCACAAAAACCAATAAGGTCAATTCTTAAGCCAGCACCAGAGCCATCCCTTGAATCCATTATTGGACTAAAGGGCATAATTTATAATCCTGATGGTGATTCTTTTGCAATTGTTGAAGTTCTTGGTAGAAAAACAGAAGTCCTTTTGAATGAAGGTGATATTATTGAAAATGCCTACCTGAAGAAAATCAATGAGTTTGATGTTGAGTTTTCCTATAATGGAAAGGATATCAAGCTGGTGTTACCAAAACCACAAACAGACAAAGGTGCAGTTGTCATTAAAGAAGCGGCGAAGGTCGTTCCTGTTGCAGCAGCGCGGACGCCAGAAGCACCTTTTGCGCAGGTCGGTGGGACTTCGTATACAGAGACAATAGTTCCTGCACCGCAACAACCGAAAAGCATTAATCTGAATGAAATTGCTGAAAAACTCAGGTCAGATCCAGCTATGCTTTCTTCGGTAAGTGTAACACCGTATATCCAGGACGGCAGGGTTGAAGGATTTGTTGTTAACAGGATTCCTGAAGGCACAATTTCAGCGCAGATTGGAATTCAGCCTGGAGATGTAATAAAAAGAGTAAATGGTGTTTTAATAGACAGTTTGGCAAAGGCATATGCAGTTTACAATAACATCCAGAATAGCCAAACAAAACTTGTTACAGTAGAAATTATAAGGAACGGACAGCCCCTGATATTAACATACCGACTGGAGTAGTCGATGCATCCTGCATTTTTTCAGGAAAAACTTTCAGAAAAAAAAGTAAGATGCCGGTTGTGTAATCATTTCTGCGTAATTGAAGATGGAGACCGCGGGCTGTGTAAAGTTAGGATGAATAAGAACGGCGAGCTTTTTTCTCTTGTTTATGGTTTTCCTGTTGCAAGAAATGTTGATCCGATAGAAAAAAAGCCATTTTTTCATTTTTTACCCGGTAGTACCGCCTTTTCTATTTCCACTGTTGGATGCAATTTTAAGTGCAGTTTCTGTCAAAATTTTGAAATTTCCCAGGCACCTGGAGATTATTCAACCTACGGCACTGGTATAAGTCCTGCTGAAATTGTGCGGCTTGCGAAAAAATACGGTTGCACAAGCATTTCATACACTTATACAGAACCCACAGTTTATTTTGAGTTTGCCTATGATTGCGCAGTTCTTGCAAAACAAGCAGGACTTAAAAATAATTTTGTGACAAATGGCTATATGAGCAGGGAAGCTCTTGATAAGATTGCGCCATTTTTAGACGCAGCAAATGTTGATCTGAAAGGAGATGAAAATTTTTATCAGAAACTCTGTGGAGCACATCTTGCACCTGTTTTGAATAATATCAGGACAATGAAAGAGCGTGGAATATGGGTTGAAGTAACAACCCTTGTTATTCCCGAATATAATGACAGTGATGTTGTTTTTGATTTTCTTGCTGAATCCCTTTCAAAGATTTCCTTTGAAATCCCTTGGCACATTTCAAGATTTTATCCCACCTACAAAATGGCAGACCATTATCCCACGCCTGTTGAAAGAATAAGGCAGTTAAGAAGAAGAGCGATTGAAGCAGGCTTCAAATATGTCTACACGGGCAATATTTTTGGTGATCAGGGCGAAAATACTTTTTGCCCCAATTGCGGTTTTCTGCTTATTGAAAGGGAAGGGTATCTTGTAAGTCAGAATAATATTGTCAATGGTGCCTGCAAAAAATGCAGATTTAAGATTGCAGGAGTATGGAAGTAAAATCCACCCCAACCCTTCTTTTGAAAAGGAGGGAGCACCAATTTCCCCCTTTATAAAAGGGGGATTAAGGGGGATTTCTCCTTCCCCCTTTATAAAAGGGGGACTAAGGGGGATTTTGAAATGAAAATTCATTATGATACACGACTGAAGAAGTTTTCCAGAAAATTGCGTAAAAACATGACAGATGCTGAGCGATTTTTCTGGTCAAAGGTGCGCAACAAACAACTACAGGGTTATCAATTTTACAGGCAGAGACCGATTGGCAAATTTATAGTTGATTTTTACTGTCCTAAGGCGAAATTGGTTGTTGAGATTGATGGTGGTCAACATTACAGCGATGACGGAATAAAGATGGATAAAACAAGAGATAAATTTTTGGCTGGGTATGGCTTAAGAATTTTGAGATTTTCAGATAGAGAAATTTTTGAAAATATTGAAGGTGTGATTGAGAAGGTACTGAAGTATCTGAAATAGAAATCCACCCCGACCCTCCTTTTGAAAAGGAGGGAGTGAGAAATCTCCCCCAGCCCCTCTTTTATAAAGAGGGGAGAACTAATTTCCCCCTTTATAAAAGGTGGACGCAAGGGGGATTTCATAAATCCACCCCGACCCTCCTTTTGAAAAGGAGGGGGAGTGAAATCCATCCCGACCTTCCTTTTATAAAGGAAGGAGAAAAATCTTGGACTTGACAAATTTTTTGTTATGGTTTTATATATGTGTGGTGCAAAATGGGAGAAAGTGGTGTTTATTGGTGAATTTAGGGCGAAGATTGACGATAAAGGCAGAGTTGTAATACCGTCAAAACTGCGTAAGGAATTGTTTCAGCAAAATATCCGAAATGTTTTTATCACAAGAGGTCTTGAGCATTGTCTGTTTGTTTTTCCTGAAAATATGTGGAATATGCAGACAGAAAAATTGAAGACCCTCCCATTTACAAAAGGAGATCCGAGGGCTTTCACTAGATTGTTTTTCTCGGGTGCTTTTGAGTCTAAGATTGACAGACAGGGTCGTATTGCACTTCCGCAAAATCTGAGTAGTTATGCAGGACTTGTTGGTGATGTTGTGATTATCGGTGTCGGCGAACGACTTGAAATCTGGGCAGAAAATAATTGGCAGCAATATTCTAAAAAGGCACTTGAATCATACGTCAAAATTGCAGAGACACTTCTAAACGGATGAAAACACATCAACCAGTAATGGTTGAAAAGGTAATTGAATTTCTCAACGTCAGAGCAACTGGTGTTTATATTGATGCAACATGTGGTACAGGACACCATTCAAGGGCAATACTTGAAGCAACAGGTGGAAATTGCACGATGATTTGTATAGATAAAGACTTTAGAGCAATCCAAAGAGCAAAAGAATATCTTTCAGAATTTTCCACAAGGGTAATTTTTGTTAATGATGGCTTTGAGAATATCGAAAAGATTGTTAGAAATATTGGTATAAAAAAAGCCGATGGGATATTGTTTGATCTTGGTTTTTCTTCTGAACAGATTTCATCGTCTCAAGCAGGTTTTGGATTTAAACAAAATGGTCCACTCGATATGAGGTATGACAAAAATTTGCCTGTTAGTGCCTGGGATGTTATAAACAGATTTTCAAAGAAAGAGATAGCAAGAATACTTGAAGATTTTGGAGAAGTAAAAGATGCTGAAAAGCTTGCGACTCTTATCTGCACAGAAAGGAAAAACAAGCCATTTGAAACAACTAGGGAATTTGCCGACTTCATCGCAAGACACAGAAAATCGAGAAAGAAAATACATCCTGCTACTCAGATTTTTCAAGCAATAAGGATGTACGTAAACAATGAGATTGAAAATCTTAAAGCAGGACTTGAAGGTGCTGTTAATGTTCTTATCTCTGGCGCAAGAATAGTGGTTATAACATATCATTCAATTGAAGACAGAATCGTAAAGAGATTTATGAAAACCAACAAAAATGTGAGATTGATTACAAAAAAGGTTATTGTTCCGGATGAAATCGAAAAGGCAGTCAATTTAAGTTCCAGGAGCGCTAAAATGCGCGTTGCGGAGGTTGTGAATTGAAAAGAAGCAGGAGAAAGGTTCCAGACTGGATTACAAATCTTTCTCTGATTGGATTGTTTATGTTTTGCTATCTGATAATCTACAGTAAAACACTGGCACTTGGATATAAAGTTTCTGAGCTTGAACGAAATTATCAACAACTTAAGAACTGGAATCAATATTACAGGAGCCAGATTTTAAAAGAGCTTTCGCTTGAAAAAGTGAAGGAGAGAGCGATTAAAATGAATCTTTCCCTGGAGATCCCAACTACATGGAGAATTATTACTTTTGTTAGTTCTGAAACAGATATCCAAAAGGATAATAATGCGCACGCAGAAGAATCTAAGTAAGAAGGACATTTTTTTAAAAAGAGGAAAGGTTGTTGAGATTGTTCTATGTTTTTGTTTTTTGGCTCTTGTGGTAAGATTGGCGATGCTTCAGATAGTTATGCACGACAGGTATGCAAAGGATGCCGGAATAAGGCAGTTTGTACAAAAATCAATACCACCACAGAGGGGCAGTATCTACGACCGAAATGGAAATATCCTTGCAATGGACATTCCTGCCAAAACTCTTTACATTGATACAAGACATGTCGTTAATAGGGAAGAGACAATAAAAATCCTTTCAGCAATATTAAAAATTCCTAAATCCGAGCTTGAAAAAAAGTTTAATGAAAAGTATCCAAGAATTAAAAGGAAACTATCGGTTGAGGAATACAGCGAAATTGAAAAAGCAAAAATTAAAGGAGTGGTTTTTGAAGATGAGTTTATGAGGATTTATCCAAAAGGAAAACTTGCCTGCCATGTTCTTGGCTCTACCAATGTGGATGGAAAAGGGATTGAAGGAATTGAATTACAATACGACGACATTCTCTCAGGTGAAAGCGGCCTTGCAATGATTTTAAGGGATGGAAGAGGAAATTATCTGAGTTCTTTTAGCAGGATAATAAAAAAACCAATAAGAGGTAGAGATATTTATCTCACGATTGACGAGCGCATACAACAAATTGTCGAAGAAGAGATAGAAAAATGTTGGGAAACAAGCAATCCAAAAAAAATAAGTGTTATTGTTGTTGATCCAAAAACCGGTGAAATCCTTGCGATGGCAAACAAACCAAATTTTGATCCGAATTACCCTGGAAAATTTCCAGCAGAATATAGAAAAAACTATGCCATAACGGATCTTTTTGAGCCTGGGTCAATTTTTAAAATTGTGACTGCAGCAGCTGTTCTTGAAGAAAAAAAGGTTGGCCTCAATGAGGTATTTAACTGTGAAGGCGGAAAGTGGTTTGTCAGGGGTCATATACTCCACGATGCACATCCTTATGGTGCTCTCGACTTTCAACAGATTATAATTAAGTCCAGCAATATAGGTACAGTGAAACTTGCGATGAAGATAGGTGAAGAAACACTCTATAAATATATCAAAAGATTTTGTTTCGGAGAAAAAACAGGGATTGATTTTCCCGGTGAAATCAGGGGTATTTTAAGACCACTTGAAAAATGGTCGGGTTTTTCAATCACAGCCATACCGATAGGACAGGAAGTTGCTGTTACATGTCTTCAGGCAATCAGGGCAATATCCGTATTTGCAAATGGTGGATATCTTGTTCAACCGCACATTTTGAAAAAAGTTGAACCTGCTGACCCAACAAAAATTATTTTGCCCTTGTGTCCGGCTATCCAGGCTTTCTCCCTCAGGCCAACTTCTTTCATTTGCGGTCCAACCCGGGGAGCCGGGCCGGCACAGGTAACCAGCTCCTTGAGAT
>JAMWCC010000028.1 GCA_023818375.1 Candidatus Omnitrophota bacterium | reverse complement strand
TTAAGGGCGTTTACTCTCATAGAGCTTCTTGTTGTGATTGCTATCATTGCAATCCTTGCAGCAATGTTGCTTCCAGCTTTGAGTAAGGCAAGGGAAAAGGCAAGGCAATCAGTTTGCATGAGTAACTTAAAGCAGATAGGGCTTGCTTTTCTTATGTATGTCCACGATAATTATGAATATATGCCTTCTAATGCTTACTGGCCAAATCCAATATCACCTTACTGGACAGATGTGCTTCTACAATATCACAAGAACAGAAATGTTTACAGATGTCCATCTGTATCAGCGAAAGATACATCGACATGGTATGGTTATGGTTGTGACTATGGATATAATGCTTACTTAGGATATAGCGTCTACAGCAACTATCCAAACAGGGATCCTTATATAGACCCTGTCACAAGGGCTTTTAAGAAATTCAGCATAATAAAAGACCCAACGCTGACAATCTGTGTGATTGAAACAAGGCGGCCTTGGGCTTTTTACTGGAACTTTGGTGGTTATTATACAACTCCATCAAGCAGGCATGGTGTTTTCCTTAATGTGCTATGGTGTGATGGGCACGTGACATACCACAGGCAATATGACATAGATGAACCATATCCGCCAGGCTGGCCATATGAAAACATACGATACTGGACGCCATGGAGGGATTGAGCACTGTTGATTGTTGAATTTTTTTGCCCTATCTAAAAGGAGGTGTTTCTTGCAAGCTTTTGCAAGAAGATGTTTTGTTTTAATCATGTTAATTCAATCTTTTGTTCTTGCTTCTGACTCAGCAATGAAAGAAATAGAAATACAAGTACCCGAAGAAAATTGTCAGGTGAACGCATTTCTTAAAGCTGGAACTCAGAAACCTGGAATAGCTATAGCCCTAATTTATGACGATGGAAGGAAAACAGTTATCAGTGTTCAATCCAGTGGAAGTGAAAACCAGAAAGACTGGTTTGTGGAGTTTCCTGAACTAAGGATTAAATACTATGTGAGGCCAAATATAAACTTTTATCAATTAGGCGAAAGGAAAGATGAATTAATAAAAATTTGGGATGATCTTCCAGGTGCAAGCAATACATTTTTCCCTTTCACCATAAGAAAAATTGACAAAAGATTGGAATACTGGATAAACGGAAGCTATGCTGGTTTCAATGAAATAAAAACCCAGTTAAAAAGGATTATCTTCAGGGCAAATCAGGACGCTGAAATAAAAGATTGTGAATGTGATACAAATTTTGTAAGTTCAAATTATTTGATGTTAGAGATTTCAACACATAATAACCCGGGAATAATGAAAAATGTAAAGATGCCATTTAGTAAAGGAATCCAGCATATCAATGGAATCCCATTTATTATTGGAGATGGTGAAAATTTTGACCTTGGGAAGGTGAAAAATTACGCAAAAGCAGGTTATGAAATTGACCAGTATCTGAGCAGGTCTCCATTTGACGGTTTACCTGAATTCCTCCATTATTCAGTGCCACTGGACCAGTACATTAGGGCATATATTCTTTGTGCCACAGAAGAAGACAGGGAAAAACAACCTGTTTTAACTGTAAGGATGACGCGTTATGTCATTGGTGGTAGGGGAGATGCTATTGCTGATACAACTGTGCGACTTGATGATGCGCAATCAGAAAAAAATATTAAAAAAGTTGGCAGAATAAGATACATAGATGATAAAGGAAACGAAAAAACTGCAGATCTTTTCCTTGTAGAAGCATTTTTAAAAATTGGAGAAATCCAGGACTTAATTTTTGATATGGGTGGTGGTTATTTCAGGGGTGTATTGCCACAGCCTTGGTATCTTGATTTTGAAGTACTTGGAAAGACAGGTTCACTTACTGCCCAGTGGGATTATACACATAAGCCATCAAATGATGTTGTCAGCAGTGTACATATCTTTGGAATTACATTAGAAAAATCTCCTGTTATGATGAAGGTTATGCCTTCGCGAATCGGGAATATTTATCAGAAGGGCGAAAAGCCAGAAATCCAGGTTCATCTAATGCCAAAGAGAAAAGGACAATACATTATTTCGTATGAAATATCCGACATTGAAAATAGCCCTGTTTTGCAATGGAAACAACAGATTATGTGTGAAAACGAAACATCAGAAACACTGATTGTGCCTTTGAAGGTAAAAGAAAATGGCTGGTATGGTCTTAAAATAAAACTGCTGGACAATCAGAGCCGTCTTTTGATGGAGCATCCTTGCTCCTTTGCAATTCTTCCCGAAGATACAAGAAAACTTGGTTATGAATCACCATTTGGAACATGGTGGTTTGGGAATGCGCATTTTGGAACATCAGCCCCTGAAATAATCGGACCTCTTTTTTTAAAGGCAGGTTTCAGGCACTCATGTTTTTCACCAGCTTGGCATGGAAAACTTTCAGAAAAAGATATGACTGGATGGAAGGTAACTGCATTTCAGGTTCCATGGTGGAGATGGAAAATTGAAATGGATATGGAACAACAATCAAAAGTTTATGAGAATTATGTCAGAGAATACTTAAATAACTGGCCCAATTGTAAATATGCTTTAATTTTTCATGAAAGTTATGGCGGTAATGCAATTCCAGCTGAATTGTACGATGGAGTCACTAAACCTGACGATAAGAAAAATAAGGAAATAGAGAACCTTACAAAGATTGCTTCATCAGCGACAAAGGTCTTAAGGGAAAATTTCCCAGATATCAAAATCGTTTTTGGGAATTGTAATTCTGTTTCAGATTTAGCAGCAGAGTTTTTCAGAAGAGGATACCCTGCAAAAAATATAGATTACTTTGGAATAGAAGCAGCCGGACAGACATTTATCCCTGAAAAATTAATTGAATGGGGACCACAGGCAGCATGGTTTGTCAGGGAAACTGGCAGGAAATTTGGTTATGAAATCCCTGTTACCTCTTGCTATGAGTGGATTTATCGGCAGGATAGAATTTTAGGATTAAAAACACAGGCTGAATGGTATGTAAGGGATGCATTAATTGCTCTTGCTTACAGGTTTCCAACGATTTCTCTTGCACTTTTATATGATGTGGGCAATTGCTATTATAATACCTTGTGGGGTGCTTCTGGGCTGTTGAAAAGATACCCACTTCTTTATCCAAAACCTTCTTATGTAGCAATTGCAAACCTAACAAGGGTACTTGATCGTGCTGAATTTGTAAAAAGGGTTCCAACAAGGTCTCTTACCCTTTATGCCCTGGAATTCAGAAAAGATACACAGTATATTTATGCCATATGGACACCAAGGGGTATTTGTGAAACAATTATCAGTTTTGAAAAGGATGGAAAGGTTTTTGTTGAGGATTTATATGGCAGAAGCAAAACAATCTTGCTTGAAAGAGGGAAAGTGAAACTTGATGCAGGAACCGATGTTAAATACATTATCAGTGAACTTCCAGTGAAAGAGATTATTTCGGGAAAGAGAATTTTCGAAGAAAATAAAGCATTTGCAAAATCCACAGTTATCAACAGGATGGAAAGCCTTTCTGAATGGGAACTGATACGGGATAAAGACATTAGGCTTGAAGCACCACAGAGAGGTCACACTCCATTAAGAACCCTTGGGGATTATACTATCAGGGAAGTTACTGATTCCGAAATGGGGAAATGCTTAGAACTGGAATTGATACCGAGTGGAAATGTTCCAGAGATTATGAATGAATATACAATCTTAAGACTGAAAAAGCCTGTCAATGTTGTTGGGAAACCATCAACCATCGGTGTGTGGGTTAAAGGTAATTCAAGCTGGGCAAGAGTGATGTGGGAGATTGAAGACGCTGAAGGAAAAACATTTCTTTCTTGTGGAACCGATGGCTGGGGTTGTGACATCCTTGATTGGCCCGGCGTCATCTCAGTTAATTTTGATGGATGGTGTTATTTGCAGTTTCCAATTACGAAAGAATCAGAGCTTGGTTATGACAAGATTGTACCTGGTGGTGTTTCAGGTCAATGGAAGATTACAGGGAAAAGCAATAATAAGCAGGTGGTTTATCCCATAAAAATCAAGGGTATTGCTGTTGAGATGACAAGGAAAGCACTTGATATAACACAAATGTTACCTGTTAAAAATCTTTCATTGAGGTTAAAGAACCTTTCAGTGTACTAAAGTGCATTGCAGAAATTTATGGAAAAAATAATCCTTCAGTTGGCTTTTTTACTTATAATTGCTAATTGCGGTATTTCTGAATGTTCAACTCTTCCAGTTATCAGTGTTTATTCTGGTAGATGGACATGGAGAGCAAAGATAGAGTATGAGAATGATTTCATTAGATGTATTTTCAGAGACAGCAAAATTTCTCCTTTTTTAAGCAGAGTATCCCTAACTGACAAAAAGGCTCCAACTTTGATTGAAAACTGTGGACCTTCCATTCAGAAATTTGAAAAAGTTTCAATTGAATACAAAGGGGAGGCTTTTACAATTCTTTGTGAAAATCCAGTACCTGAAACAGCCATTGTACCTTTCTGGAAGACCAAAGGAATTTTGGTTTTTCCTGGAAATAAACCACAATTTTCAATGATGGAAGAAATTAAAGTGTTGAAAAAGGGTAAGATCAGCCTATCATCCTTTAATTTTGACCTTCATGGCGCTTCTCCGATAGCAGTCTACACAAAGAAAGAAGACAGGATTGAAAAAACAGAATTGGTAGAACATAAGGAGTATAAATTTCAGATTGGTTTCGATTTCATGGTGATTGTGACAAAAAATGGTTTTGTTTGTATCCGTGTCGATCCGGGCATCAAGAAGGATACAGGTGTGGCTGGGGATTTATTGATTCAACGAAAGGAGAAAACAACGATAGCAAGTTTATTCTGGAGATTGGATGAAGCAGTTGAAGGAGAGGAAATTTTGCTGGGTCTAATTTTTTATCTTTATCCATCAAGTGAGAAAATGGAAGATATTTTTAGAGAGATGGAGACAAAAATATGAAACCACTGAGATATTTTATTTGTCTTTTTCTTGTTTCTTCCTTATATGGAGATGGTTTTTATATTGTGAAAAATCCATTTAATTTTCCTGTCGAAAAGGTGCCTGTTGTTATACCCATAAATGAGAATAAGGATTTCGTGTTCTATGATACCAACAACAAAAAAATGATTCTTACGCAAAAAGATATTTTTCCTGATGGGAAAATAGAACTTGTTGGTCTTATTGACCTATTGCCCGGTGAAGTGAAACGAATTGAAATCAGAGAATTTAGTGGAGCTTCTGTTCCTGATTTATTAAAGACAGTGTATGATGAAAACAAAAAAATATACGCGTTCTCTAACGGCTGCTACAGGTTTTTTCTGAGTTTCAGAAAAGACGGAAGAAAGGATTGGGAAGATATTTATCATGTTGTTTGCAGTGATTTTATGTATTTACAGGATAATACGGGAACCGGTGTAAAGCAGATTTCAAATCCACAACTTGGAGTTTTTAATGGGGTTCCCAATGTTTCAATAATGAATGGTCCTTTTCGTCTTCAAATAATACTGAAGGGTAAAGGAGAGCTGAGATATTCTACGTCAAAAATTCCCGGAGATTTACAGCTGTGCATTACTCTTTACGTGAATAAACCAGTATTTGACACAGAAACCATCTTTATTCCCGATGAAGATGGTTCACTTTATCTTGTTGCTGCAGGAGAAACACTTGTGATGGCGAGCGAACAAGACAGGTGGAATTTGTATTCCAGAAGCCACAGAACAGATGAAGACATTTCTATAAATTTTGGTGTAACAGAAAGAGTAAGTGTGGAAGGAACAAAGTGGGTTTCCGCGATTGGCAGTAACAGGGCATTTTCTTATGTTCACGATGATATAAATAGCAATGTCAGTACAAGCAAGGGAGAAGGCGGTATAGAAAGATCTAAGGTTGTATTTCGCCTTTCAAATTTTTCTGAAAAATCAAACTACATTAGACCTGACTTTTTTAACATAACCACAAAAAAGGGGGAACCGCTCAAACTGAAGATGAGGATAACATTTTATCCTTCTTTGCAGGCAGAAAAAATTTTTGGGCTGAATGACTATAATATTTTTCAGACAGACTTTTTAATCCCAAGAGCGGTAAAAAATATCTTCAAATTTTCAGGGGATGTTGCAATTTCGCAAAAAGATATTGAAAAAATAAAGGAGATACTTAACACCAGTGATGTCTTTATCCTTGCAGGAGAGAAGGTTAATGATGCAAATCTTGGTTTGTTAAAAGAATTATCAACAAAATGGCATGTGCCAATTCTTACCGCCTGTGACATAAGTCAGTTTTTGAACAATCAATATCAGAGAAATGATTGTAAAAATCTAGTGATAATTCTGGTTGGAAGTCCTGAAGAAAACCTTGTTGTGAGGGCCCATAATAAGAAATACGGTTTTGTTGATGCTTATTTTCCTGGAGAAAGAAAAGGGGTAATTAGTGTGGTTGAGAACTTTCTTGATACTGGAAGGTATCTGATTTATATAGGTGGAGAAGATCCAGCTGCTGTGAAAAAGTCAATTGAATACTTTGTTAAAAAGTTTAATCCTCCCAAGGTTGATGACCTACAGGTAAGGGTAATGTCTCCTGAATGGAGGCCAAGGCCATGGATGATAAGAGAGAAAATAGAATCTATAAGTATACCTGTTTGCAGGAACGAGACACAGCCTGTTCATCTTCTTTTGTACGCACCAAGTGAAATAAAAGACCTTGAATTGGTTTGTGATATTAAAAATTCACAGGGTGAAAAGATTGGCTATCAATTATCATATATTCCGTGGTCATTTGCAGGTGTTGACAAGGATGGCAATGTTTATCCTGAAGGTATACAGAGTGCACATTTTGAAGGTCACCCATTGCCCCATGTCACATTTATCCCGGGCTCGGTGAAAAGAGAAAATACTGAAATACCATTCATTACGTATATGGCTAATCATGATGCAATGTGGGAAGGTCTGCCACCAAGGATTCCTTCAAGAAGACAGGTTTCTATTTGGATTGATTTCAAGATAGAAAAAGGGCTTGCGCTGGGAAATTATGAAGGTGAAATAAAAATCAGATGGAACAAAAAGGAAAAGAAAATTCCGATCAGGATTGATATCTTTGATATTGAACTACCAACTGGATGGCAGATGGATTTTTTCCCGATGTACGGGCTGGACAATTACAATGAAAATGTCTTCAAACTTTATCTTGGAATTGATAAAAATGATGAAGAGGCATATCTCAATGCTATTAAAAGACTTGGCACCTTACTTATTTCACATGGCGCAACTATCGCAAACATTTCTGCATATGACATGAAAATCAAATTTTTCCCGGATGGCGTTATAAAAATTGAACCGAATGAGCTAAACAGGGTCATAGATGCTTATAGAGAAGGTGGTTTTAATGGTTGGTTTGAAATGGGATTACATCCGCACTATTGGGAACCAATGGTGGAAATGATTTCCAATTTTAAGAAGGTTTCGATTGAAGAAGCTAGAAGGATATTTTTTGAAAAACTGAAAGAATGGATGAGAGATAAGGGCATCGAAGGAAAACTGATAGCCAGAGTTGGAGATGAACCAGGTGATGCAGATAAATGGGTTGAGATGGCAGCAAAGTTGAAGGGTTCAGGCTTTTTAATCACAGTTGCACATAATCAAACGAAAGAAGAATTTACAAGGAAGATGGTAGGAACAATTGATATATGGTGTCCTTTGTGGAATCGTGCTATTACCGGATGGATGGGAGAGATTCTGCCAGATGATGAGCCATCAAGATTTAATAGAAACTTTTTTAACGAAAGAAAACAAGCAGGTGAAATAATATGGAACTACACATGTGCCACCCCGTACTTCAGTCTCACTAGACTTCCAACAGAGATATATTTCTACTTCTGGGATAGTTACAACAAAAAATTTGATGGAGTAGTTTATTATGGAGGCGGTAATTGGTGTCACATGTGGGGAGGCGATACTCTACCTGGTGTTAAAGGTCATATTGCCCACAGGGATTATTATGTGTATAACGTTTATGGAAAAAATAGCAGACATGATTGGGTTGGTGGAACCACAATCTTTTATCCAGATGCAAGGTTAAAGGAAGTAATATCTTCTCAGAGATTTGAAATAGTGAAACAAGCACAGGAGGATGTCAAGTTGTTTAGCTTAATAAGAGGAAAATTCGGAGACCAAACATTAAATAACTTATTATCATCGGTTGTTTCACCAAGAAACCATAATGACATCCCTCCAGAAGATTTTCATAAGGTCAGAGAAACCGCAATAAAAATGCTATTGAACTTAAAATAGGGGGTAGCATATGAGAAGGTTGCTTATCACTTTGGTATTTTTGTCATTTAGTATTGCTTCTATGGTTGATGGACAAATTATTAGGTTTGAAAATGATGGTTCTGCAATAATTGAAAATTCATTAATATCACTCAAGGTAAGTCCACGTTCCCACGGTATAGAAAGTTGGAAATTTAAGGTTACTGATTTCGAAATGGTGGATGTTCTGTATGGACAAACAGATTATCTCAAAGGACACTTAATAAGTGAAATCTGGGATCCTGTAACGATGGAACTAGTTCCCTCAGGCAGGCCTGAGTACGGAAGTTTTTACGTTCCATTTGGAGTGAGTAGAAACAAGGAAAAAAGTGTTTTGGTTTTGCGGCAGGTTGGTCAAGATAAATACAGATGGACAAGAGACATTATTTTGCGTAAGGACCTTGCAGTTATAGAGGTGGGATTGAACCTTACTAATATTAAAGGTGCTCCTGTGGCAACATCCCTTCGTTTGCATAATATTTTCAGTCCTGGAGCCAGGGGAAAATACCAGAAAAAAAATGACATCCTTTTTATTAAAACTGAAAAAGGCGTACTGGAACTTGATCAATCTCTAATTCTTGAAAAATATTATCAGGTTTATGGAAACGATAAATTCTTTAATAGATACAGGGAAAGTGAACCATCAAGAGAATGGGTAAATCCACGGGTTCTTAAGACACCTATTCTTGAAGAGAACTGGGCAGTTTGGGTTAATAAGGAGAAAGGGGATGGAATGATTTTTCTTGTTGAGGGGGAATCTTTTTTGGGTTATTACAACTGTCCCGGCATAACTCTTGAGCCTGTTATGAGAGCATTTTCCTTAAAAAAAGGAGAAACATTTGAAATCAAACTTTTTATAGGTTCTTTTACAGGGCTCAAGGGCAAAAAAGTTGTTGGTGCAAACCCATTGTTTATTGAAATTGAAGGATTAAGAGTGGAAAAGGGTGCACTGAAAGGGGAGATAATTCCCTTATGGAAAGGAAGTTTGGAAATCTTAAGTGGTGGTAATGTAATTAAAAAGATTTTGGTAGCTCCACAAGAACCAGTTGAAATAAACACAGAGATTTTCAGGGAAAGCTGGATTCTGAAAGCCATTGATAGCGATGGCAATTCTATTGGCGAGATGGATAAAGAAAGAAAGGTAGTTTTAAATACACCCGTTTTTGAATTTGCAGTAAAGCAAAAACCAAAGGTAGCAACCAGGGTCTTTTTTGAAGACAGGGAAAAAGAAAATATCAGGACTTTTCTGAAAGAAAAAGAATTTGTAATCCATTGTTCTTTTGACGCTACTGAAGTTGAAAAAAACATAGCAAAGGAATTATCACAGTTACTTGGAGCAGGACTCAGTTGGATAAATCCAGGAGGAAAAATTCTGGTTATCGGCAGTCCGGGTACAAATCCTTTATGTAAAAATGTTGGTATGTGGAAAAATTCAGTGGACGATTTTTGGCCTGGGAGAGAAAAGGGTGCGATTTTATTTTATTCAAATTACGAAGAAACACAAAAACCGATATTGCTCATAACAGGAAGCGATGAAAAAGGTGTGGTCAATGCCTATCAAGAATTTAAAAAAATATTTCTCAAAGGAGTGATTCCTCCCACAGGTTTTGATTTTTGGGTTACAACTCAGGATGTGAAGGTTTTTCCATATACCAGAAAATATGGTAACGAAAGAGGAGAGAGTATTAAAATACAGGCCGCAAAAGGGGAGTATGAATCCGCCCAAGTTGTCATAACCGCATATGAGGATCTAGAAAATGTTGAGGTTATTGTTGAACCGCTTATAAACAGCAAAACAGGAAAAGAAATTGCAAAAAAGTATGAAACTCCTTATAGGAGGAAACATGGACCAATTTTGTTAAGATGGGTGAACTATTATCCTTTGGAAAATTCTCCATATTTTAAAGAAAAGGTATTTGAAAGATTTCCAGACCCTCTGCTGGAAAGACCAGAAACAGAAATCAAATCAGGTCTTTCTCAACCACTGTGGCTGACTATTATTATTCCTGAAGGGGCAGAAGACGGAATATACACAAGTAAAATAACATGCAGGGCAAGCTGCAAATCCGGGAAAATTGAGAAAGCTATACCTATTGAAATAAGGGTGTGGGATTTTATTATACCAAAGGACGGACTTGGAGGCCATCCTTATATGAGTTTAGCAAACGTTTCACCAGATGCAGGAAGAACACTTGAAAAAAGACATATTGAAGCACTGGTACAGAACTTTGTTGAACATGGTATGAGGGTGATTCATTTAGGTCCTGATGGAATGGTAAAGTGGCGTTTTGACAGAGAAGGAAGGTTTAAGAATGTTGATTGGACAGAAGTTAGCGATGATGGAAAACTTTTGATGGATGCAAGTTATTTTGATTGGCTCATCACTACCATTGATGAAGCAGCAAAACCATTTCAGGTAAGATATATGATTTATTTGCAGAAAATTTTGAGCAATGGATACGGAGCAGATACTGGTTATCATGATTTCGTAAAGTCATTGCCTGACAGATTTTCTCATTTACCCAAAAGAGAAGGTCATTATTACAACAGTTATTATGTTGAAGAGATGCTGACACTGTTCAAAAGGCACCTGGAGGAGAAAGGTTGGCTGGAAAGGGTTGTTGTGAAAATAAGTGATGAACCCATTGGTTTTAATACATGGTACGATAATCTAACTCTTGCTGCAAGAAACGCAAAAATTCCTATAACTACTGCCTTTAACAATATTAACTGGAAGGAAGCAGAAAGAGGACTTGGCATAGTAAAGGAATGGAAACCACTTTACATGCTGTATAATGAAGAGTTTTTTTTTAAAGCAAGGCAGGCAGGTGATAAGATTGGTTGGTATAATTGTGGACCACCACCGAGAATAAGTGTCAGGGCAACTGCTTCTGAAATCCGTTCCTATATGTGGCAGGCAGCAAAGGCAGACCTGGATTTTGTGTCTTGGTGGGGTATTCAAAATTGGAATTATTACAGCCATGTTGAAGTCTGGATGCAATATTCTCACTGGAACAGTGTCGTTTACCCTGAACATCCCGGAAAGCCAAGATGGCTGAAAAAGGGGAAAGGATGGGTGGATACTGACTTGATTGATAGTATAAGGTGGGAATTGATAAGAGAAGGCATGGAAGACGCTTGGTATGTTAATCTTTTACGACGGCTGATCCTTCAGGCAAAAAGCAAGGGCTTGCAAAAACAAGCAGATGAGGCAGAACAAACCCTCCAAGATATCTGGAAGACGATATTTCCCACTCTCAATGACTACAAACCTGAATATTATTTAATTTTGCAAGCACGTGAAAGAGTTGCACAAGAAATTTTGAAATTGAAGGAAATTTTGGAAAAATGAAAATCTTTTTTCATAATCTTGGTGAAATGGCTCATAAGACCATACTGGAAGATATTGCAGCTGTGAAAAAAGCTGCAGGCAGGCACAGTATTAACCTTCCAGAGATAGGTGTGAAAATAGTTTCTGTTTCAAACCCAGGTATTCCTTTTGATATTCCATCTCATTGTCTGACCAAATCCAGTAATATTTCAGTTTCTTCCTTTTCTGATTTTTGCAGGCGCGAAAAAGAAAAACAAAGCTTCCAGATTATTAAAGATGAAAGATATTTCTGGGTTATCGGTGGAGATGAGATTGGCGCAATCTATGGTTTTGATGAACTTTTAAGAGCTACAACAGGTGTTATCTGGGCGGGACCAAGGGATGAGGATATTATATTTGGTAAATCGTTTGAGATAGATGATGGGTTAAATATGCCATATATACCATTGAGGGCACGGTATGCATCATGGTATGACATGTCAAAATATCTTCGATGGATGCGAAGAAATAGATGGAATATGTGGGTAAGAAGCTGGGCTTATTTTATGAATCAATCAGAACAAGATAGAAAAGAATCCCTGAAACTTGCAGATAACAATTTTCTTCTCGTTAGTCTTACTGAGCATTCAATGCATTATTTTTTACAAGAAGATGAATTTGAAAAACGTCCTCAATGGTTTGGAATGAGAAATGGAAAAAGGCTCAAAACAGATTTTGTTGTAATTCCAGATTGTCCTCATCTTCATGCAAAACTTCCCGTACAACCCTGCTACTCAAATACTGAACTTGTGGAATATTTAACCGATAAAATGGCACAATGCATAAGAAAATTTCCATTAGTTAACATCTGGGGAATCTGGCCACACGACGGAGTAAACAACTGGTGTATGTGTGAAAATTGTATTAAAAAGACACCGTATGAGCATATGTACAATATTGCAATGAGATTGCTTGAAAAAGTCCCATCCCATATTTTCATAGAACTTCTTTCATACTCAAACCTGCTTAATGTTCCATGGAAAGAACTGCCCTTCAGTAAACGTACTTTTACGCTGTTTTGCACCTATCTCAGGCAGTATAAGCAAAGAATTTATGATGATGGGTTTTCTTCGCTTGAATTAGGAACCAGATACCCATTACCGGATAGAATAAACCCTGTTGATGATAGGGAGTATGGCATACTTTTTGAAAAATGGCTTAAAGTGTGGAAAAAATGTGGCTCAGTTCCAGGAATTTTTGAATATGGTCCGCAGCATTACGATGAAACACGCAGATGCGATGCAGCCCGCTATCTTTATCATCCAAACCCTGAAATCAGAAATGATGAGATTAAGTGGTATGCAAAAAAAGGAGTAGAAGTTTTTTATCTTTGTAGTATCTATTCTTCCTGGCCTGATGGATTTCATCAGTGGGTTCTGGCTGACGGATTGTGGAACCCAGTTAATAACATACGTGATTTGGAAAAGCACTTTTACACAGCACTTGCCAAAAAAAATGGTTTAGTCTTGAGTAAATTTTTAAAAAAATTACACCATAAATTGTTGTACGAAAACAAGAGCATTGATAAAGAGTTGAAGGAATTGCAAAATTTGCTTAAAAAAATAGATGATAAAGAAATTGTGAAAAAATACGAAATCTGGATTGAATTTGTAAGATTGGTTCATAAGAGCAGGCAGGCAGAGTTGAGCGGCAATTTTGAGCAAGGAATAACATTGGAAAAAGAAATACAGAAACTATGTCAAGAAAACGAAGAATTTCTGGAAAATTTTGTCTCACTGAATAATGTTATAAAAACATCGCAGATTGCAGAGCAAAGATTTAAAGAATGGAAACAGGGCAAAATGTCAACCAGTTATACAATGTAAGTTTTTAAAAAAGGAGAAAAACATGAAAAAAAATTTAGAAAAAAAATTGCATTGGGGATATTTATTGCACCTTGGATATAATATGTGGAGTGATAGAGGGCCTGACAATGCATTACCGGAAGGAGTAAAAAGCAAGTATCCGCCAAGGTCCTATTTGCGGTGCGATAAAAAATTGTGGGATGAGATTCTTGTGAGATTTGCGAAAGCTGGCGGTAATATGGTTGTGATTGATTTAGGTGAAGGAGTAAAATACGAAAGCCATCCAGAACTTGCAGTTCGTGGTTCATGGTCGCCCTCTTTTTTGAAAAAAGAACTTGCTAAGATACGAAAAATTGGGCTTGAACCTATTCCGAAATTGAATTTTTCCACTACACACGATTTCTGGCTTGGGAAATACTCAAGGATGGTATCAACAGATATATACTATGGAGTTTGCAGAGATTTGATTGAGGAAGTAATAAATATTTTTGATAAGCCACGTTATTTTCATCTTGGAATGGACGAGGAAACAGCAGGGCATCAATGGAAGTTTCTTTTTGCCTGCATGCGTCAGCATGAATTATGGTGGCATGACCTGTATTTTTTTGTTAACCAGGTTGAAAAAAGAAACGTCCGTGCTTGGATATGGTCTGATTATATCTGGCATCATCCTGAAGAATATCACAAGATGCCAAAAAGTGTGGTTCAGAGCAACTGGTACTATGGTAAGGTTTTCAACAAAAAACTTGTATACGTGAGAGCGTATCATGAGTTAGAAAAGATGGGGTACGACCAGATACCAACAGGAAGCACCTGGGAATCTCTGGAAAACTTTACAATGACAGTCAAGTATTGCAAGAAACATATTTCGCCTGAAAGGCTGCTTGGTTTTCTGCAAACTCCCTGGCGGGCAACTCTGAAATACTGGCGCAAGACCCATATCGCTGCCATTGAAGAAGTAAAAAAAGGAATTAAAATCTTTGAAAAAGGGGAATAGTACATGGAAAAGATTCGCATAGGTATAATCGGCTGCGGTGGAATGGCAACAGGGCATGCTTCGCGATTTGACCGGGTGAAAGACAGAATAGTCGTTACAGCAGTGGCTGACATAGTGAAGGAAAGAGCCCAGGCAGTGGCTAAATTACTTGATAGTAATCCTTTTGTCGCAACTGATTACCATGACATCCTAAAGTATGTTGACGCAGTTTTAATAGTTTTGCCGCATCACCTGCACTGTGAAGTCAGTATAGAATGTATGGATGCTGGAAAGCATGTACTCGTTGAAAAGCCCATGGCAAATACAGAAGAAGAATGCATAAGGATGATAAGAAAGCAAAAGGAAAAGGGGGTTGTTTTGATGGTGGCATATTGCATGAGATATCATCCTTTGATTCGTGAAATGAAACGCCTGGTTGATGAGAAAAAATATGGAGACATCTTTCAAATGTCAATCTGGACAGAACAATTAACATGTTATCCAGAAGGACACTGGGCACGCTCCGCAAAACTTCTTGGCGGCGGACAACTTTTTAGCCACGGATGTCATTATATTGACCTTCTTCTTTGGTTCCTTGGTAAGCCACTGTGGGGCTGTCACATGGGGACAAATCGTGGTACTCCATGGATGGAAAGAGAAGGAACAAGTAATGTGACAATAGAGTTTGAAAATGGAGCCCTTGGTTATCATTTTGGAACCTGGGGTGCCCGCGGTAGCAGGTTGAAGTATTCTTTTCATGCCCATTGTGAGGGTGGAATGCTCGAAGTTAGCAGAGAAAAGGGACAACTCATATTGCATCACAGGGCGACAATACATGACGCAAAAACTATGAGAAGTCAACAGGTTGAAGAGGTATTGATGGAAGCACCCGATGCAAAACCAACAGATGAAGAAATGGCACACTTTGTTGATTGTATTTTATCTGGGAAAACCCCTCTTACAGACGCGGTAAGCAGTCTTGAAGGGTTACAGGTTATCTGGAAACTTTATGAAGCTGAACAACAGCACAAACTTGCTGACCTGAGAGGATTAGGACTGGGTACTTTACGGATTTGATTCTGATGGTTAAACGGGTTTGAATCGGTTCACGATATCTGGATAATGAATGAAGAAAGTGTCTTTCAAATGGGAAAATTGAAAAAACACAGATGGAGGGTAGAGAAAGCAAAAAAATGGTACAACAACCAAGAATGGATTGTTGGATGTAATTTTATCCCGAGCTGCTCAGTTAATCAGCTTGAGATGTGGCAGAAAGACACCTTTGATGAAAAGACCATTGATAGGGAACTTGGATGGGCTGAAGAGATCGGATTTAATACCGTGAGGGTATTTTTACACAACCTTGTGTATGACAATGATAAAAAGGGTTTTTTGAAAAGAATTGACTGTTTTCTTTCCATTGCTTCACGACATAATATCAAAACCATTTTTGTACTATTTGACAATTGTGGACAAAGATATTTCAATTCAGGTAAACAGCCAGCCCCTATTTCTGGCGCCCACAATTCAAGATGGGTAGCATGCCCTGGAGTGGAAAACTTGCTGAGATACCAGCATGATAAGTCATTAAAGAAAAAACTTGCTTCTTATGCAAAAGTTATTTTGAAAAATTTTTCGCAAGACAAAAGAATTTTAATGTGGGATTTATATAATGAACCAGCAGCAATCTGGTTTTTCCCAAGACAAAAAGGTCCTTTCCAGCGAATGGAAATTGGTCCTACACTTACACTTCCACTGCTTTATGATGTCTATGAATGGGCACGAGAAATAAATCCAGAACAACCAGTTACTACATGCTGGAATAGAGGCACATACGAAGCAGAAGCAGCCATTGAGTTTTCTGATATAATTACCTTTCATCATTATGGGAGCTATTTTGAAACTGAAAAATTGATACTGGAACTGAAAAATAAGTCAAAAGATCGTCCTATTATATGCACAGAGTATCTTGCCCGTATATATGGCAGCACATTTCAGACGCACCTGCCATTATTTTTTAAATACAACGTGGGTGCCATCAACTGGGGATTGGTTTCTGGTAAGACTCAAACAATTTACCCTTATTCTTCGTGGGACAAGCGGTTTGAAAAGGAGCCAGATGTATGGTTTCATGATATTTTCAGGTCTGATGGCAGACCTTATGAACCTACAGAAGTTGATTTTACAAAAACTTTCATTAAGAAGGCCGTGAAGGTAAAAAAATGAAGGCAGGGGTAATAGGTTTAGGGATGGGCATGGCTCATCTAAAAGGTTATTTAGAAAATGGGATTGAGGTTGCAGGAATTTGTGATACTGACAGGGTTTTACTTGAAAATATTCAGAAAAAATTTGGTATTCCATTTGCCACGTTTGATTACAGGGATTTAGTTGGAGTGCAGGATATTGACATTATTTCAGTGGCAAGCCCTGACTACTATCATAGAGAACAATGCGTGGATGGTTTGATGGCTGGAAAGAATGTTTTGTGTGAAAAACCCCTTGCTTTGAATTTAGAAGATTGCATTGAGATAATAAAGGCAGTAAGGAAGTCAGGGAAAAAATTTATGATAGGTCAGGTGTGCAGGTTTGCTCCTGGATTTGTCCTGACAAAGCAGATTATTGATTCAGGCGAGATAGGAGAATTGTTCTTTGTTGAAAGTGAGTATGCGCACGATTACAGGGTAGCTGAAGGGGTTGGAAAGTGGAGGAAGGATCCGAGAAGAAAGCCATTCATAGGTGGTGGCTGCCATGCAGTGGACCTATTACGCTGGATTGTAGGAGATCCGATAGAAGTTTTTGCATACTCAAATCACAAATGTCTTGTTGACTGGCCTGTTGATGACGCGACAATCGCGATATACAGGTTTGAAAATGGTGTGATGGGAAAGGTTTTCTGTTCAATCGGTTGCATAAGGCCCTATACAATGAGAAGCGTATTTTACGGAACAAAGGGGACAATAATTTCTGACAATACTTCTGATCATATTCTGCTTTGTTCAACAAGGTATTTTAAGGAAAAATCAAGTTATAACTTTGCAAAAATTCCTGTAGAGATTGCTCACCACAATGTAGCAGCAGAGATAAAATATTTTATTAGACGGATTGAAAATAATGAAGCGGTTGAAATGAATGAAACTGAAGGAGCAAAGACAGTTGCAACATGCCTTGCAGCAGTTATTTCTTCACAAGAAAACAGAAAGGTTGATATAAGAGAAGAACTTTTTAATCAATTTGTGGGGCTTTGATCGTCACAGTATTTGTTTAGGTGGTATCTTTATTTTTTTAAATATCGTCGATTTTTTTTACTCTTGCCTTTTTACACACCAGTGTTTAAAGGATATATTTAACCTAAGGATAAAAGGGG
>JAMWCC010000052.1 GCA_023818375.1 Candidatus Omnitrophota bacterium | reverse complement strand
AGGAAATTTGGAATTTGCCGTGTTTGTTTTAGACAGCTTGCTTCTCAGGGAGAAATTCCTGGGGTTACAAAGGCAAGCTGGTAGGAGGGTTGACAATGACAGATCCTGTGGCAGATATGATTATAAGGTTAAAAAATGCTAATGTAGTGTATAAGCCTTATGTTGATGTTCCCTGGTCAAAATTTAAAGAAAATATCCTTCGAGTGTTAAAAGAGGAGCAATACATAAAAGACTGGGAAGTTATCGGCGAAAAAAATAAAAAGATAATGCGGGTTCATTTACTTTATGTTGGAAAAAAACCAGCTATACTAAAAGTAAAAAGAGAAAGCAAGCCTGGTCGTAGATTATATATATCTGCTGAAGACCTTAAGAAAAAGAAACAGGATTCAGGAATCGCTGTTTTGACAACTTCTAAAGGAGTTATGAGTAATCGTAAGGCGCGAGAACTCCAGATTGGTGGAGAGATTTTATTTTACATATGGTAGGTGAAAGATGAGCAGACTAGGAAATAAAGCGATTGATATCCCTGAAGGAGTAAAAGTTTTGGTTGATGGCAAAGTAGTTTTAATAGAGGGACCTTTGGGTAAGCTTACTCAACAGATTTTTGATAATCTTGATGTTGTCGTTGAGGATAGGAAGGTTTTTGTAAAGAATACGGTTCCAAAGATACCAAAATTCAGAAGGTTGTTTAGAAAGACAGATGCTCTTCAGGGATTGTTGCGCAGGTTGATAAAAAATAAGATAGAAGGGGTATGCAAACACTTTGAGAAAGTCCTTGAAATCCATGGGATGGGTTTCAGGGCAGAATTAAAGGGTAATAAACTTATTCTTGCCTTAGGGTTTACCCATCCGGTAGAAATTGAAATTCCAGAATCAATAAAGGTCAAGGTGGAAAAAAATACCATTATAACCTTTAGTTCATGTGATAAAGAATTTCTTGGGAATTTTGTTGCAAAAGTGCGGGATATATATCCTGCAGAACCATATAAGGGTAAAGGGATTAGGTATGCTGGTGAGTATATCAGACATAAAGTTGGAAAAGCTGCTGTTGGAGCACAAAAATAAAGGAGTTGCCTTATGAGATCTACAAAAGCCAGCAGGAGGAAGATCAGACATAAACGTGTAAGAAAGAAAATTTCAGGAACTGCCGAGCGGCCGAGGCTTGTGGTTTTTAGAAGTCTGAAACACATCTATGGCTCTATTGTTATCGACCAGGTGCAGCCTAATAAAGTACTTTTGACAGTATCTTCTCTTTCACAGGAGTTTAAAAAACTTGCCAAAGAGGATGAAAAGGGTGGGAATGTCAAAGGTGCATTTCTAGTAGGGAAATTACTTGCAGAAAAAGCAAGAGCAATGAATATAGAGAAGGTTGTTTTTGATAGGGGTGGTTATCATTATGGAGGTCGAGTAAAGTTTTTTAGCGAAGGGGCAAGACAAGGAGGTTTAAAATTTTAGACAAGGATAATCTTGTTATGAATGGACAGGAAAGCGGCGAAGAAAAGGAAATAGTTATTGAGATACGCAGGGTTATGAAAGTAACAAAGGGTGGTAAAAGATTAAAATTTCGCGCAGTGGTTGTTTGCGGGAACCAGAAAGGGCAGGGCGGTTTTGGAGTTGGAAAGGCTTCTGAAGTTCCAGAAGCGATCCGAAAAGCTCGTGAAAAAGCAAACAGAAATAGAATCTCTATATCACTAAACGGAAGTACGATAAGCGGTACTGTCGATGCCAAGTGTGATGCTTCAAGAGTTATTTTGAAACCCGCTGCAAAGGGTCATGGCCTTGTTGCAGGCAAAACCATGAGAGCTTTTCTTGAGGTGTTGGGCGTCAGGGATGCGGTGTGTAAGGTAATTGGTTCAACAAGTGCAATAAATGTTTTAAATGCAACCTATAAGGCTTTAAAATTCTTAGAATTAAAGGAGCGAAAAAGTGTTGAAACTTCACAATCTTAAGCCAACCAAGGGAAGCAAACACAAGAGAAAAATTGTTGGCAGAGGACATGGTTCTGGACATGGTCAGCAATCTACACGCGGACACAAGGGACATAAAGCCAGGGCTGGTTATCATCTTGCAGGAAATTTTGAGGGCGGGCAGATGCCTTTGGTGAGAAGAATCCCCAAAAGGGGTTTTAATAGGTTTTCACCATATCGCATCTGTGTGATCAATGTAGGTGCCCTGAATGAGAAATTTAATGAGGGGGATACTGTGAATATTGATTCCCTTTTGGAAAAAGGACTTATCAAAGGGAAAAATCGAATAGTAAAGATACTGGGTGAAGGCAAAATTGAAAAGAAGCTTGAAGTTCACGCACATAGCTTTTCAAAAAAAGCCAAAGCATTAATTGAAAAGGCAGGTGGAACTGTAGTGGTGTTAAAAAGATGATTACGGCATTTAAAGATACATTAAAAGTACCGGATTTGAAGCGTAAAATTCTCATTGTTATTGCGCTTTTGACGGTTTATAGATTTGGGTGTTATATTCCGGTTCCAGGGATAAATGGTAAAGCACTTGCATCATTTTTTGAGAGAATGCCAGGAACTTTGTTTGGCATAGCTGATTTGTTTGCAGGCGGTGCACTTAGTAATGCAACGATTTTTGCGCTTGGGATAATGCCCTACATAAGTGTGTCAATTATTCTTCAACTTCTTGCATCAATTTTTCCATACTTTGAACAAATGTTAAGGAGTGGGATTGAAGGTAGACGAAAGCTGACATTATGGACACGCTATGGTACTGTCATTCTTTGTTTGTTTCAGGGATTTGCTGTCAGTGTATGGCTTGAAAACCCTGCCCACTTCGACGGGGTAGTAATGGTGAACAATCCTGGTTGGCTCTTTAAGCTTACCACTGTTCTGACGCTGACTACAGGAACTGTTTTTTTGATGTGGCTAGGTGAACAAATAACAGAAAAAGGGATTGGAAATGGCATATCTTTAATTATCACTGCAAGTATTCTTTCAAGGATGCCTGTTGCAGTTCATCAGACCGCACAACTTACGAGTGTTGGAGAATTGAATCCAGGATTAATTGTTCTTATGCTCGGGCTCGTTTTTGTGGTTGTTGGTGCAGCAATAATGCTTAACGAAGGAGAAAGGAGAATTCCGGTTCAGTACGCAAAAAGGGTTGTTGGAAGAAAAGTTTATGGCGGACAAAGTACCTATCTACCAATTAAGTTAAATCCTGGTGGAGTTTTGCCACTTATCTTTGCAGTTTCCTTTTTAACTTTTCCTTCAACTATTTTAAGATTTACAAATAATCCGTTTTTACAAAAGCTTTCACATGTTTTAAATCCAGCTTCTGGTCCAGGAATGTTGCTTTATGCACTGCTGATAATCGGCTTTTCCTATTTTTATGCAAGTGTGATTTTTAATCCCGATCACATATCTGAGGATCTAAAAAAATACGGCGGATTTGTTGCTGGCATTAGACCTGGCAAGGCTACGGGTGAGTACCTTGAGAAAATATTGGGCAGGTTAACACTGCCTGGTTCTCTTATGCTTACTGCAATTGCTATATTTCCTTATATTATAATGCATATATTCAGGATACCCTATTTAATTGCAAGTATGTTTGGTGGTATTGGACTTTTAATCGTTGTTTCCGTTGTCTTAGAAACTTTAAGGCAGATCGAAGCACATCTTATTATGCGTCATTATGAAGGTTTTCTTAAAAAAGTACGGACGAGAACAAGATGAGATTCGGGATATTATTTGGTCCACCTGGAATCGGAAAGGGTACGATTGGAAAAGTACTAAGCGAAAAATGGAATTATCCTATTATTTCAACCGGAGATGTTCTTAGGGACAGTGTAAAGGAAGCTACCGATATTGGAAAGAAAGCTGAAATTTATATGAAAAAAGGTGAACTTGTTCCTGACGAGATAGTTTTTGAGGCTCTAAAGGAAAAGATAGGACAACAAAACTCCAAGCCAGGTATACTAATTGATGGTTTTCCGAGAAATATCAACCAAGCTATTATGCTTGATAGAATCTTTAAAAATGACGATAAGATAGTGGTATTAAATTTTGTGGCTTCTGATAGCGTGGTAATTGAACGTCTATCCTTAAGAAGGATATGCAAAAATTGTGGTGCAATTTATCATCTTAAAAATATACCACCGAAGAAGGAAGGAGAATGCGATGTCTGTGGAGGTGAATTAATACAGAGGGATGATGATAAACCACATGTTATTGCAAGAAGACTTGAGGTTTTTCGCAATGAAACCAAGCCTTTGCTTGAATATTATTCAAAAAAATACAAGGTAATTACTGTTGATGCCAGTGATAATTTAGAAAAGATCATCAAGAAAGTAGAGGAACATAAATTGTGGGAGTAAAAAAGGCAGAGGAAATAGAAAAGATAAAAAAGGCAGGAAGGATATGTAAAAAAATCTTGCTTGAGATAGCAAACAGTCTAAAGGAAGGTATGTCAACGATCGAGATAGCCAAATTAGCGGAGTATCTGATGGAAAAAGAAAAGGTAAAATCAGCGTTTTATGGATACAGGGGATACCCTGGGGTGATCTGTATATCTATTAATGAAGAAGTTGTTCATGGTATTCCATCAGAAAAGATTATAAAAGCTGGTGATATCGTTTCACTTGATGTGGGAGTTGTAAAGGATGGATACATAGGCGATTGTGCGATAAGTTGTGGTATCGGGAACATACCCAAGGAGAAGCAAAAATTGATTGATGTTACTAAAATGGCTTTGGAAATAGGGATATCAACTGCCAGAGCAGGATCCAGAACAGGCGATATAGGATGGGCAATACAGTCTTACGTAGAAAAAAATGGTTTCAGCGTCGTTAGAGACTTTGCCGGTCATGGCGTTGGGAAGTATCTGCACGAAGAGCCAGATGTTCCGAATTTTGGACGACCTGGCAAAGGCTATTTATTAAAGGAAAACATGGTAATAGCAATCGAGCCTATGGTAAATATGGGCAGACCAGATTTGAAAATTCTTTCAGATGGATGGACTGTTGTTACGGCAGATGGTCTACCCTCAGCACATTTTGAAGAAACTGTTGTAATAACCAATAATGGTTGCGAGATTCTTACATTGATTGATGGATAAAAAGCCTGATAAAATTACTTTGACAGGGACTATAAACAAAGCCCTTCCAGGGACATGTTTTGTGGTGGATCTGGAAAACGGAATGCAGGTTACTGCACATTTGTGCGGGAAAATGCGATTGAATTATATAAAGATTATTCCAGGGGATAGGGTGGTTGTGGAGATTTCACCGTACGATATTACTAAGGGAAGAATTATAAAAAGGTTGTAGGAGGGAATATGAAAGTCAGAGCTTCGGTTAAGAAAATATGTCCACAGTGCAAGATCATTAAGAGAAAGGGGACTGTGATGGTGATTTGTAAGAATCCCCAGGATGGACCAAAACATAAACAAAAACAAGGATGAGGAGGTATAATAATGGCTCGTATACTTGGTGTTGAAATTCCAAATGAAAAAAAAGTTTTAATAGGTTTGACATATATTTATGGGATTGGTAGGGCTGTTGCAGAAAGAGTTATAAGGGCTACAGGGGTAAATCCAGATAAAAGAGTTAAGGATTTAACTGAAGAAGAAATTGGTAAAATTTCAAGCTTCGTACAGCAGAATTTCAAGATAGAAGGAGATTTGAGGAGGGAATATAGTAGCAATATCAGTAGGCTTATCGAAATAAATTGCTATCGTGGTTTAAGGCACAAAAGATCATTACCGGTAAGAGGCCAGAGGACAAGGACTAATGCTAGGACAAGAAAGGGACCGAGGAAAACTGTTGGTGTTATAAGGGATAAAGCAGCAAGAAAGGCACTAAAGGCTAAACTTAAAGAAGGTGAGGAAAAGTAAGACAAAAAACTAAGGAGAAAAATGGCAGAAAAAGCAAAGAAAAAATATACAAAGAAGAAGAAAAAGCATGTAACAATTCCAAGTGGCATAGCACATATAAAGGCAACATTTAATAATACGATAATTACAATCACGGATCCTGAAGGTAGGGTTGTTGCCTGGTCAAGCGCTGGGGCTGTTGGGTTTAAAGGTACAAGAAAAGGTACACCATTTGCAGCACAGCTGATTGCCGAAAATGTAGCCAGAAAGGTTCAAAATCTTGTGAACATGAGGGATGTGGAGGTTAGAGTGAAGGGACCTGGACCTGGCCGCGAGACAGCTATCAGGGCACTTCAGGCAGCAGGATTGAATATTACCGCCATAAGAGATGTTACTCCAATTCCTCATAATGGATGCAGACCACCAAAGAGAAGAAGAGTGTAAAAAAGGAGTTATAATGGCAAAAATCACAAAACCACTGTGTAGAATCTGCAGAAGAAATGGGGAAAAATTATATCTTAAAGGCAGAAGGTGCGAAAGCGATAAGTGCCCGCTTGATCCAAGAAGACAACGTAAGGCTTTAGTTGCTGCTAAGACATCGGAATATGGGATGCAATTAAGGGAAAAGAATAAAGTAAAGGTATATTATGGAGTGCTTGAAAAACAATTCAGAAGATATTTTTCAATTGCAAAAAAAGCAAAAGGTGTTACAGGAGAAGTGCTACTGCGATTACTTGAGTGTCGACTCGACAATGTCGTATACAGGCTGAACTGGGCTTTTTCAAGAAGAATGGCAAGACAGGCAATAACCCACGGGCATATTTACGTAAATGGTAAAAGGGTGAATCGTCCGTCCTATCAGGTTAAAATAGGAGATGAAATAAGTGTTGGTGAAAATTCAAAGTATATGGAAATTGCAAAACAAACAAAGGAGATGGGAAGAGCATTACCAGTACCTTTGTGGTTAGAATCATCTGAGATAGAATTAAAAGCCAAGGTCGTGAGATATCCAACAAGAGATGAAATAAGTATTCCAGTGGACGAACACCTTATTATTAACTTCTACTCAAAGTGAGGTGCAAATCATGGAAGAGAGAACATTTGACTTTATTTTTCCATCCAAGATAATGTGGAATAAAGAAACATACAGAGATAATTACGGGCAGCTTATAATTGAACCACTTGAGCGTGGATACGGAGTCACTGTTGGAAATGCATTGAGGCGGGTTCTCCTTTCTTCGATCCCAGGAGTTGCAATAACTGGACTTAAAATTTCGGGTGTTCAGCATGAATTTACGACAATCCCTGGGGTGAAAGAGGATACGACACAGATTGTTTTGAATTTAAAGCAGGTGATATGCAAGCCTATAATTTCTCAATTCCCATATAAGTCTACAGTCGATATTAATTCGGTTTCAGAAATCTGTGCAAGGGATCTTATAAAAGATAAAAGTGTGGAAATTCTAAATCCTGATTTACATATCGCCACCATAGATCCTTCAGCCCGGCTCAGCTTGGAGATTGAAATTACTTCAGGTAGAGGCTATTTACCGGTTGAGAAGATGAAGTTGATCCGAAAGGATATACCAGTTGATATGATTTTGATTGATGGATTATATTCGCCTGTTAAAAAGGTTTCTTTTCATGTGGAAAATACAAGAGTTGGTCCACTGGTTGATTATGAAAAGCTGATTCTTGATGTATGGACCAATGGAGCAATAACTCCAGCCGATGCATTAAAGATAGCGACGGATATATTGAATACACACTTTACGAAAATTGGTACAATGCAAGCTAAACAAGATACAGCAAAATTTTCTGGGGAGAAAATGGGACTTGTAGACCTTGATATACCAATAACAGATTTAAACCTGCAAAAGAGGGTAATTCATATCCTGCAAGAAAATAACATCAAAACATTGAAGGATCTTATCAGCATACCCAGAACGATATTAGAAGAGATGAAGGGCCTTGGTAAAAGCTCAATACAGGAAATAGAAGAAGCACTTGAAAATAAGGGTTATAAGTTGTCTGACATGGAGCAGTCATGAGACATAAGAGGAAAATACGCAGGTTAGGAAGAAACAAGTCTCACCGCAAGAGTCTTTTAAGGAATCTTACAATAAGTTTTTTCCAGCACAAAAAAATTAGAACTACTCAGGCAAAGGCGAAACAATTAAGGAGTATCGTAGAGAAACTTATAACCACAGGTAAGAAACAAGATTTAGCCAGCATCAGGAAGATAAATTCCTATTTAAACCATCCGACAACCACAAAGATTGTGCTTGACATTGCGCAGAAAATGAAGGACAGAAAAGGTGGATATACACGTATCATTAAGGTTGATCGCCGTCGTGGTGATTCAAGCAAGATGGCAATTATCCAAATGGTGGAGTAATATGAAAGATCCTCTTAAAATTCTTGACAAATACGATAAGAAAGAAAATATTTACAAGCTGATTTTAAAATACGCCGAAAAGGGACATAACGTGCTTGGTAGTGGTGCTACGTCTATTTCAGATGATTCTTTGAACATACTTGATATCCTTCTTAAAGAAGTAGATACAGAAGAACATCCCGAACAGCAGAAACCAGAAGACAAATGAGTAATTTGAAAATCGGGTTTTTACTGAAAATAACATCACCTTTTATAAAAAAAAGACCTTCAGCAAAACAAGTCCTCTGGAGTTTTTTCTTTCTATCTGAAAGGGAAGGAAATGAAAATACTTATAATTGGTAGTGGTGGTAGAGAACATGCGATATGTTGGAAAATAGCATCTGAGGTCAGTTCTGCCACATTTTATGCACTTCCTGGAAACGGCGGAATAGGTGAGATAGCAAATATTGTTGATATTCCACTTGACGATCTTCAGGGAATTTTATCTTTTGCAAAACAAGAAAAAATTGATTTTACAATTGTTGGTCCCGAGGCGCCTTTGGCAGGTGGAATAGTTGATATGTTTAACAAAAAGAAACTAAGGATCTTTGGTCCGGAGCAAAAAGGCGCTATTCTTGAATATTCAAAAGTATGGGCGAAAGAATTCATGATGGAAAATAGTATTCCAACAGGTAGCTTTTCAGTGGCTGATAATTTTGAACATGCAAAAAGAATAATCGAAAAAACATCTTTCCCTGCTGTTATTAAATTTGATGGTCTGGCAGCAGGCAAGGGTGTAGTAATTGCATCAGATATGGCTCAAGCATTGAGATTTCTTGAAGATGTGTTTGAAAAGAATATATTTTCATCTGCCGACAAAAAGGTTGTAATAGAGGAATTTTTAGAAGGTAACGAGCTTTCTTACCTAATAATTACTGATGGTGAAAGTTATGTTCCGCTTGCGCCAGCTAAGGACTATAAAAAAATTTATGACGGAGATAAAGGTCCCAATACTGGTGGCATGGGTTCTTATAGTCCTGTTTCAATGTGTACTCATGAGCTTGAAAAAATTATTGAAAAGAAAATAGTTAATCCAACAATTAAAGGATTGCAAAGGAGAAACATTGATTATCGTGGTGTTTTGTACTTTGGACTTATGATAACTCAACAGGGTCCAAAGGTTCTTGAGTACAATGTGAGATTTGGAGATCCAGAAACACAGGTTATTTTGCCAAGAATGACAAGTGGCCTGCTTGAAATTTTACAGGCAGCAGTTGAAGGTAAATTAAAGAACAACATGGTCAGATGGAAGGATGATGCAGCTGTCGATGTTGTAATTGCTTCTAGTGGGTATCCTGGTAAGTATGAAACAGGAATGCCAATAACTGGAATCGAAAAGGCTTTTGGGGATGTTTTAATATTTCACGCCGGGACAAAAAAAAAGAACGACACCTTTCTTACTGCTGGTGGGAGAGTTCTTAACGTTGTTGGGATTGGTAAAGATATTAGTCAAGCACGAATGAAGGCATATGAAAAAATAGAGAAAATCTATTTTAAGGGCATGCATTTTAGAAAAGACATTGCACTATTGGTGTAAGAGTACGGTTTCATTGACAGGATTTTTTTTAAATTGTATACTAACAATAATATCTGGATAGATTATGAGAAGGGAGAAAAAAGATGCTTGGTAAAGATGTGAAAGAAAGATTGAGACAGGATTTTGGAAGACATCCATCTGATACAGGTTCTCCAGAGGTACAGATAGCACTGTTGACAAAAAGAATTGAAGCTCTTGGGGAACATTTTAAAAAATATCCCAAGGATTTTAATTCGCGACGTGGTTTGTTGAAGCTGATAGGCCGGAGACGAAGACTCCTGAAGTATTTACAATCACGAAATTTCGCGGCTTACCAGGCTCTGGTTGAAAAGTTGAATCTGAGAAAATAAATGGTAAGAAGACTTGAAATAGAGCTTGGTAACAAGCCAGTAGTAATCGAAACAGGCCTACTTTCAAAACAGGCAGCTGGTTCTGTTACCGTAAGCTGTGGCGAAACTGTTGTTCTTGTCGCTTTAACAACAAAGAAAAGTGACATATGTGGAGATTTTTTTCCACTAGTATGTGATTATCGTGAACAGACGTCTGCAGCAGGAAAGATCCCTGGTGGTTTTTTTAAAAGAGAAGGCAGACCCACAGAAAGAGAAATTCTTGTAAGCAGATTGATGGACCGTTCTGTCAGGCCATTATTTCCTAAAGACTTTACAGATGAGGTTCAGATAGTTTCTTTTGTACTTTCTGTAGACCAGGAAAATGATCCCGATGTTCTCTCTGTGATCGGTAGTTCGGCTGTGGTCTTGCTATCTGGATTACCATTTAAGGGTGCGCTTGGTTGTGTAAGAGTTGGAAAAATTGGTGAAAAATTTATTATCAATCCCACAATTTCAGAACTCGAGCATAGTGATTTAAATCTTGTTTTATCTGGGACTGAAAACGCAATTGTAATGTTAGAGGGATGGGCGAAAGAAATTTCTGAGGATGTTTTTTTGCAGGCAACAAGTTTTGGTTTTGAAGCCATACAGCCCCTTATAAAAGCCATTTCATCTTGGAGAATGCAAAATAGTTATGATTCTGGTTTTGTACCTGATTCAGAGATTGAGAAAAAAGTTGAGTTGTTCGTTAGAGAAAAAATGGAAAGGATATGGGAGTATCCTGAAAAAAAGCAAAGGAATGAGTATTATGAAAAGATGTTTGAGGAACTAAAAGCACAATATGATGAGTCGATGCACGATGAAATAAAGATTATTTTCAATGGGTGTCTTGAGAAAACCATTAGAGATATGATTCTTCAAACAGGCAGAAGATTTGATGGAAGAGATCCAGAACAAATAAGACCAATTGACTGCAAGGTGGGTTTATTGCCTAGAACCCATGGCTCTGCACTGTTCACAAGAGGACAAACTCAATGTCTTTCCTCTGTTACTTTGGGTACCAAACATGACCAGCAGATAATTGATGGTCTATTTGAAGAGACATCAAAAAGATTCATGCTTCACTACAATTTCCCTCCATTTTCAGTTGGGGAGGTTGGCGCTTTGCGTGGTCCTTCCCGTCGTGAGATAGGTCATGGTGCTCTTGCGGAAAGATCTCTCCAATTTCTTATTCCTTCTGAGGATGTTTTTCCATATACCATAAGAATAGTGGCAAATATTCTTGAATCAAATGGTTCCTCTTCAATGGCAACTGTTTGTGCTTCAAGCCTCGCGTTGATGGATGCAGGAATACCGATACCAAGGCATGTTGCAGGTGTTGCACTCGGCATGATTAAGGAAAATGACAAATATATTTTGCTAACCGATATAGCAGGCGAGGAGGACCATGTTGGAGATCTTGACCTAAAAATAGCTGGAACTACAGTTGGTATAACGGGTTTTCAGATGGATGTTAAAACAACTGAATTTTCTCTTGATATTTTAAGACAAGCAGTAATGCAAAGTAAAAGAGCAAGAGACCGTATCCTTGAAATTATGAATAGTGTCCTTGATAAACCAAGACCTGAGATTTCGAAATATGCTCCAAAGATTTTGACAATAAAAATATCCCCTGATAAGATAGGTCTTGTTATTGGTGGTGGTGGTAAAACAATCAGAAAGATAATAGAAGAAACGGATACAGAAATTGATATCGATGATGATGGAACGATTTCTGTTTATAGTACAAACCTGGAGAGCTGTAAGAATGCTATAGAGAAGATAAAGTCAATCGTTGAAGAACCTGAAGCAGGAAGAATATACGAAGGAATTGTTACCAGGATTTTCCCATTTGGTGCGATGGTTAAATTTTTGAACGAACAAGAGGGTCTTGTTCATATATCAGAACTAGCGCCATATCGTGTTAACAGGGTAGAAGATGTTGTTAATGTTGGAGAAAACATAAAGGTTAAATTTGTTGGATTTGATGAACAAGGTAGAGCAAATCTTAGTCGTAAGCAGGCTTTGACGCAGGAAGAAATTGAAAAAGAAAAACAGAAGATAAATTTTCCGCAGCGCCATATCAAAAAGAGTTTTCGAAAATAAAGCTATCAGAGACTGCTTTCTTTAGCAATTTTTTTATAAAGGTCTATTATGAGGGTAACTTCTTCTTCTATGGTCATGTTTGTAGTGTCAATAACAATAGCATTTGGATGTTTTTTTAATGGTGCTATATCTCTTTTTCTGTCCTTTTCATCCCTTTTTATAATTTCCTGCCTTAATGTTTCAATATCAATATCTATACCCTGTTGTTTAAGTTGTGAGTGTCTTCTTTTCGTCCTCTCTTCAATAGATGCATCGAGGAAAATCTTGAGCTGGGCATCTGGGAAAACAATGGTTCCTATATCTCTTCCTTCCATAACAATGTCATTATGTTCCCTATAGGAACGCTGAATATTCCACAATAATTCTCTTATTTCAGGAATACAAGCAACAAAGTGGCTATTTTTGCTTATTTCTTCTGTTCTTATCTCTTCAGTAACATCTTGTCCATCGAGGAAAACTTTATAAGAACCTTTGACCTGCAAAAGTTCTATGGTACTTTTTTTTGCCATATCTATCAATTCTTTTTTGTTTTTTAAATCTAATTTTTGTTTCAATGCCTTAAAAGTTAGAGCGCGATACATCGCACCTGTGTCTACATAGAGGAAACCAAGTTTTTCTGCTACCATCTTTGCAACGGTACTTTTGCCAGCGCCCGCTGGACCATCTATTGCAATCACAAAATGTTTATTTTTATGTTTCAAGGATTTCCTTTTCCTTAAGCAACGTCTTCTTTTCTATTTCATCAATAAATTTATCTGTCAGTTTTTGTAATTCTTCACTTGCTTTGAATGAATCATCCTCAGAAATCTTTTTTTCTTTTTCGAGCTTTTTTAATTCTTCCTTTACCTTTCTCCTTATTTCTCTTACTTCAACCTTAGCCTGTTCTTCAAGTTTCCTTAAAACTTTCACCAGTTCTTTTCTTCTTTCTTCACTTAATGGTGGAACCGTAATTTTTATGGAATTAGAATCAGCAACTGGATTGAGTCCAAGATTGCTCATTTGTATTGCCTTTACTATTTTATCGGTCGTTGACTTGTCCCATGGCTGTATTATTAAATTCTGTGGGTTTGGAATTGATATTGTCGCAAGCTGATTGATCGGTAATTTTGAACCATAATATTCTACAAGTATTCCTTCAAGGAGTGAAACAGAGGCACGGCCGAGTCTGAGACTATTCATTTCTTTTACAAAATTTTCTTCAACCTTCTTCATATTTTTTTCCGCTTCCTGATGGATTTCCCTTATCATATATCCCCCCTTTTTTTGAAAGCTTTATACACCTCTGATTCCTTACTTGCAATTATTGTTTTTATTCCCTGTCCACACAATATTTTCTTTAGATTTCCCCTTCTGAACAAATTGAATACAATTATAGGGATGTCATTGTTCATGCAGAGTGTAATCGCGGTGTTATCCATTACCTTGATATCCTTTGTTAGAACCTCCTTATGCGTGAGCGCTTTATACCTTTTAGCATTCCTATTTTTTAATGGATCATCAGTGTATACCCCGTCGACCTTGGTTGCCTTAAGTATAACTTCTGCATTAATTTCTACAGCTTTTAAAGCAGCTGCAGTGTCAGTGGTAAAATAAGGATTACCTGTTCCTCCAACGAATATTACAATTCTCCCTTTTTCCAGATGTCTTATTGCTCTTCTTCTTATGTAAGGCTCGCAGAATTGCCTCATTTCAAAAGCGCTCTGTACTCTTGTGACAGCGTTCATTTTTTCAAGACAACTTTGAAGAGCAAGCCCATTAATCACGGTAGCCAGCATTCCCATGTAATCACCACTTATTTCGTCGATAACATTTTCATCCCTGGTGATACCCCTGAATATATTTCCGCCTCCTATTACTATAGCCAACTGACAACCAAGCTGTGATACCTCCTTTATTTCTTTTGATATTGATATCAAAGCATTTGAATCAATTCCAAATTTTCCTTCGCCCATTAGTGCTTCGCCCGATAGCTTCAGCATAACTCTTTTAAAAAGTATTTTCATGTTTTTATCCTTTTGAATAAAATTTCTCGCTTTCCTACTTTCCTTCCAGAAATAAGAGAGATGTTTTTTTTGGTAAGAGTAATTTCATTTTCTTTAAATTCAATGTTTAGCATTGCCTGAATCTTTCTTGAGGTTCCTGGAATGAAGGGATAAATTAAAAGAGATATCAAATATATTCCAGACATACATTGCGATAAAGTTTCTCTTGCTGATTCAATAGGCGAATTCCATGGTTTTTTAATATCAAGAATTTTATTAAGTTCAGTTACCAATTTCCATATTTCAACAAGTGCTTCCGAAAAATTGATTCTGCTGATAAAATTGTCAACATTTATCAAAACCTCTTCCATCAGATGTTCCATTTCACTACTGACAAATACATCAGGAACAGTATTTTCAAAAAGTTTTTCCACCAGGTTGAGTGTCCTGTTTACAAGATTACCGAGGTCATTTGCGAGATCACTGTTAAATCTTTTTATAAATTTTTCCTCGGAATATTCTCCATCAAGACCAAAAGGTACTTCTCTTAATAAAAAATATCTAAAGCCATCTACTCCAAAACGTTCAATAATATAGAGTGGATCAATAATATTGCCCTTTGATTTTGAGATTTTTTCACTGCCTAAAGTCCACCATCCGTGCGCAAATATCATCTTTGGTAGTTCCAAGCCCAGTGCCATTAACATCGCGGGCCAAATGATGGCATGGAATCTCAAAATATCCTTCCCTATTAATTGAACATCTGGTGGCCAATAATGGTTGACATTTTTTCCATCATAGCCTGCTGCGGTAAGATAATTCAAAAGGGCGTCAAACCATACGTAAACAGAATATTTTTCTGGGGTTGGAGATTGTATGCCCCAAACCGTACCATGTCTGGTAATTGAAAGGTCATTCAAACCCTGTGAAATAAAATTTGTGACTTCTTCTAGACGAAATTGAGGCTGAATTACCTGAGGGTTTTTTTTAAGATATTCGAGCAACAATTTCTCATAGTTTGATAATCTAAAAAAATAAGAATTTTCTTTGATAATTTTAACAGGTCTACCACAATCAGGACAGACAGGGTTGTTTTCATCTATTTTTATTCTTGGTATAAAAAATTCACATGGCGTACAATAATATCCAGAGTATGTGCCAAGGTATATATCGTTATTATCCATTAGCTTTTTAAAAACAGTCTGTACTGTCTTTATGTGCTGATTTTCTGTTGTTCTTATAAATCTGGAATATGAAATGTCAAGTTTTTCCCACATTTTCTTAAACATTGCTGACATTTCATCAGTAAATTGTTCAACAGAAATGCCTTTTTTTTCCGCAGCAAGAGCAATTTTGTCTCCATGTTCGTCTGTACCTGTCAAAAAATAAACATCTTTGCCTGTCATTTTGTGGTATCTCGCGAGACAGTCAGCGGCAATGGTTGTGTAGCAATGTCCAATATGCGGACTTGCATTAACATAATAGATTGGAGTAGTAATGTAAAATTTCATTCGTCTTCTCCTTTTTCATACATCTTGCTTTCAAATATTAGGCAGCACATAAGCCTGCCACACAGCCCTGAAATTTTACTCATGTCTAATGGTAGACTTTGAGTTTTAACAAGCTTCATAGTAACAGGTTCGAAATCTTTTAAAAATCTGTGGCAACAGATTTCCTGTCCACATATTCCGTAACCTCCCTTAATTTTTGCTTCATCCCTTAATCCAATCTGTCTCATTTCAATCCTGCAGTTAAATATGCTTGCTAACTCCTTTACAAGTTTTCTAAAGTCAATTCTGCCTGTTGCCCAGTAATAAAATGTTATGATAGTTCTATCAAATGAATAACTTACATCAATAAGCTTCATTGCCAATCCGATTTCTTTAATTTTTTCATTACATATTCTGAAGGCCTCATCTTTCAATTGCTGGTTTTCCTGGATAATAAGCATGTCATTCTGGTTTGCTTTTCTTAAAATTTTACCGGTTATCATGTATTTTGGGTCATTTACTTTGTCCAATATTGCATAGACTTTTGCGTGATCCTGGTTACCTCTTGTAAATTCAACAATTACGCAGTCTCCTGGGTTTGCCTGGATTGAATCATCTCCTAAAACATAGCAAGGTTTTTCAACTTTTCTCACCTGTATTTCAAAAACTTTTTCCATTTTTATATTCCTCCAGCATCCTTGCTTCGTCTTTACTGCTAGGTGGCATTCTTTCACTTTTTTCTAAATAAATTTTTGCAAGCTCATTTCTACCTATCTTTTTGTAGAAGAGGCCAATTTCCATATTATAGATCGCCTTCGTCGGATAAATTTCTATCATTTTGAGCAAATGTTTTTCAGCTTCACTATAATTGTTGATTTCAATGTATATTTTTGATAGCATTCTGTGATACAGAGGTACAAACCCATTTATTTCTATAGCCCTTTTGTAAGCATTAACTGCCTTTTCCGCAAATTCAATATTTCTACTTTTTTCGTATGCATATCTGAAAATTTCGCCTTGCATAAAAAATATTTCAGGTTCAGGAAATATTGAAGATGCTCTTTCAAGAACCTGAATTGGGTCTTCCTTGATGGTTCCGATTTTTATACTATCTATGATTTTTTCCACGTGCCATGTCTTAAATTCTATAACTGTCGCAAATGGAACCAAAATAATGATAATTCCTGCAACCAATTTTGTCAATCTCATAAATCTTTGTTTTTTTAACGTAGATGAAGACTCAACAAATCCTGCAAAAGCAAAAGCAAACATAGTTATCGCTGCGTCTGCATAGTCAAAGTCAACAAGACAATGAAGCAAGAAGGCTGCCATTCCAAAAAAGAATCCCTTCATAACATTATTTTCTTCCAGAAGTATTTTCCCTACATTGTTTTTTATAAAAAAGAAGATTGAAAGTACAAAAACTATAGTTCCTATAATACCTGTTGATACCAATATTTCAAAAAAAAGATTGTGTGCAAATTTTGCTTCCATGGATCCAGGCAATTTAAATTGAAGATAAAAATGTGAAAAATTTCCTGGTCCTACACCTATAAAGGTATGTCTCTTGAATATTTCTGTGGCAGCTATCCAGTAACTAAATCTGTCTGTCAATGAGCCTATTTTTGGCAGTTGTCCTGTCTTTATTCCAATGAAGGCTAAAAATATTCCAATTAATAAAATACTGGCGGAAAAATGAAAGTAAAATTTTTTCGGAATTAAAAATAAAAGCAACATCAAGAAAGAGACAACCAAAAAACAAAACCAACCACCCATGGACTCTGTCGCTGCAAAAACAGGCACCATTAATGAAAGTACTATAATATTTGCAATTCTGAAAACAATTTTTTGTTTTTCTGAAAATATTGAAAAGAAAACAACTGGATAAATCATAAGAAGATAGCCTGCGAAAGTATTAGGATAAACAAATGTTGCAAAGATCCTGTTACTTGCCATTCTATCAAGATATGTTTCTGATACATTTTTCATCATCTCCGGATGTTTCATGAACATTTCTCTTGTAATTTCAAGCCCCCAAAAGTACTGATATATTCCATAAATGACAATGATTATTAACGACAAGACAAGGATTTTTGTAATTAAGCCAAAATCTTCATTTTTAAAAAGAAGTTTGGCTATAACCCATACTGAAAACAACCCGAATAGATAGTTGAATCCCTTCAGGGTTTTATACCATAGTGGCCATAAGGGTATTAAAAACAAACACAATAGAATAAAAAAAAAGCAAAAAAA
>JAMWCC010000072.1 GCA_023818375.1 Candidatus Omnitrophota bacterium | reverse complement strand
TGAATACTGTTGACACCTACCTTAAGCCAGTGGCAGAAGAACTCGGACTTACAGTAGCTGCTGTTGCAATAAGATGGATTTTGACACACCCTGCTGTAAGCTGTGCAATTGTTGGAATAAAGAAGCCACAACATATAGAAACAGTGGTCAGTGCAGCTGATGGCATACTTGATAGACAATTGTGGCATGAGATTGCAGCTAAAATGGCAGGTGTTGTAAACAACTAACAAAAGGGGATTTTATGAAGAGACTATTGGTTTTTCTCCTATTTTCACAAATTTGTTTTTCTGGTATAAGCATTGATTGGACACTGCCTGTGTCAGAAGAGAAACCCTATGTCATTCCTTACTCTCAGATAACAATTGATGGAATTTTAAAAGAGAAAGAATGGAGGGACTCCTTATGTCTCCCTGTAAGGTCAAAATTTCACATCGCAAACGCAAGGAGAACCTGGTCAGGACCAATGGATGCAGGAATGGAATTTTATGTCTGCTGGAACGAAAGCGGACTTTATTTTGGCGCTATTGTTGCAGATAATGAGGTGATAAATGAAAAGACCCCAGAAACTGCCTATGAACAGGATTGTATTGAAATTTTTGTCGATGGAAGGTCAAAAGAATACTTTATGAAGCCACCCTATTCAAAGGGATGCTATCAAATTTTTGTTATCCCGCCGATTGGTGAGAAAAATCCGGTTGCCACAGTATTTGGCCCTAATAAGATCAGTAATATGCAGATTGCAGGAAAGAAAACTGAAAAAGGCTATGATATTGAACTTTTTGTTCCCTGGTCAGCATTTCCTGATATTAAAAAACCGGGTTCAGGAACAAATATTGGAATTCAAGTAATGCTGGATGATTATGATAAAAAAGACCTTGATAAAAAGCAGCCATTAAGTTTGAGTTATTCAGGCAAAAAGGAATTGTACAGAAGTCCACAGAACTTTATTCATTGCATCTGTCAGCAAAAACCAGAACGGTTTTTTTCTATTGAATGTCCTTCATTAATACTTGAAAAAAAGTCTTTCCCTGTCTGGGTTGAAACTGGTTCAATGATTGGAGAAGTTGGTGAGATAAAAATAAGGATTGAAAACAAGGATGGCAAAAAAATTTATGAAAGAAAACCAAGCACTAAAAAATATTCTTACCCATGGTCAAATGCTATAAGAGGCTATTTTAATTTTGAACTTGGAAAAATTGAAGGCGATATCTTTTTTGTCAGCATTGTTTCAATGGAAAAGAATGAAGGAGTTATTTACAGAAAACCGGTTGTATTTCTTGGAAATGTTGCAGATGAGATTCTTTCAGCAATCAACAGAGCAGATGTGAAAAAACTTTCTCAAACAGACCCTTTTAGAGCAGTCGGTTATCTTGGTGTGGGAGCATGTTATGAAAAAATCAAAAGGGCTGTTGAGACAGATGATACAAGCAAACTTGTTTCTGCAGTAAGAGAAAGTGCCGCAAGAATTGAAATTTTAAACAGGAAAAAATTTAAGGAAACGTCTTGTGTCCTTGATTTTCTTTCACTTTCTGAAAATCCAGAGTCTCAGGTTGTAGTTGAATATCCTTTTGTTGATACTGCTTCAATTACTTTTTACTGGGCAAGTGTACCGCTTGTAAATGTCAGGGTTAAACAATTTTATGATTCAAACCAGGCAATACAGGCATCAAGGCAAAAACTGGATGGTTTTGTTGACCTTCTTGAAGATGTAAATCCAGCAGGACCTGTCATTATTGCTGGACTTCCGGCAAGGGCTTCATCCTGGGCATATATGACCTTTTATTTCAATATTGAAAAATTTGATCCCGGAAAACAGATTCTTGTTGTATTACCACAAAAAAAACAAATATATGTTGTTGACAGGGAAAAAATCGATTGTGTTGATGTTGAGGGGATTGTTATAACAGATGATGTTACGAAAAATACAAAAGATATAATTTTAAAATATGTCTCATCTTTAAAGACAAAACCAAAATTTTTGTCCATTGATGATGCAATGAAAACAAATTCAGTACTTATTGGCTGTGGGAAAATACCAGACCAGTTGATGAATTTTAGGGCTTACAAAGTCAATGTTGTAAAGCAAAGTATAATACGGGTACCTTTCAATAATATGCTTATTAGTTGTTCCCATCCATCAAGATGGGTTGCAGAAGAAGCAGTAAAGCTTGTAATAAGAAAAAAACCTGTTTTAACAGAGGATGTTGAAAAAATAAGAAAGACCCTTGTCAATGAATTTGCTTTTTCAACAAGAAGCTCAGAAAAGGTGAGAACGCAAAACACCATTTATTGTGGAGATCTTCATGCTCACTCAAACTTTTCAGATGGATATCTCTCACCGGTTGGTATGGTACTACAATCGATGTATTGTTTTATGGATTTTTTTGCCCTCACAGACCACAATACAATTGAAGGTGCAAACATTGTCTCTCAACTGCTTTCAAAACATGGCTTTAATTACACATTTCTTGTCGGCCAGGAAATAACTACAAAAAACTTCCATTTCAATGCATATCCATTGAAAAAAGTTATTCCCTGGGATGGTACCGCTGAAGAAATTATAGATTACGCAAAACAACAGTCAGCAATTATTCAGTGGAATCATCCTGGATGGACAAACTCACAATGGGAACTCAGTCGGCTTGAGAAACCCCTTACAGATACAAACCTTGATGCCTGGGAACACATACCGCTTTATTATTACGATTGGAAAAAACAAGATATACTTCCTGCTCTTGTTGGTAGTACTGATACCCACGATGGTACTTTTAGTAATCCCGAAAGGACAATTATTGTAGCGCCGTCTGTGTCTGAAAAATCCATAGTTGATGCGATAAAAGAGAAAAGAAGCATTCTTGTTTCTCCTGCTGCTGGAAGCGATTATATGTATGGAGAAAATTATTTTATAGGTGAAGCTTGGGACATTTTGCTTGAAGCACAAAACTTGAAAGAAAACAAACGAAATCAAATCAAAAGTATGCTGAAAAATGCTGACCTTACAAACTTATTAAAGGAAAAATACCAAAAATCTCAGATAGGGAGATGAAATGGAAAAACTTGGAAAGATTGTTAAATTCCTTGATGAATTTCTCGACATAAAAAACATTAAGGATGACTCCTGGAATGGACTTCAGTGGCAGGGAAAAGATGAAGTGGAAAAGATTATGTGCACTGTTGACGCTGGAGCAACTGTTTTTAAAAAAGCAGCAGAAGAAAAAGCAGACCTTATTATTGTTCATCATGGCAATTACTGGAAACACTTAAACCCATCCTTTACTGGCGCTAACAAGAAACGGCTTGAGATACTTTATAAGCATGGTATCTCATTATATGCTGCACATCTTCCCCTTGATATGCATCCTGAGATTGGAAACAATGTAATGCTTCTAAAAGTAATTGGCGCAAAAAAATCAAAACCATTTTTCCCTTATGAAGGAAAATCCATTAGTTTTTGCGGAGTTTTTTCAAAAAAAGTAAAACTGGATGAGGTTGAAAGAAAATTAAACGAGGCTCTTGGTATAAAATGTCGGGTTTTGCCGTATGGTTCAGAAACAATAAGAACTGTTGCTGTTATCAGTGGCGGTGGTGGTTATACTGGATTTAATGAAGCATTAAAAGAGGGTGTTGATCTTTATATTTCAGGGGATACCCTTGAGGTTTTTCACTTAGCGAAAGATACAGGTATCAATGTGATTTTTGGTGGCCATCACGCAACAGAAACATTGGGTGTAAGGGAACTGGCAAAGGTTTTAGAAAAAAAATTTCATGTTAAGGCAAAATTTATTGATATTCCGACAGGACTCTGATTATGATTTTTCCATTTAGAGGTTTCAGATTTTCAGAAAAAGCAGGTAAACTTGAAGACCTTATTGCTCCGCCATATGATGTTATAGGCAAGGATTATAGGAAGAAACTAATAAACCGTTCTTCTTATAATATAGTACATTTAACACTACCTGAGTCCTTTGATTCTGAATACCACGATGAAGTAAAAGAAAAACTTGATGACTGGTGCAATAAAAAAATTTTTGTTCAGGATGAATCAGAAAGATACTATGTTGTGGTTCAAAAATTTTCAATTGAAGGAAAAACTTTTGAAAGGTATGGCTTTATTGGGCTTTTTGACCTTCAGCAGTCAGGCAGAATCATCAGGCATGAGATAACTTTTGATAGATACATTGATGACAGGGTAAAGCTTCTAAAAGCCACAAAGAGCAATCTTGAGCCGATATTTTTGGTTTTTGAAGATAGAGAAAATACGCTTGAAAAAGTAGCTGAATTAACAAGTTGTCAACGGCTTGATTTTGAAGATTACTCAATTAAATTTTCTGCAGTTGCGCCAGAAAATCTATCAGGATTGGTTGAAAAAATCAAAAAAGGAAATCTTTTCATTGCTGATGGACACCATAGGTTTCAGGCATCACTTGAATTTTTCAAAAAAACCAAGGATGCACCTCAATACATTATGGTCTATCTGACAAACCTTTTTTCTCCAGGGCTTGTGGTGCTGCCAACTCATAGGGCGATAAAGGTTAAATTGGAACAAAGGCATCTTGAAAAAGTGAAGCAGTTTTTTTCTGTTGAAGAAAAAGACAACTTGAAACAAGCAATTGAATTTATAAAAAGCACAAATAACATCAGTTTTGGTGTTTACTTTGATAGCCATTTCCAAACATGGACATTAACCGAAGAAGAAAGAATCATGACATTTATGCCAGGGCATTACTCAAGGCAATGGAAATCCCTTGATGTGGCTGTTCTACACCATTTTATAATAGAGAAAGTTTTTGGTATACCAGCAGATGAAAAACTTTACTATGACAGAGACCCATACAAAATTGTTGAATATGTCAATCACAATCCTGGTAGCATTGGCTTTTTTATGCAGACTCCTGACCTGATGAAAATCAGACAGATTGCAATGAATGGAGAAATCCTTCCTCCAAAGACCACATTTTTCTATCCAAAGGTTCCTTCAGGGCTTGTTATTGCAAGATATGTCTGAAAAACAATATCAAATCATTGTTGTTGGTGCAGGACACGCAGGTATAGAAGCATCTCTTGCATCAGCAAGGATGGGAGTAAAAACCCTTCTTATTACAGGTAATTTAGAAACAATAGCAAAACCAAGCTGCAATCCTGCAATTGGTGGGGTTGGAAAGGGTCAGATTGTAAGAGAAATAGATGCTCTTGGTGGAGAGATGGGTCTTGCTACAGATAATACTGGAATTCAGTTCAGGATGCTTAATACAGGAAAGGGTCGTGCTGTATGGAGCTTGCGCGCTCAGATTGACAGATTGCAGTACTCTGACTACATGAAAAAGGTTCTGTTAAATCAAGAAAATCTCACATTGATGAAAGGATATGTGGTAAGGATTTTGGTTGAAAACCAATGTATAAAAGGCATTGTGCTTGAATCAGGTGAGAAAATGCTGTGTCAGTGTTTGATTTTGTGTCCGGGTACATTTTTAAATGGCATCATTCACATCGGTGATAGAACTTTTCCGGCTGGAAGAATGGGAGAATTTCCTTCAAAAGGAATCACAGAATGCCTTAAAGAACTTGGTTTTGAAACAGGCAGATTAAAAACAGGGACTCCGCCAAGAATAAGCAAAAGTTCCATTGATTTTACTAAAACAAAAGAACAAAAAGGAGATGAAAAACCAGTACCTTTTTCTTACAAAACAAAATCCATTGTAAGACATCAGATAAGCTGCTGGCTGACAACAACAGTGCCTGAAACAATAAAAATTATCAGGGATAACATTGACAGAGCACCATTGTTCACAGGTCAGATTCGTTCTACAGGTCCAAGATACTGTCCTTCAATTGAAGTAAAGGTTGTTAAATTTCCTGATAGAGATACCCATCATATATTTCTGGAGCCAGAAGGATACCAAACTGATGAAATTTATGTCAATGGCTTTGCCACGAGTATCCCTGTAGATGTTCAGGAAAAAGCTCTGAAAACGATTCCCGGGCTTGAAAATGTCAGAATTTTGAGATATGGCTATGCAATTGAGTATGACTTTGTTCCACCATATCAACTTAAACCCACCCTTGAAACAAAAAAAATTAAAGGGCTCTATCTTGCAGGCCAGATAAACGGAACAAGCGGATATGAGGAAGCTGCGGGTCAGGGAATTGTTGCTGGGATTAATGCTGCTGCTTCAATTCTTGGAAAAGAACCACTGATATTGAGAAGGGACAACTCTTACATCGGAGTTTTAATTGACGACATCACAACAAGGGAAATCACAGAGCCTTACAGAATGTTTACTTCAAGGGCTGAATATCGTCTCATTTTGCGGCAGGACAATGCTGATTTTCGTTTGATGGATTACGGTTTTAAGTATGGGCTTATAGATGAGAAAACATACAGAATAACAGAAGAAAACAAAAAACTAACAAAAAAATTTTGTGAACTTCTTGAAAAGACATATCTTTCAGGAATTGAAGAGAAAACATCTCTTGCTGATTTTTTGCGCAGGCCTGAAAATTCAATCAATGACATCACATATTTTTGTAGGGAAATCAAAAGGCTTCCAGAACATGTAAAAGAAGAGATAGAGATAGAGATAAAATACTCTGGCTATATAAAAAGAGAACTTGAGTTGATTAAAAAAACATCTCAGATGGATAGCCTCTTGATTCCTGAAAACATTGATTTTTCAAAAATTCATGGTATCTCAACCGAAGCAAAAGAAAAACTTACAAAATTCAAACCATTTACAGTAGGTCAGGCAAAAAGGATTGAAGGAATAAGCCCATCAGATATTACGGCAATCTATATCCATCTGAAGAAAATTGGTAAGATATAAAACCAAAAATAGCTTCTGTGACGGATAAAAATTTAACAATGGCAATACGAAAAATACCTACAATACACTCAGAAGAATTTTTCCCACAGTTGCAATCCAAACCAGCAACACAAATTTAAAAAAGTAATTGTATTTAAATAACAATCATCATCAACAATGTTAACTATGTTGATGAGTGGTCCTCGCTCTCACTACGCTTAGACTCGATCCGGCCCGCTCACATTCTCGCGGGCTTGCCAGACAATGCTCTTTCTTCATCGCATTGGCAACCATCCGCACAGGTGCTCGCTTGCTCGCACCTAAACGTCTTCGCTCCAGTTCAAATCCCTTTCAAAGAAGAAACAGCGGAGGGTGAGGGATTTGAGCGGTCCTCGCTCCCACTACGCTCGGACTCGGCCACCGCACAGGTGCTCGCACTTGCTCGCACCTATACGTCTTCGCTCCAGTTCAAATCCCTTTCAAAGAAGAAACAGCGGAGGGTGAGGGATTTGAACCCCCATGTCCCGGAAGGGACGGTGGATTTCAAGTCCACTGCCTTACCGTTAGGCTAACCCTCCAAGTTTTTATTTTTAGATGAGTTGCATGATTTTTGTTATCTTCTGGTATCCCGATGTTGTCAATAAAAATTGTATCACCTTTTTTTGAATTTCAAAAATGATATGAACGCATAAAAGGTTGTGCAGGACAAAATTGAATAGATGAATTCAGAAGGCGTATAAGAGGGACATAGGTAAGATTTCTTTTGCTTTTAAGATTCAATCCCAAAGTTTTGAAAGCCAATTTAAATTCTTTCTGTCATCTTCAAGAGAACCTTTTGGAGTTTCTATTATAAAGGGAAGGGTAGAAAAGTGTTTGTCATTTAACAAGTTTTTGAAGCCTTTTACGCCGATAAGCCCTTTTCCAAGATGCTGGTGTCTGTCTGTTTTTGAGCCGGATTCGCTCAGCGTGTCATTTGCATGAACAATGCAGATCAGGTTCAAAGGGAAATACTTTTCCATTTCTCTTAACATTTTTTCAAAGCCATGTTTTTTTCTGAAATCATTTCCAGATACAAAAGCATGGGCAGTATCAAAACAAACTCCAAAATTTTTAAGATTTTGAAAGATATATCCAAAATCTTCCCAACTTCCGCCAATAGTATTACCCTGTCCGGCTGTGTTTTCAATTAGAATTTTTGTTTTTGTGCTTTCAAAATTTCTTAGTATTTTGCTTATCTGTTTTAGTCCACCAATTTTTGAGGTATTGCTTCCAGGATGAACAATATAGAATGAAGCACCAATTTTTTCTGATTCCTCTAACTCAATCTCTAACCTTTTAATGGATAGGCGAAGTATTTCCTTATCAGAAGAAGCCAGGTTTACCAGATAGGGCATATGTATTGCAAGTGGTTGAATATCTTTTTTTTTGAGGAACTTTGCAAAATTAGCCATTTCATAGTTGCTTCGCGGGAAAATCTTCCAGGACCTTGGATTGTGAAGAAAAATTTGGATACATTCACACCCAAGATTTACTGCCATTTCTGCTGCTTTTTTAAGTCCGGCTCCAATCCAGATATGCGCACCAATCTTCATAAAATCAATTTTACTGCTAAATGCCACCAAACTGATATTTTACACTATCCACTTTTTCTGATAAGATTTTTATGAGTTTTTCAGACATTATCCCATTGACATATCAAAAGGACCACGGAGGTCAAATGGAAAATTACGATGTTGTTGTTATTGGTGGTGGACCAGCGGGTTATCCTGCTGCAATAAGATGTGCCCAGAATGGATTGAAGGTAGCACTCGTTGAAAAATCAAATCTTGGTGGTTGCTGTCTTAATACTGGTTGTATTCCAACAAAAACACTTTTTAAGGTTGCAAAAACACTACTTAAGCCGTCAATCACAGGAATAAATGCAGAAATTACTTATGATTGGCAAAAAATCATTCAGCATGTGAAATTAAATGTTGTTTCGAGGCTACGCGCAGGTGTTGGAATGCTTTTGAAGGCAAACGGAATAAGCTATATTCAGGACCAGGCAGTTGTTAAGGAACCATACGCAGTTATTATAGGTGGAAATACACTGAAAACAAAAAAAATTATCATTGCAACAGGGGCAAAGCCATCTATTCCTTCAATCTTTTGTGATGATAAAAGGATTATTACAACAGATACAATCTGGAATTTAGAAAAACTTCCAGAAACTCTTGCTATTGTTGGTGCTGGTCCTGTTGGGTGTGAGTTTGCTTCAATACTTTCATGTTTTGGGGTGAAAATCACAATCTATGAGATGCTTGATACAATACTTCCAGGAAGGGACAGAGAAATTGTTGGTATACTTGAAAAAGAATTTGCAAAAAGAAAAATACAGATAAAAACAGGTGTCAAAATAAGCTGTACAGATGAAATCAGTGAAGAAAAAGTGTTGTGGGCAGCAGGAAGGAAACCTGATTTAGACTTTGTAAAAGAGATTGGATTGAAGGTAAATAAGATGGGAATTGAAACTGATGAATGGATGAAAACAAGTATCCCTGATATTTACGCAGCAGGTGATGTTGTTGGAATCTGGCAGCTTGCCTATGTTGCAACAAGACAGGGAGAAATTGCTGCTGAAAACTGTGCAGGTAAAAATGAGACAATTTCTTATGAAAATATTCCTGAGACAATCTTTACAATGCCTGAAATAGGCAGTATAGGAATTACCCAGCAGAAGGCAGAAGAGCAGGGATTGAACATAAAGATTGGAAGTTTTCCATATTTGGCGCTTGGTAAGGCGCATACAGCAGGAGATACGACAGGCATGGCAAAAGTAATTGTTGATTCAGAAACAGAAAAAATTCTTGGTATTCATGTAATAGGAGAACAGGCATCAGAAATTATTCATGCTGGCTGTGTGGCAATGTCAAAATCAATGACACTTAAAGAAATGCTTTCTGTTTACTGGAGCCATCCAACTTTTTCTGAGATTTTGATGGAAGCATTGCTTGTTGCAAAAGGAACTCCACTTCACATAACAAAAAAATGAATAAACTTCCTTACTGGATAAGGAAAAAAATTTCAACTGGCAATGGATACCAGTTTACAAAGGATATCATTTCAAAATATGGTCTTACAACCGTATGTACAAATGCGAGATGTCCCAATATCTATGAGTGTTTTGAAAAAAAATACGCGACATTTATGATTCTCGGTGATGTATGTACCAGATCCTGCAGGTTTTGTAGTGTCTATCATAACAAAAAGCCATTACCGGTTAATCCTGATGAGCCAGAAAATATTGCAATGGCGGTAAAAGAGTTGGGTTTGAAATATGTTGTCATAACTTCTGTTACAAGGGATGACCTATCTGATGGTGGAGCAAGTCAGTTTGCAAAATGTATCAGGGCAATTAAAAAGGTAAATCCTGGCACAATGGTTGAGCCATTGATCCCTGATTTCAAAGGCGATATCAAGCATCTTAATACTGTGCTTGATTCATTACCCGATATTCTTTCTCATAATGTAGAAACAGTACCTTTGCTATATCCGGAAGTAAGGCCGCAGGCAGATTATAAAACTTCATTGAAAATTCTTGAACATGCAAAAGAAAATGGTTTTTTGACCAAATCGGCCATTATGGTTGGACTTGGTGAAACAAAAGATCAGGTTATTGAAGTAATGAAGGATTTAAGGAGTATTGGCTGTGATTTTTTTGTTATAGGACAGTATCTGAAGCCATCTCCAGAAAGTCTTGATGTGAAAGAGTTTGTTCATCCTGATGTTTTCCAGGAATACAAGATAATTGGTGAAAACATTGGATTTAAGAAGGTTTTTTCAGGGGTTTTTTGTAGAAGTTCCTATATGGCAGAACTGGTTTTTGCTGAAAAATGAACACAATAAAGATAATTATTTTTGCGCTCTTGATTTTTTCGATAGCTGGTTCTGGTGCTGAAAGACTCGTTGTCATAAGCCCGCACTGGGAAGGCGTGAAGATTGAGATTGAAAAAGCATTCAAAAAGTATTATAAAAAAATCAGAAACAGTGATATTAAAATAGAATGGCTTGACCAGGGTGGAAGTTCAGATGACTTAAAATATGTTGAATCCCTTTTCAAAAAAAACCCAAAAACGACAGGTATTGACATATTTTTTGGTGGTGGGCTTGACCCTTATTTAAGGTTAAAAGAGCAAGATTTTCTTATCAGCTGGAAAGCACCTGATGAAATTTTGAAAACTATACCACCAGAATGTAATGGAATTCCAAATTACGACAAAGATTACACCTGGTATGGAATTGTTCTTTCAAGTTTTGGGATTCTCTGTAATAAAAGGGTTCTTGAGTTTATTAAGGCGCCATTACCACAAAAATGGAGTGATCTTGCAAATCCTGTTTATTATGGCTGGGTTGGTGCTTCTGATCCGCGGCACAGTGGTAGCATGCATATGATGTTTGAAATAATCTTGCAGACCAATGGCTGGAAAAAAGGCTGGGAAACAATCCTTGGTATTCTTGCAAACACAACAAGTATCCCTACGAGTGCATCCCAGGCAGCAAAAGACACTGCAATAGGTCAGACAGCAGTTTCTTTGTGTATTGATTCGTATGCTTTGGCGCAGATTGAAGTAAATGGACCGGAAAATATGGCATTTATTCTACCAGAACATCAAACCGTGATTAATCCTGATTGTGCAGGGATACTAAAAGGAGCGCCAAACCTTGAAAATGCCAAAATTTTTATGGAGTTTTTGCTTACAGACCAGTGTCAGAAGATATGGATGTATCCTAAAGGAAGTCCACAGGGACCTGAAAAATTTTCCTTAAACAGGTTGAGCATAAAGCCGCAAATCTATGAAGATTCTCCGATTCCTATTGTAAATCCATATAAAAAAAAGATTGGCTTTTCTTTTGATTTTGTCCTTGCTTCAAGGAGATGGGCTCTTGTTAATGACCTGGTAGGAGCGTTGGCTATTGATTGTGCGCGTCTTTTGAGAAAGGCATACAAAAATGTTATTGGGGGAAAATGTGAAAGGGATAATTTTTTTGAAATTCCTGTTAAAGAAAGTGAACAAAATTATCTGATTACAAACTGGAAGGACCCTGTTTTCAGAAATCAACAACTCAGCCAGTATTTGAATTATTCTGTGAAAAAGTTTAAATTATGTTTGTCTAAAAAATAAAAAGGGGGAGAAATGTTGAAAAGAATTCTTGCAGGTCTTTGTATGATTGGATGTGTGTTTGCTTTTGCTCAGGTTACATGTACGCCTGACAAAACAACTGCATCTGTAAAATCAGGAGATATTTTTGTTTTTACTGTTAACAACCCAGTGCCAGTCGACCTTTCAATCAAAGTTTACGATGCAAATGGGAAGTATGTAAGAACATTGCATGAAAAGTGCACAACAGAAACTCTTTTTAAGGTACCATGGAACCTAAAGGATGCATATGGTAATCAGGTGCCTGGTGGAAAATACACTGTCAAAATAAGGACTGGTTTGAATCTTGTTTTGGATACAAGTTTTGGTAAAAATGGTGTGATTGGTGGAGATGATACATTTATAAGTCCGAGAAATGTAAGGGTTGATAAAAAAGGTAATGTATATGTTCTTGATTATGGGGCTGGCATTATCTACAAGTTCAATTCTGATGGAAGCCCTGCAAATGATATTGGTGGAAAAAACAAGATCACAGGTCCCTCATCTCCTTATTGGGCTAACATCGCTGTTGAAGAAGATGGTAGCAGAATTTATGGAACATCAGGACACGCAGTTTTTGTTTATGATGGGAAAACAGGTCAACAGATTTATTACATCGGTGGCTTTTTTGGAAATGATGTTGGTTGGGAAAAGACAAAAGGTGGTCTTGGTTGGCCCAACTGGATAGGGCTTAATGGCGATTACCGGTTGTACGCTTCATGTCCTGGTTATACTTATTTTGCAGCATTTGATAGAAGAAAACAGGCGATGGAAGGTGGTCTGTGGCGTTCAAAAGGTGGTACTCCCGGTGAGTCAGGAGATACTGATGGAAAAAAGGCAATATACCTTGCAAATGCTTATTACACAAACCGCAGTGGCATAACGAAGTGGATTGATAAAGATACATCTGTTGAGATTGCATACGGAATAAATGTAATTAATGACCCGATAAAAAAGACAAGGGAAACAATGGCAAATGTTTATGGGGTTGCCTTTGATGGTGAATATGGAATTTACCTTATTCAGAGAGACCCTGTAAGGATTATTAAGATAGCGGATAATATGTTTGGTTTTGATTTTGTTAAACAGTTTGGTTCTCCTGGTGATGATGCATCAAAGATTGAATTTATGGCTCCAAAGGATGCAGTGGTCAGTCCTGATGGGAAATATCTTTATGTTATTGAGGATGGAGAGCCAATAAGCAAGACAAATACTGCACCAGGACTTGCACGGCTTGTAAAATACAAAATCACCTATCAGGAAGAAAAAGAAATCACAGTTAATGTCCAGTAACCGTCTTATAGGGGTGAAAAATGAGAAAAGCGATCCTGGGATTGCTATTGTTTTTGATTTCTTCTACTGGATTTAGCCAGCAACAAAAAAATCCTGAAAAGATTTATGTAAGATTTAAGGTGTTTTCTGCTGATTCTGTATTTGCCCGTTTGAGTACTGTAATACATCATTCGCCCTGGAGAATGACTTATCCTACCATTCCACGAGGCGGAGAAAATTATGCAAGATTGCGCATAAAACAGAACCAGTATTCGCCATGGGCTGAAATTTCAGGGGATTGGGGTACAATCGTATTTGATTTCAGGAATCCAGAACCACTGGAAAATGTTGATGTGGAAGTTCAACTGTCCACAAAGGACGATGAATCTGGAATTTTCAAAACAATAAGAACCCAGGAGAAAGGAAGTATTGTCTCAATAAGCTTGCCACCCGATTATTATAGTAAGCCAGACAGTATTTTAACAGTCAGGCAGGAATCAGAAAAACATCTAAAAATGGCTCAATCCTTAAATCTTTCTCAGGAAAACCTGCCAAAAAAATTTTCTTTCTATACTGGTGCAGGCGGTTATGAAAGTTTATACAAGGATGTTGAAATCTGGAAGAATGAATTAAAAACACTTAGAACCCTTGGTATAAATGGTACTTCGTATCCTGCCAATCAAAAAGAGTATGAGATTTATAAAGAACTTGGCTTCGACAGATTTATCACCTATAATCCAGGTAATGTGAATCAGGCAAAAAACGAGAAAAACATTTCAGACCAGGCATTTTCAAAAATCCAGGCAGTTTGTCTTGCTGATGAGCCCGGTAACTATGGTCTTTATCAGCTTGATAAACTTCCTGCTGAGTCTTTCCATAGATTTCTTGAAAGTAAGGGGCTCAAACCAAAGGATTTCAATGCAAAGGATTGGTCTGAAATAAAGCCGCTAACTGAAAAGAAAGAGATTGAGAAAATTGAATTCAACTGGGGACCAAAATATGGTGAGGCAGCAAGGAAGTTATATTACTGGACACATAGATATACCCAGCAGCTTACGATTGATTATTTCAAAAACATGACAGATGCACTTGAAACACAATACAATCCTGGTGTCCTGACATTTGTAAATTACACAGACCACCCTTTGATACTTGGTGGAGTTATGCTACCTGGAAGTCCTGACTGGTTTGAGATGGGTTTAAAAAGGGCAACAACACTTATGTGGACAGAGGACTGGATGTATGGTGGTATACGTTCGTGGGGAAATGGACTTTATCAAAGGTTAGGGTTTTTGTGTGATATTTTAAGAGCTAGCGCGAGCAAACACAACCAGCCACTTGGATTTTACAATACAATGGATGGAGAAGATGGTATCAGAATGAAGGGGTTTATTGTTATCGGACATGGAGTTAAAATCATTGACTATTTTTACTATGGTCCAACCTACTGTGCAACTGAAAACTACTGGTCTGACAGCATCTCACAGTATAAAGGGGTTGCAAAGGTAATAAGGGACATCGGAAAGGCAGAAGAACTTTTGTATCCTGGAAAGCCAGTTGATAGGCAGGTTGCCATCATTTACAGCACAACTGCAGAGATATGGGACCAGGATGGAGCAAAAGGACACGAAAAACAGTACTTACATATTGCACTCAGCCAGGAAATGTTTGGCGCCGATGTGATTGATGAATCAATTGTGGATGAAAAAGACCTGTCCCGCTATAAGGTTATTTACCTTATGGACAGCCACCTGCCTGTTTCTGCACAAAAAAAATTAAAGGCGTTTGTTGAAAATGGCGGAACGCTTGTTTTATTTCCAATGGCAGGCGAAAGGGACCAGTACAATGGTAAATCAGATATAATTACTTCTTTGATTGGAATTGAGCCAGAAGTTTCACAGATGAAAGAAACTGAAAAAGCAAGGATCTCATTAAATCCCGGCAGTGGAATGGAACTTGAAGACGATATTTACATTACATTCAGGAGGACAGTATTTTCAGGGAGTATCAAAACACAGATCATCGGAAAATTTTCTGATGGTAATCCCGCGATATTGCTCAACAGGGTTAAAAAGGGATTGGTGTTTTATTATACATTTATGCCAGGCCACAATTTTTTCAATCATGTTAAAGAATTAAACAAAGAAGGGTATGTCTGCAATTTTCCAGAAAAGGCAAGGAAATTAATTTCTCTACCCTGCGTTCTTTCTAAGGTTGAAAAGCAGGTAGAAATCTCGCAGGGAACTTTTGAAGCAAATTTACTTGAATCAGAAAAAGGAATTGCTCTTGTGATGGTCAATCTTGAAAGGAAGCCAATAGAAAAACTGGAAATAAAGGTAAGGGCAGATGGAATAAAAGAGATTGAATCCATTGAAAATGGCAGGATTGAATTCAAGAAAGAAAAGGACTGTGTGGTTTTCTCAATGCCTTTCAATGGACTTACAGATATTGTTCTTATGAGGAGATAAAATGGCATGGCAAGCTGATCCTGAACTGGTAAAAAGATTGACTCAGGAACATAAAAAGTATGGTGCAATTTATGATGAAAAACTTGTTCCAAAATACAAACTTCCTGATGCTTTGACATGTCTTGATGGTACAAAGGTGGTTGATAAAGAAACATGGATCAGAAAAAGAAGGCCTGAGATACTTGAGTTGTTCAGAACACATATGTATGGAAGAAAGCCAGCAGAAACATTGGGTTGCTTCAGGTATGAGATTTCTGACATTGAAAAAAATGCGCTTGAAGGCATTGCGATAAGAAAGCAGGTAAGGATTTTTTTTACTGAAAAACAAGCTCCTTTTATGGACCTGCTTGTGTATCTTCCAAAAGATGCTGATAAACCTGTTCCGGTTTTTTTACTTTTACATTTTTATGGCAACCACACCATCACTGATGAAAAAGCCATCCCAATAAAAAAAGAATGGGATAGAGGAAAAGGTGTTCAATACCTGCCAGGCGAAGAAACAAGGGCATCTCATTCCAAAACAATTCCTGTGAAAAAAATCCTATCAAGGGGCTATGGGGTTGCAACTGCATATTACTGTGATATTGTTCCTGATATTGGAATAAAATGCTTCAATTATGGAATTTTTAAAGCATTTGACCATATCTTTGGAGAACATAAGCCTTCTGATGCATGGGGAGCAATCTCTGCATGGGCTTTTGGTCTTACACGTATAATGGATTATTTTGAAACAGATGAAAATATTGACTCAAAGAAGGTGGCAGTTTTGGGTCATAGCCGGCTTGGTAAAACTGCTTTGTGGGCAGGCGCTCAGGATGACAGGTTTGCAATTGTAATATCAAACAATTCTGGCTGTGGTGGTGCTGCATTGAGCAGAAGAAAATTTGGTGAAACAGTCAAAATTATCAATGAACTTGCACCACACTGGTTCTGTGAGAATTTCAAAAAATACAATGATAAAGAAGATAAACTGGCTTTTGACCAGCACATGCTTATTTCTTTGATTGCACCAAGACCTGTTTATGTTGCAAGTGCTGATCAGGATTTGTGGGCAGATCCAATGGGTGAATTTCTTTCAGCAAAGAATGCAGAAGTTGTTTATAATCTTTTCGGACTGGATGGATTACCGGCTGATGAAATTCCTGATTTAAACAGTCCTGTGATGGGTACCATTGGTTATCATATCAGAGAAGGTGATCACGCTTTAACAGAATACGACTGGGATTGTTACATAAATTTTTGTGATAAACACTTCAGAAAAAAGGGGTAAAATGTCTAGGATTGGACTTCAGCTTTATTCAGTAAGGCAGGATTGTGCAAAAGACCTTGTTGGAACCTTAAGGCAGGTCTCAAAAATGGGATATCAGGGTGTAGAGTTTGCAGGATATCATGGCAGGGATGCCAGGGAGTTGAGAAAAATTCTGGAAGATTTGAATCTTGTTTGTTGCGGTACGCATATTGCACTTGAAACATTACTTGGGGACCAACTACTAAAAACTGTTGAATTTAATGCAATCCTTGGTAATAAATATCTCATTGTGCCAGGATTGAAGGAAGAATACAGAAATTCAATCTCTGCATGGGAACGCACTGCTGAAATTTTCAATTCAATTGCTGAAAGGATAAAACCATATGGGATGAAAACAGGGTATCATAACCACTGGATAGAATTTGAAAAACTGGAAGGTAAAATTCCAATGGATGTTTTCTTTGGAAGAGCTTCAAAGGATGTTATCATGCAGTTTGATACTGGTAATGCGATGCGTAGTGGTGGAAACGCTGTGGAATATTTGAAAAAGTTTCCTGGCAGGTCTGATACAATACACATAAAAGAATATTCAGCAACAAATGATAAGGCAATTATTGGAGAAGGAGATATTCCCTGGAAGGAAGTAATAGAACTTTGTTCAACAATTGGCAATACCCGGTGGTACATCATTGAGCAGGAAAGCTATGCATATCAGCCGATTGAATGTGTTGAAAAATGTCTGATTAATTTCAAAAATCTTTTAGGTCAGTAGAATTTTGAAAACTGGACACAGAGAATTTATTGATGTAAATTTTTTTTATGCATAAATTCATAATATCTACCTGTGCCACCATGTTTTTTGCTTCCTGTATTCATGCCCATCTTTGTGATAATGTTTTTCGCCAGGCAGACAAACTCATTGTGAAACCTGAAATTTATAATATCGTTGTAAAGGACAGGGCAACATTCAAGGTGTTTCTCCAGAACAACATGGACAGGGGTATTGCAGAGATAAGTTTGATTGCCGAAAGTCCTGCCTTTGATTTTCAAATTTATCCCCAGAAGATGTCTGTGCCGAAAGACCAGCGGGTGTATTTTGAAGTAACGATTATTCCGAAGTCGCAGACCACATCAGGTAATTACCCTGTGACATTCAGGCTGGTTGGTGGCGGCAGGCAATTCAAAAGCTTCAGTCTGGATGTTGCTGGAACAACACAGCAACAGATTCAGGAAAAGCCAAAACCATCAGA
>JAMWCC010000049.1 GCA_023818375.1 Candidatus Omnitrophota bacterium | reverse complement strand
AAATTTTGTCTACAAAAAACAAAATGATAAAATCCTTGTCTATAGTGTTGGCCCAAACCAAAAAGATGAAAATGGAATAAAGAACCTAAAAGAAAAAAAGGATGATATTGTCTGGAAAAATTATTGACATTGAAAAAGCCGTTGAACTTGTTAAAGACAATGATACAGTTGCCACAGGTGGTTTTGTCGGTAACTGCCATCCAGAGCAGCTTTCATATTACCTTGAAAAAAGGTTCCTTGAAACAGGTCATCCCCGCAATCTGACAGTTGTTTATGCTGCAGGCCAGGGCGATGGGAAAACACGTGGAATAAACCATTTTGCCCATCAAGGTATGGCAAAAAGGGTAATCGGCGGACACTGGAACCTTGTTCCAAAAATGGGAAAACTTGCGATTGAAAATAAAATAGAAGCATACAATTTTCCACAGGGTGTTATCTCTCACCTGTACAGGGATATTGCAGCAGGAAAACCAGGAACAATCACCCATGTAGGATTATATACATTTGTTGACCCACGCTTTGGTGGTGGAAAGCTCAATAGCATCACAACAGAAGACCTTGTAAAACTCATTGAAATTGGCGGGAAAGAGTGGCTCTTTTATAAAGCGTTTCCAATTGATGTAGCGTTGATAAGGGGAACAACCGCTGATAAAAATGGAAATATCACAATGGAAAAAGAAGCAGGCTCCATTGAAATGCTCCCTATGGCAATGGCAGCAAAAAATTCGGGTGGGATTGTCATTGCTCAGGTTGAGAGGATAACCGACGATATTTTAAATCCGTATTTGGTGAAAGTACCTGGTATTTTTGTTGACGCCATTGTTGTTGCACAAAAAAAATATCACCAGCAGACATTTGCAGAAGAATATAATCCTGCCTACTGTGGAGAAAAAAGGGTTCAGATTGAAACCATCTTAGGAAAAATGACCCTTGACGAAAGGAAAATTATATGCAGAAGGGCTGCGATGGAAATAAAGAAAGGGTATATTGTAAATCTCGGAATAGGGATGCCAGAAGGGGTTGCTCTTGTAGCAGCTGAAGAAGGAATACTTGATAAGATAAAACTTACTGTTGAAGCAGGTGCAGTTGGTGGAATTCCATCAGGTGGACTGAGTTTTGGTGCTGCTTATAATCCAGATGCAATCATTGACCAACCATACATGTTTGATTTTTACGATGGTGGTGGGCTTGATATCGCATTTCTTGGACTTGCTCAGCTTGATGAAAAAGGGAATGTCAATGTCAGCAAATTTTCTTCAAGAATTGCAGGAGCTGGTGGGTTTATAAATATCTCACAAAGTGCAAAGGAAGTTGTTTATTGTGGGTCGTTCACTGCAGGTGGGCTTCAAGTTGAGATTAAAGATGGAAAACTGAAGATTGTTCAGGAAGGAAAACACAAAAAATTTTTAAAACACGTTGAGCAGGTTACTTTTAGTGCACAGTATGCAAGAAAAAAAGGCCAAAAGGTTTTGTATGTCACAGAAAGGGCAGTATTTACCCTTGGAGAAAAAGGGATAAAACTGATTGAGATTGCTCCAGGAATAGATTTAGAAAAAGATATTCTTTCAAAAATGGATTTTGTTCCTGAGATATCAGAAAGTTTGAAGACAATCGAACAGTGTATTTTTCAGGAAAAAACAATGGGAATAGGAAACATGATATGAGAAAGGTTTATATTGTGGGCGCTGTGCGAACAGCCATTGGTAGTTTTTGTAAAAGTTTGAGCAATGTCAGTGCAGTGGAACTTGGTTCAATAGTAATATCAGGTGCTATAAAAAGAGCAGGCATAAAACCAGATAATGTAGACCAAGTTATTATGGGAAATGTGTTGCAGGCAGGACTCGGGCAAAATCCTGCCCGCCAGGCAGCACTAAAGGCAGGACTTCCTGTCAATATTTCAGCAACAACAATCAATAAGGTCTGTGGTTCTGGCCTTAAAGCAGTTGCACTTGCAGCACAATCAGTAATGCTTTGTGAATCTGAAATTGTTATTGCTGGTGGAATGGAAAATATGAGCCAGGCACCATATCTGATAGAAAAAGCTCGCACAGGGTACAGGCTGGGACATGGAAAACTTATTGACTCACTGGTACATGATGGTTTGTGGGATATTTACAATAATTACCATATGGGCATTGCTGGTGAAAATCTTGCTGAAAAATATTCTATCTCAAGATACCAGCAGGACCAGTTTGCCTTTCAATCCCAGCAAAAATGTAAAAGGGCAATGGATGAAGGAAAATTTAAGGATGAAATTGTGCCTGTAATAATCAGAGAAAAAGATAGAGAAATTTTGTTTGAAGTTGATGAGTTTCCAAGGCCTGATACAACAATTGAAAAACTGGGTAAACTGAAGCCAGCATTCAAGGAAAATGGCACTATCACAGCAGGAAATTCTTCTGGAATAAATGATGGTGCTGCAGCGGTTGTTGTTGCATCTTCTGATGCAGTTGAAAAGCTATCACTCAAACCAATGGTTGAAATCGTTTCATTTGCTGAAGCTGGATTAGAACCATCCCTTATGGGCCTTGGGCCAGTGCCTGCAACGAAAAAGGCACTTAAAAAAGCAAGGATTAATCTTGATAAAATCGATTTGATTGAAATAAATGAAGCATTTGCTGCACAGGTTATTGCAGTAAGCAGGGAAATTAAATGGGATATGGATAAGGTTAATGTCAACGGTGGTGCAATTGCCCTTGGCCATCCAATAGGTGCAAGTGGAACAAGAATTTTGGTTACACTCATACATGAAATGAAAAGAAGAAACTCAAAATATGGTCTGTGCACTTTATGTATTGGTGGTGGAGAAGGAATTGCAATGGTGGTAAAAAATGAGTAGAAAGTGGAAATAAACAGGATATTGCGCTCAGAAGCTGCAGTACAGAAAAAAACTTCACATAATTTTAGGCGCTTAAACTAAAATAATTTCTGTTTCGTTTAATTCAAGGAGGTGCTTATGATAAAAAGAAAACTTGGGAATTCTGATATGGATATCACAGTAGTTGGGCTTGGAACATGGGCAATCGGTGGAACAGGATACAATTACTCATGGGGTAGCCAAGATGACGCTGATTCTATTGAAACAATAAAAACTGCGATACAATTAGGAATCAACTGGGTTGATACAGCACCTGCCTATGGACTTGGGCACTCTGAAAAAATTACTGGTATTGCAACAAAAGAATTCAGAGACAGTGTTTTTATCTTTACAAAACTTGGAAAGAGCTGGAACGAAAAAGGGATTTTAGGTGATGGGCTTTCAGGTAAAACTGTAAGACAGGAAACAGAACAGAGTTTAAGGCGACTTGGAGTTGATAGAATAGACCTGATGCAGATACACTGGCCAAGGCCTGATGATCAAATTGAACCAGCATGGACAGAAATGTGCAAGCTTGTGGACGAAGGAAAAATCAGGGCAATTGGAGTATCAAACTTCAATGTAGGCCAGCTTGAAAGAATAAAAAAAATACGGATACCCACTTCTTTACAGCCGCCTTACTGCATTTTCAGGAGAGAAATAGAAAAAGAAATCCTTCCCTGGTGTAAAGAAAATAATGTTGGAGTAATTTGCTATAGTCCAATGTACTATGGGCTATTGGCCGAAAAGTTTGATGAAAAAAGGATATCAAAAATGGCTTCTGATGACTGGCGAAGGAGACTGCCTGAATTAAATGAAAATCACAAGGCATACTGCGAATTTTACGATAAATTTAAGGAAATCGCAGAGAAAAACAATATGGCAACTGGACAACTTGCAGTTTCCTGGGTTCTTGCAAATCCTGCTGTCACTGGGGCAATTGTTGGAGCAAGGAAACCAGGTCAGATTAAAGAAATCATCTTAAAATGTACCTTTGAAATTTCTCAAGAAACAAAACAGGAAATTGATGAACTCTTAGAGCAATTTCCACAGCTAACAAAAAGGTAAAAAATGGAAAAAAATAGTTTATCTTTTCAAGAATTTGAAAAATCACCAATTGAATACAGACCAGTACCATTTTTGTTTTTAAACCACAAACTTGAAGACGATGAAATTAAATGGCAGATAAGAGAAATAAAAGAAAAAGGAAACAGGGGATTTTTCATGCATCCAAGGCCAGGACTTTTGACCCCGTATATGTCAGCTGAATTTAGAAGAAAGATAAAACTGATGGTGCAGGAAGCAGAAAAACTTGGTATAGAAGCATGGCTCTATGATGAAGATCCATATCCGAGTGGTGCTGCTGGTGGCAAAGTTATTTATCATCATCCTGAATACAGATCAAGAAAACTGGTATCTCAAGTACAATCAGTAAAAGGAAAAACAACTGTTTCCATAGATTTTCCGATGGGACATGTGGTTGAAATTTTTGCGATGAATGAAAAAGAAGAAGTGCTGGATCTTACAGAATACGCTGGACCAATCAGGGAAAAATGGGGATATTTTAGGAGATACAACACATATTATGGTTCAATGCGCGGTGATACTTTTCCCCACTGGCGTTCTGATGCAACTGGAATAAAAAATAGGTTTGAATGGGATGTGCCTGATGGAGCATGGAAAATTTTTATTTTTGTTGAATGTTATGAGACAGCATACTGGGGACCATGGGGTGGGTATATTGATATTTTGAATAAGGATGCTGTTGATGACTTCATTGAAAAAACCCACGAAGTTTACAAAAAAGATCTTGGAAAATACTTTGGCAAAACGATTCCAGGGATTTTTACTGATGAGCCAAAATGGATTGGATGGCTTCCCTGGTCTCCGAAACTGCCTGAATTTTTCAAAAGAATAAAGGGATATGACATAATTCCAGTTCTTTATATGCTTCTCCATGGAGATACTGAAAGAGAAAGAAAAGTCAGGTTTGATTACTGGGATGTTCTTACACGGATGCTGAAGGAATCATTTTTTGATAACATCTCGCGCTGGTGTGAAAAGAATAAAATCTCATTCACAGGACATGTCAGCCCTGAAGAAGAACCAGATCTTGGCGTTGTCTACTTAGGAGACTTAATGCAACATGCAAAAGCATTCCAGATTCCGGGTACTGATATTATTACTCCAAGGATTGGTACAGATGAATTTCCTATTGTGAATGTCGGTCCTAAACTAATAAGTTCTGTTGCGCGACAACAGGGAAGGCAAAGGGTTCTTTCTGAGTGTTTTGCCCTTGAAGAATGGGATTTCACCCTTGAAAGAACAAAGAAAATTGCTGATTATATGATGGCTCTTGGAATAAATTTTATCAATCAGCACGGCTTTTATTATTCAATTGATGGACAGAGAAAAAAAGAAGCATGTCCATCACAGTTTTATCAAACAACATACTGGCAGTACTATGAAGATTTCAGCCATTATATTGGAAGGGTTTGCTATATGCTTACAAGGTATGAATATCCTTGTGAATTTGCTTTACTTTACCCAACATCCTGTCTTTGGCAGATACTTCCTGCAGATAAAGAAAGGGCAAAGGCAATAAGCGATACCTTTGTTTTTATCAACCATGTTCTTGTTCATGGCAAAAGGCAGTTTGATTTTGTTGATGACATTGATTTTATGAAAGCAAAGATTGAAAATGGCTCATTTACTATTGGAAAAATGAAATATGACTCTTTGGTTGTTCCACCCATTGTATACCCAATTGAACCACTTGTTGAAAAATTAAAAGAATTTTGTGAAAAAGGTGGAAAAATACTTTTTCTTGGGAAAAGTATAAAAGGGATTAAAGCAGATTCACTTATTCCTGCATTAGATGAAAACATAGCACAACTTGAACAAAAACAAAGGCAACAGGCAGCAAAAAACATTATTGAAAAGATGAAAAAATTTGTTGTACCACTTATTGAACTTGATGGTGCCAATTGCCATGATGTCTTTGTTTCAGTAAAAAAAGGAAAAGGTTGCTCAATTTATTTCTTTGCCAATTGCGGAGAAAAAACAGCCGATTTTTCAATTAAAACAAAGGAAAAAGAAAATCTTGAATTATGGGATCCAACAAGTGCAAAAAGGTTTGCATTTCAGCAAAAAATCATTCTTCAACCAGGTCAATCAATTTTTGCTGTCAGCGGAGAAAACCAGAACTTGCCACAACCACATTTTCTTTTGAAAAAGAGTCAAGTACTCAGTATTGATTCATGGCATATTGAATTTTGCGATGATAATGTGCTTTATCTGGGATTGTGGAATGTTGAAAGAAAAGGCTTCGATGGGTTTTTTGATCGGCAGGAAAAATATAAAGATATCGGTTATCCTGTTATTCAACCCATGCCAGCAGGAAAAATCAAAAATTTTGCAAAACCAGATGTAAGATGGCTTCCTTCAGAATTTGAAATAAAATATCCCTCCACATTGTGTTATAAGGTTAATTTTTTCTGCTATGGTGAGCCAGAAAAAATGCTTCTGTTGTGGGAACAATCAGCGATAAAAGGTAGATACAGAATTTTTATTGACGGACAGGAAATTTCAAAGCAGGCAATAAAAAGATGCAGAAAATACGATGCATTAAATATCTGCGCTGATATTACCCAATATTTTAAGAAAAATAAATCTTTTTACACCCCTCATGTAAGAACAATTTGTGTATTTGTTGATGTAGAAAGTCCTGAAGATGGACTGCTGGAGCCAATGAGAATATTCGGAGATTTTGTTGTGGTAAAAACAGGAGATTGTGGTATGGGTGCGGAAATAAAGGCAGGTAAAATAGAAGAAAAAATAAATTCTAAAAGTTGGACTGAAATTGGCTATCCCTTTTATTCAGGTAGTTGCCTATACAAAGCAGAATTTGAAATTTCAGAGATAGGTGGTTCAAGATATTTTCTGTGCTTTGATGAGATTTTTGATATCGCTGAAGTTAAAATAAATGAAAAACAAGCAGGAAAAATCTTGTGGAAGCCATATGAACTTGAGATTACGCCATTTATCAAAAAAGGAAAAAATAAAATTGAGCTGAAGATAACAAATTCAGTGTACAACATGCTTGAAGGAAAGCCAAAAGTATCAGGAATAATTTCACCTGTTGCAATAATGAAAGGAGATTGATTATGGCATGGGAAAAGCCAAAAACAATTAAGCTTTATCTTCATCCTCCAGAGGCAAGAAAATTTATTACAATCTGGCCTGATTTCAAACTTGTCTGTGCTGAAGTTGACCCAATAGAAGGAACACACAATTTCAATGCCTATGGAATAAGGGTTTTGTTTGGAGAAAATTCAATAGCGCCTGACTGGACAAAATCTCAGTTTATTGTAAGAAGTGATGGAATCCCGGTTCATTTTCTCAAGACAAATTTTGAAGAGTTTGAGTATCTTGTTGAAGCATTCTGTAGCTGGGAAGAAAAACCAAAAACTTTTGTGCGCCTGACAATTACAAACAATTCAGGAACAAAAAGGACACTGAAAACAGGCATTATGCCAAGAGCAGGTATTGACGGACTTTTGTATGGTATCACAAAGGATTTCTACGCAAGCTACAAGCCCCTTCTTGAACACTGGGATATGGTAAGCAATGATTTTAATCTTAAAGACAATTGTTTAACCAATGGCAGGGTAAGCATTTTATTCAATACCGGTAACTCTGAATTAAAATGGGTTTCTCAAAATCCTAAAAACATCTTTGCTAAAAACTACCTTGAAATTTCTCAGGAAATCAGACCACTTGAAACTGTTTCTTATTATTTTGTAATGCATGAAACAAAAGAAAAGATCCAGGTTTCTTCTCAAAACCATGGCTTTGAAAAAAAGCAGGTTGTATCAAACTGGGAAAAAGAACTTAACAAGATTAAATTTGTACCAGATGTAAAGTCGGATGATGTCTTCAGGCCGATCATTTTTTCTTTGGTCTGCCAGTGTCTCCAGATGTTTGTAAAAGATGATGGAATTTCAGCCAGACCACGCCAGGGTGGAAGATGGGCAGGCGTCTGGCCAGTTGAAGCAATGGAATTTCTCATTGCCCTTGATATGATGGGTCTTTATGATTGGTCAGAAAAGGGATACAGATTTTTTTTAAAACATCAGAGTAAGGAAGGAGAAAATAAGGGAAGGTTTAACTCTTATTTAGCAGCCCAGTGGGAAAACATCACTGGTGGAGTACTTTTTGGATTGTCAAAGCACATCCTTGCCACAGGTGACGAAAAATGTTTTAGATTCTGGCGCCAGAGCATGCTTGATGGCTACGAATGGATAAGACAGAAAAGAAGAAAAAGTTCAAATGGCTTATTCCCACCAGGAAGACCCCATGACTGGGATTATGATGTTCAATCCTGGTGTTTTACTGATTCATTAAATTTTATGGGCATCAGGGAGATGGCACATGTATTTTCTCATTTCAATGATGAGAAAGCACAAGAGATTAAAAAAGAAGCACAAGATTATAAAGACTGCCTTGTTAGAGTGTTAAATGAAATTGTTGAAAAACAAAAAGATAGGCAAGAAGTTTTTATTCCAAATTACCTTGGAATTCCAGAAAGTTATCCACCAAAAGGACCATATTTTGGAGATGGTCCTTCAATGCTAATAAGGGCAGGTATCATTGAATCAGAAAGTGAAGTTTTTGAAAAGGTTGAAAAATATTTTAGAAACCGTGGATGGATGAAAAACGGACTTACTGGACTGATGACTGATTGTTTAATGCCTTCATACGCATCTGATCCATGGGCAGGGCACACTTGGTATGTCTCTTTTTCTGACCTGTGTTGGTTTTTCGCCTGGATGAAGCGCGGAGAAAGAGAAAAAGCATTTGAGACATTGTGGGCACAAGTCAGATACGGAATGAGTGAAGAATACTATATGCTTGAAAGGTTTGCTGACAATGATCCGAGTTTTTGTCCCTGGCAGCCGAATGCAAGCGCCAATGGCAGGCTATTACAGATGCTTTTTGAGTTTTACGGAGCAAAGAAAATCTACAGGGAAGAAATATGAATAAAAGAAATCTGGAGATTCTTAGAAATCTTGCGAAAAGATACATTGAAATTTGTAATGACCCTGTAATGGATGAAAGACGCAGAATGTGGACAAAAAAGAACAGTTTAAAACTTATTGAACCACTGATATTTGTTAGTTTTGGTATGCACAATGTCTGGTGCAGGGAAGTTTTTGGAGACCATACTCTTGAATGTGAAGATGCGTTTTTGCGGGTTTATGAAAGGCAATTGAAGATGTACCTTTTTCATTATGAGATTGGTGATGACTGGATTGCTGAACCATTCCTCAGCGTTAGGGCAGTTTTTACTCAGGATACCTGGGATGGACTCTGGGGATTGCCTGCATCTTTTGTAGGACCAGTTGAAGAAGGTGGCGCAGGAAGGTATGAAGCAGCTATGAAGGATTGGAGCATGATGGGTTTATTAAAAAAACCAGAGCATGAGATTGATGAAGAAAAAACAAGGGAAAATTTTAATATTCTGAATGATGCTATAGGTGATATTATCCCGATTGCTGTTGACAGGGGTCCAGTGTGCCTTGGGTTTTCAATGGATATTTCAACGCATCTTGGAAAATTGCGCGGACACCAGCAGCTCATGCTCGATATGTATGATGCACCTGAACAATTGCACAGGCTTCTTGCCTTTATGAGAGATGGCATTTTAGAAAACCAGAGACAGGCAGAAGAAAAAGGAGATATCACACTTTTGAATCATGTCAATCAGGCGATGCCATATTGCGAGGAACTTGAACCACCATCACCCAATTCTGGACCAAAAAAAAGAAGTCAAATATGGGGTTATTCTGCAGCTCAGGAATACACATTGATTTCTCCAGCTATGCATGATGAGTTCCTGCTTCAGTATCAAATTCCGATACTAAAAAATTTCGGGCTCACCGCTTATGGATGCTGTGAAAACCTTACTGAAAAAATAGACATCTTAAGAAAAATTCCAAACCTTCGTATCATTGCAGTAACACCGACAGCAGATGTACACCGTTGCGCAGCTCAGATTGGAAAGGATTATGTGCTGTCCTGGAGGCCAAATCCTGCTGACATGGTATGTTATGGTTTTGATGAATCAAGGATTAAAAAAATTGTTTCTGATGCGATGAAATCCCTGAAAAACTGCTATACAATCATTGTTCTGAAAGACATTGAAACAGTGCAGAGAGAACCAGAACGATTGAAAAAATGGGTAAGTCTGGTTCGCTCAATTGTCCAAAGTTAATTTTTTGAAAACCCGAATGGCTGAATTTGTGTGATTGATTTACCATCTATTCCATATAGTGTGGCTCTTAAATATCCCTTAACATCATTTCTATTTTTGTACTTAAATTCATTGCCTGTAGCGACAATTTTTCCCTGAGAAATCCATTCAATCCTTTCACAGTCAATTGCTTCTATCCTGATAACACCATTTACCTTATCAATGTCTAACCTCTTAATTCTTGCAGGTTTGCCATTTTCTCCATCAGGGCAATAAACAAAATAAAAATTACCTTTCTCCATTGCTTTTCTGAAATTTTGCAAAGTCAATTTTTCAAGCAAGAAAACATTCCAGTTTTTTCCAATATGATTTTTTGTGTGAGCATCATCCCCTGAAAATCCCCAGATGATTCTTTCAGGCATCATTATCGATAGAGTACTATCCCATAATGTACAGTCATCAGGATAGCGATTACCCTGATTATAAACTTCCATCCCCACAATAACAGGATATTTTTTCAACAGATCTATGTACCAATCAACCTTGTATTGATGTTTGTATCTGCCTGGATGAAAAATAATTGCCAGCCCCTTTTTTTCTGTTATTGCATTTAATGATGTTTCAATCTCTTGTGAACCAGGAAAGTCGTTGAAATAACCACCTATGTGGTGATGATCAGATATCTCATTGCCAATTATTGCAAGCATCCCAAGAGATTCTGGTTCCCTGTTTTCATAAAGTCCTTTTTCTCCCTTTGAAGTCACCATCTCGCTGAATTTTTCCCAGGGAAATGTAATTCTGTTTGTATTTTTGTTCATAATGTCGTGGTCAGTAATCGATAGAATTGTATAACCAAGCTTATGGTAGATATCCACTATTTGATTGGGATGAAATTTACCATCACTTGCAGTGGTGTGAGTATGTAAATTTGCCTTATGCTGAGATACATTGTTCCAGTCAATGCCTTCATAAGGATTTACAACAATCTCCTGCGCCAGGCAATATAAGGCAAAAAGCAACAACAATGTAAATAGCCTCAGTCCTGACATAAAAACCCTTGGATTGTTATACAAAATGATTATCTTTTTACTCTTGCGTTACCTTCCCAGATGCTCCAGATTTCTTCTTCATCTACTGGCTGGCAATAATCAGTTAGCATTGTTACAGCAAGTGCTCCGCAGGCCCAGGCAAACTGGATCCATTTTTCTTCTGGCATATCCTTCAATATGGCATACAGCAGTCCGCCGACAAAACCATCACCACCACCAATTCTATCAAGAACAAAGATCTCTCTTGGCTCAACCACATACCAATTTGAACCAACAGAAACAATCGCTCCCCAGAGATGCTGCTGAACACTTATAACTTCTCTCAACGTTGTTGCAAATACACTTGCCTGAGGAAATGATTTCTTAACATTTTCAATCATTCCCTTAAATGCGTCTATCTGCGCTTTTAATCCCTTACCACCTGGCTCTGGTCCTTCAACTCCAAGACATAGCTGGAAATCTTCTTCATTACCAACAAGAATATCTGCAAGGCTAGCAATCTCAGTGAAAATCTCACGAAGCTCGGTTTCCCTATTTTTCCAGAATGATGCACGGTAATTAAGGTCGAAAGAGATTCTTGTACCGTATTTTTTTGCTATCCTTGCAATGTGCTGGCAGAAGTTTCCAGTTTCAGGTGAAAGGGCTGCAAAAAGTCCTGACATATGGACAATTTTCACACCTTCTTTCCCAAAAATCCTTTCAAGGTCAAAATCACCTGGTGTCATTGTTCTTCCAACTTCACCTGCCCTGTCGTTCCAGACCCTTGGGCCCCTGGTACCATAACCGGTGTCAGCAAAATTGATCTGATGCCTGTATCCCCATGGACCACCCTGTGGTACTTCCTTTGCTTCAACAGTAATATGTCTGCTTTCAAGGTTGTCCTTGATAAATCTTGCTATGGGACTGCCTTTAACAAAGGCAGTAAGAATTTTTACAGGTAGCCCCAGATATGCTGAAACACTTGCAACATTGCTCTCAGCGCTTGTTGCCTGCATGATAAAGTTTGTACTGCAATGAAGCGGTTGGTTATCAACAGGAGTCAATCTAATGCCCATACTTGTTGGTACAAGCAATGCAAATTTTGCATCTTTTTTCAGTTCCATTTTCATCCTTTCGTTAAATTCAAGAAACTTTCAAAAAAAATCTTACATTTTCTTACAATTTTTGTCAAAGGTATGGCTCAACGGCTTTCAAAAATTTCCTGTCATGTTCTTTATTGAGGTCTATTCCCCTGCATACAATGAGAACCCTTCCTGAAGGAAAACTCTGTATCAGTGTCTCAAACTCTTGCTGGTTATTAGCGTACACTATAACATTTTTCCCTTTTTCAATGATTTTCTTGATTTGTGGCATCCATAATTCTGATGCACACGGTGGTCTTCCTGCACCAACAACCACCTGAATTGTTTTGATGTATGGCAAAGAAAGTAAAATGTCTAAATGTTTGATTTCATCAGGACCATCAAGGTGCCAGGCAATAAATTCAAGGTAGTCCTTTATTTTTTCAAGCTCATATACAACAAACTTTTCAAACATTTTGGGCGAAATCATTGTAGAAAAATCACACTGGCAGGCGTATGTTCTGCCTGGTGCCCATAAAAGCCAGGATGCATCTCCCTGAAGTTTTGAACTGTAAATTTTGTGAAAATAACTGTGTGCGCTAATCCAGGCAGAAACAAAACTATCAATCTTTTCAATGATAAGTTCAGGAATTTCAATAATATCAAGCAACATCTCTTCAACTCCCCTCATCATTGAAAAGCAGGTCAATGCATCTCCTAAATCAGGCATCATAATAAGTGCCTGTCCATCAAACTTTTCAATCTGTTTTTCCATCAGATTTTTGCTTTGCTGAACCCAGTAGTTTTTTTCATCAAAGGCAATTTGCGTTTTTGTCCAGTCATCAACAAACTTTTCATACCATACTGTTTCCTGTCCAAAAACAACTTTACTGCCAGGATAAGCAGTCATCGTCATTGGTGTTCCACGGTTTCCCCAGTGATGTAGCAACATCGGATATGAAACACCAAGATATTCAAGAGTCCTGATGTTTTTTATCTGTGCATCAACAAGCGCTTCAAAATCAGGATTTTCATGTTCAGATTTCCAATACTCATTCAAAGGTATTACATTTCTATCTTTTACAATGCTGATATTCACAACAGGCCTATCCATCTTCCCATTCCACCACTTTTCAAGTTTTACGAAAGCATCTTTGTTCATTTGAATTCCTCCGGATGTCTTTTCTTCAATTCTTCAATTGCCCATGCCCTGTTAGTTTCTTCAAGTCGCCTACAGTATTCTTTCAACCTTCCCCTTGAATGAAATGGTCCACCTTCTTTTAAAACAAGCCACAAAGGATCTACCGGATATGGCGATTTTTTCATCATTTCATCGTACCATTTCATATAATGACTGGTTGCTTGCGCACAAATATCAGGAAGTTTTTCTGCAAGATTATTTTGCTCATGTGGGTCTTCGTTGATATCAAAAAGCATCTGGTCAGGATAGAGATGGTAAAAATCATGATAGGTCCTGATATAAATATAGTCCTTCCATCTCACAGAGCGCTGACAACCATGACAGCACTGACTTAAAACAAGAAAATCCCTACCGCATTCAGTACCTGTTTTTATGGTTTGAGCAAAGCTTTTTCCATCAATATCTTCAGGTGCTTTTATTCCAAGCATTTCAGCTAGTGTTGGCAGAAGGTCAATGTTGTAGTGAAGTCCTTCATCAACAAAACTTGCCCTGTAGCCAGGCCATCTTATTATTAAAGGAATTCTGTGTGTGATGTAGTCAGATGTTCCATGCTCAGAACAACAACCAAGTTCACCTAAATTTTCACCGTGGTCAGATGTGATGATAATCACAAGGTCATCAAGGACTCTTTTTGAAGCAAGTGCATCAAGTATGATTCCAATGTGGGTATCAGCATAGAGTATGCCACAATCGTATCCATCAATCATTTTCCTTGCTGCTTCAATACTATCTATCACTGCTGGGTGTCTTGGAAATTTATCCTGAACTGTTGCCGGTGAAAACATTCCATAATCAAGCGCACAATGACCACCAACACAATTCTTCCATTTTTCAACCGTTTGTTCAGTGATCCAGGCAGGCAATGGCTCTTTTTCAAAGGGATTACCAAAATGCTCGGGCACTCTGTATGGAGTATGAGGATCCCAATAATGCACATGGAGTACCCAATTGTCCTTTTGACCGTTTTTCTCTATCCAATTAAGTACGACTGGTGTGACCTGCTGTGCTGATTCACTCCCATTAAGTCCAATGTCATAAACTTCGTTTAAACCTGCATGAAACCACCATGCGCCGTGTCTTCCTGCAAAGGTTGATATTGAAACTGTGCGATATTTATTGAAAGCAAGCATTCCCCACAATGACTGGTATCTCAGTTTATCAGCAAACCCCCTGTCCTTGCCTTCTGGAAACATGTCTGCCATCCTACCGCCATGATTGATTACTCCTGTACAAATACCGTGCTTTCCTGTAATAAGGGCTGCCCTGCTGGGTAAACATGGAGCATCAGAGCAATAGTAGTTTGTGAAAATAATCGCATCCTGTGCAATTGTGTCAATGTTTGGACTTGTGTTTCTATGATAGCCATAACAGCCAAGATGATCTGGTCTCAATGTGTCAATGTCTATAATTAAAATTCTCATAAATGAATCCTTTTTAAATCAAACCCTGCTTTCTCATCCAGTTTAGTGCTCTTTCCATTGTTTCTTCAGGTGTGTAAGCAGGCTTATATCCTAATCTACTTGATATTTTTGAGATATCAGGGCACATGTGCGCTTTGAAATGATAGTGTGCTGTAATTTGTGGATTTATTTCTTCAGAATATTCTTTCCAGCTGCACCAATCTATCGGAATTTTTACTCCATATATTTTCCCATATGTCTCAACAAACTGGCGTGCTGTGAGCGCATAGCTTGAACCTACATTAAAAATCTCATCAGCAGCGTTTTCAGGATTTATCACAGAAAGATAAAAACCCCTTGCAACATCCTCTGCATCGCATGGACCTATAAGGGTTTGTCCTGGCTCTGGTAAAGGTACTGGTTTTCCAAGTGCATGGTTTTTATGATTTTCAATACTTCGTGAACCATAGCAATCAAGGGGAATTTTTCCTGGTCCGCAGATATTTGGCGGCATTATAGCAGTAAATCTGATACCATCTTGTTTTGCCCTTTCTTTAAGATTTTGCATCTCTGCATATCTTTTCGCATATCCCGGGAAAATACATTCCGACTGAGTAATTTCTGGTGTTGGAACAATTTTTGGTTCTCCAAACATCCATATTGACCCACATAGAATAAATTGTTTGCAATAAAGTTTCCCTGTTTCGTAAATCGCTGTGGCATGAGTGCCAAGTATATCAATAATCACATCTGGCTTAACAGCTGAAAAAAGATCCTGCCATCCACGGTTATCTCTATCATATTCCTTTCTGATAAACCTAACCTGTGGGCTTTCATCAACCGGTTTAATTCCCCTTGACATAACAATCACTTCAAGTCCTTCATCAACAAGCATCTTCACAAGATTCTTTCCAATGTGACCTGTTCCACCGATGATTAATACTTTCATCTTCACTCCTTTCATCAATATATTTTGCCTGATAATCACCTTTATGACAAAATTATGCTATTATGGAAAAAAACCTGCAATGGATTAATGAGATTGGACACTGGTTTGATGAGCCGATTTCATAAGCAATAATTCTCCAGTTGACAGGATTTTTATCCGTGCCAACAAACATCTATTGCGAGGACCCTGCCTGCTGTCAACAAAACAGAATTGCTGTCTTTCGTCTTCCAACACCAGTTGACACAGACCCAGGCGAATTATGGGTAATTGACCTTCAACAATTGCAGTCAATATTTGTAGATAAAGATATCGTATGGTTCAGGTCTTTTCCACAGTCATATGGCGATTTTTTCTTCTATCAAAAGTTTAACGGAATTTATTGGGAAATAAAAAAACTATGTTTTTCAACCCTTGAACTTGAAACTGTCTGTCATCTACCTGCAAATGCAATGCCTTATGAAACTTTTGGTTCTGCTTCTGGCTGTGGAAGATACATTGCCAACCTTATTTCTTACGATGACATTTTTAATGTTGTTGTTTTTGACCTTGAGAAAAAAACAGAAAACCATTATTTCAGGACTTGATTTTTGCAATCCACATCCAAGATTTGACAGGATGAAAGGTGAGTGGGTACTTGTTCAGCACAACAAAGATCGTACCAAAAAAATTGGGCATCTTGTTATAAAAGAATCTGAAAGCGGGACATTCTCATCCGTATCTAAGTGCAGATAACAAATTTGTTGTTTTCACTTCAACAAGGACAGGTATCCCACAGGTTTTTTGCGCGATTTTGCCTGATAAACTCCTGGATGAGCTTGATTCAGAAGAATAGTTTGTGGTTTTACCAATTTTTTAATTCTGGTATAATTTAGAACATGAATGCGGGCGCTTTGCTAATAATTGTAGTTGTTGTTTTTTCTATCGCTTTCAGGTTTTATGGCAGGTATTTAGAAAAACTCTGGGACACAAAACCTGAAGAAAAAACACCTGCCCATACAAAATATGATGGAGTTGACTATATTCCTGCCAAACACTGGACAATTCTTTTTGGTCATCACTTTTCCTCAATAGCAGGTGCTGGTCCAATACTTGGACCTGTTATTGCTGGTGTTCTATGGGGGTGGGGTCCAGCGCTGGCATGGATTGTTCTGGGCTCAATATTTCTTGGGGGAGTCCACGATTTTTCTTCTCTTGTTTTAAGCTTAAAACATGATGGCCAGACAGTGGGGCAGATTACAAAAAATATTCTTGGAGAAAAGAGCAAACTGATATTTTCTTTTTTTCTCTGGCTTGCGCTGATTCTTGTCATAGCAGTTTTTGCAGCAGTAACTGCAAAGACATTTGCTGAAGACCCCAGGATAGTAGTTCCTTCTTTCGGCCTGATTTTCGTAGCAGTGATATTTGGATATTTCGTTTACAGAAAAAATGTAAATTTTGTCCTTGTAACGCTTGTTTCACTTGCCTTGATTGGTCTTCTTCTTTTTGAAGGAAAAAACTTTCCTGTTCAGATACCTGGTGAAAACGCAGTAAAAGTGTGGATACTCATACTTCTTGTGTACGCCTTTGTTGCCAGTGTTTTGCCTGTTAACATTTTGCTTCAGCCAAGGGACTATTTGAGTTCCTTTATTTTGTTTTTTGGTTTATTTTTTGGTTTTCTTGGGCTTCTTGTATCTCACCCAACCACAAACGCACCTTTTTTTGTTTCATTCAATTCCTCAAAAGGGCCACTTCTGCCAATGATGTTTGTAATGATTGCCTGCGGAGCAATAAGTGGATTCCACAGCCTTGTTTCAAGTGGAACAACTTCAAAACAGCTCCCTGACGCAAAACACGCAAGGCATATTGCCTATGGAAGCATGCTGACAGAAGGAATCCTTGCTGCTGTTGCACTTTTGTGTGTAAGCGCAGGTCTTTATTGGAACAGTCCATTTTCGGAACTGAACTATCCGTCCTTGATGCAAAAAGGAAACTGGATCGGTACATTTGCAACTGGATATGGAATCATAGTTTCAAAAATTTTTTCATCTGATATCGGTAAACTCATTGCCATGGTCATGGTTAATAGTTTTGTCTTGACTACTCTTGACACCGCAACAAGAATTACAAGATACATCACATCAGAAATATTCGGTCAATCTTTTAGGATACAAATGCTAAACAACAGATTTTTTGCTACATTGTGCATTGTATTTTTTGCTGCATATCTTGCCATAGGACCATGGGAAAAAATCTGGCCAGTTTTTGGTGCATCAAATCAACTTGTGGCAGGGCTTGTTCTTTTTGTCTGCAGTTGTTTTTTGATGATGAAAAGAAAAAATTCACTTTCAACATTGATTCCTGCAATTGCAATGCTTTTTATAACAATTGCTGCTCTGATTTACCAGGCAATTGGTTTTTATAAAAGCAGGCACCTGCTTTTGGGAAATATAAGTGTAATCCTTATTATTCTTGCCTTTTTTATCATACTTGAAGGCGCAGAAACCATCAGAAAATTGCGCAAGAATCCGTAATTTTATTCCCACTCAATTGTTGCAGGTGGCTTTGAAGTAATATCATAGACAACTCTGTTTACTGCTTTTACTTCATTCACAATGCGACTGGATATCGTCTCAAGGACCTTTAATGGAATCCTTGCCCAGTCAGCAGTCATTGCCTCAACACTTGTCACGGCCCTGAGT
>JAMWCC010000001.1 GCA_023818375.1 Candidatus Omnitrophota bacterium | reverse complement strand
TTAATGGGGACCCAGGAAGAACTCAAAAGAAAAATAAAACTTGTCTATCAAGGAAAAAAGGTTAGATATATTGCTGGCTGTGATGTGGCTTACGTCAAAAACAAAGCCATTGCGTGCGCAGTTGTGCTAAGAATTCCTGAACTGGATGTAATAGAAACATCTTTTCATATAGAAGAAACTGTTTTCCCATACATTCCTGGATTCCTTGCTTTCAGGGAAGGACCTGTTATTATTGTCGCAATAAAAAAACTTACAACAGCTTTTGATGTTATAATCCTTGATGGCCATGGCATTGCACACCCAAGAAAAATGGGACTTGCGACCTATACTGGAATCTTTATTAATATGCCCACTATCGGTTGTGCCAAATCACTGTTTGCTGGACAATATGCTGATTGCGGAAACAGAAAGGGTGATTTTTCACCTATTGCAATTAATGGAGAAGTGGTTGGTGTATGTTTACGAACAAAAAGAAATGTTAAACCTGTTTTTGTTTCACCTGGAAACCTAATTGATATTGAAAATTCTGTAAAGATTGTCCTTCAATGCTCCCAAGATTATAGATTACCTGAACCACTGCGGCTCGCACATATTTTCGCAAACAATATTAAAAGAACACTGCAAGGAGGTAAGAATGAATAAGACAGTTGCTTTCTTATTGCCACTGTTTTTTGCTGCCTGTTTGGTCTTTGCTGAAAATATTGTTGATAAGGTTCAAGTTTTTATCAATCTACCTTCACCTGAAATAAAAGGTAAAATTTCTCTTGAAGAAACAATTGCAAAAAGACGAAGCATCAGAAACTATTCAGATGAGAAACTCTCTCTCAAGGAACTCGGTCAATTACTCTGGGCAGCACAGGGTATCACCGCAGGATGGGGAGGTAGAACTGTACCATCTGCAGGCGCAACATATCCACTGGAAATTTATGTTGCTGCAGGAAATGTTGATTTTCTTAAACCCGGACTTTATCATTACAAACCCGGCTACCACAACCTTGAAAAAATTCTTGATGGTGATATCCGGAAAAAACTTTGTGACGCTGCGCTGGGTCAAAAGTGGATTGAAAAGGCTCCAGCAACAATCATTATTGCTGCTGATTTTTCACGAACCAGAAAAAGATATGGAGAAAGGGGCACTCGGTATGTTTTTATTGAAGCAGGACATGCAGGACAGAATATTTATCTTCAGTCAGAAGCACTTGGTCTTGGTACTGTAGCAATTGGTGCGTTTGACGACAACCAGATACAGGATATTCTGAAGATAAAGAATGATGTGTTATACTTGATGCCGGTCGGCAAAAAGCCTTGAAAAAGGAGAACATATGACTGATAGGGAATGTCTTTACGCTTCAATGAATTACCAAACAAGGGACAGACATCCTTACTGGGATTTATTTGGACCATGGCAGGAAACACTTGAAAGATGGAAAAGGGAAGGATACGATGGAAAAGATGATTTTGGTACTGACAGACTTGTTCAGGTAAGAAATATCTTCTCTCCGTATCCACCTTTTGAGAAGAAGGTTATCTCAGAAGATGAGAACCACAGGATAATAATCAACGAAGATGGTGTGATGATGAAAGAATTCAAAGCAAAAGAAAAAAGTTCAATGCCACAGTTTTTGAAATTTCCTGTGGAAACAAGAGATGAATTCAGGAATTTTTGGAAACAGAGAATGAATTCAAACCATGACTTAAGGAGTGGCTCTGACTGAAAACAGAAACTTATTGAAGCAGAAAAAAGAAACTGCCCGTTTTTTATTACTGCTGACAGGTGGGTCGGGTTTTTCGGACCTTTAAGGAATCTTGTGGGGGTGGAAAAATTGTGTATGCTTTTCTATGATGACATTGTTTTTGTTGAGGAAATGATGGATGCATTCCTGCATCATACACTCGAAACGATGAAGCAGGTTCTTGATATTGTACATGTTGATATTATGATAGTATGGGAAGATATGGCGTATCACTCAGGACCGCTTGTTTCACCTGAAATGGTAAGAAAATATATGTTACCCAGATACAAAAAACTTACTGAGTTTGTGAAAAATTATGGAAAAAAAGTATCCTTTGTTGCCCTTGATAGTGATGGAAATGTTGATTCCCTTATTCCTGTATGGCTTGATGCAGGTATTGACATAATCTATCCATTTGAAGTACAGGCAGGGATGGATGTTATTGCTTTAAGAAAAAAATACGGAAAATCTCTCAGGATGTGGGGTGGATTTGATAAGAGAATTATTGCAAAGGGCAAAAAAGAAATTGACAATGAAGCTAAACGACTTGCTGGACTTGTTGAAGAAGGCGGGTATATCTGCGGAATGGACCATAGTGCCCCGCCTGATATTTCTTTTGAAAATTTCAAGCATTTTATGATGAAGATGAAGGAAATTTCAAAAAAGTAGGAGGTATTATGGCAAAGAAGTATATTGAAAGCGGACTAACCAATCTTGTCAGGGCAAGACCCATCATAATAATTGTAACATTACATCCTGATGGTACAATCAATGCCGGAACCTTTGGCGCCTATACAAACGTTTCGGGCTCAGAAATTGGCATCGCCATCGGTAAACCGTCCCATACCTATAGAAACATAAAAAGAACCGGCGAATTTACAATTAATGTTGTCAACAAAGCAATTGCGAAAGCAGCTGAGATCTGTGGCAGAGATATTCCTGAAAACCAGAGCGAGCTTGAAATAGCCAATCTACACTGCGAGAACTCAAGAAAAATTTCTGTCCCGATAATCAAGGAATGTATCGCAAATATTGAGTGCAGGTATAAAAAAGAGGTTGAAATAAATTATCACAGTTTTATAATAGCGAAATGTGTTGCTGGACATATCGAGGAAAAATTTATTGCTTCTGATGGTGGGCTTGATGTGGTGAAATCCCAGGTAATTTTTAATATTGGCTATCCAGAGCCACTCTATGCCACACTGGAAAATCCATTTCTGGTAAGATAAAAACAATGGTACCTGTTGATTTTCTCAATGAAGAATTTTTCGATAATCGTATTCGAAACAAAATAACCTATAGAGCCATTGGATACATGGCTTTCGCGAAAAGTTTCATCTTTATATGAATTTTAAAAGTGAAAAATTCAGAGAATTTGCACATTTTTATTTAACACAGGGGAAAAAATGTATAACAAACTGAATGATAGAATAATCCTGAAGCTGGAAGATATCGTCGGAGAAAAAAATTTTGTTCTTGAAGAAAGTAAACTTATTGATTATAGCCATGATGAATTTTCCCTCAATGAAATACATCGTACGCCAGAAGTAGTACTGAAACCAGCTAATGCAATTGAAATATCCGAAATTATGAAGGTCGCATCAAGAGAGAAACTCCCGGTTGTTGTAAGAGGCGGCGCAACAGGACTTTGTGGTGGTTGTGTCCCTTTTTATGGCGGAATCGTAATAAGCACGGAGAGAATGAATAAAGTCACTGATATTGACGAAAATAATCTCATGGTAACATTGCAGGCAGGCGTTACACTTAAGAATTTTTACTCTGCATTAAAAGAGAAAAAACTTTTTTTCCCGCCTCATCCCGGTGAAGAAAGTGCAACAATTGGTGGAGTAATAAGCACAAATGCTGGTGGTGCAAGAGCAGTAAAATATGGAACAATAAGAAATTTCCTAAGAGGAATTGAAGTTGTTCTTGCTGACGGAACAATAATCAGACCTGGAGGGAAACTTATCAAAGACAGCACAGGATACAGTTTATTACATCTTTTCACTGGTTCTGAAGGAACTCTTGGGATCATAACCGAAGCTGTCTTCAGCGTCTTACCAGAACCAGAAGCAAGTATAACACTTCTCGTTCCCTATACAACTGCTGAAGATGCTCTCAGTAGTGTTCCTTTCATCTTAAAACAACCGACTCGACCGCTTGCAATTGAGTTTATCACCAAAAAAATTATCAGTATTGCAGAAGAATACTGCGGAAGACACTGGCCATCAATAAATGGAGAAATTTTTCTCATGATCATAGTTGACGGAAATAAGGATGAAATTGAGAGGTACTCTGAAAAAACATCAGAAATATGCATGGACCACGGAGCAATCGATGTTTTTGTCGCTGACTCTAACCAGAAACAGGAAGAAATTTTACATGTAAGAAGCATGGTTTATGAAGCATTGAAATCAGCAACCATTGAAATCCTTGATGTCGTGATGCCACCAAACCAGATGTCATCGCATATCGCTTTTGTTGACAATCTTTCTCTGTCTCATAATGTCTGGCTTCCAACCTATGGTCATGCAGGTGATGGAAACCTGCATACACATATTATGAAGCAGGCACTGGATGGGAAAGAAATCATTGATTGGAAGGAAAAATACAAACAATTGAGAAAGGAAATAATACTTGATGGAATTTCCCGCGGTGGCAAAATTTCAGGGGAACATGGCATAGGACTGGTGAAAAAGGAGTATCTTGAAATGTGCCTTGGCGTTGAGTATGTCAATGTTTTAAAAAAAATAAAACTTGCTTTTGATCCGCTGGGTATCTTAAATCCCGGTAAGATCTTTGATCTGTAAACTACAGGGAAACTATTGCATATCTTGCACTGAGAGCCGATACATCATTTCCAGCATAATAAGAAAGAAGTACATGCTTATCATCAAGAAAAACTGCTGAAGGATGTCCAAAACACCACATATTCATATCTTCCCAGTATTGACTATATGAACTTTTTTTACTGGTTCCAGCAAGCATTCTCTCTGAAGTTTGATAAATCACCAGTTCTTTTTCAAAATTCCATGTCTTTCCGCCATCTTCGGAAAGTATCAATCTCATTGAACCAGGATAATGCCTGTGAACGTAAAAACATAAAAGCCGCCCACCATTAACAGGCACAGGAGCTGCAATCTGACCCTTAATGCCGGTTGAAACAGGAACCGTCCAGGTCAAACTTTTCAAATCTGTATAGGAAATATGTATATCAATATCCTGTTCATTCTTTCTGTCGTAAGTCCAAAACATGGTAATAATTTTTCCAGTCTCAAAGTCAAAGGTACTTCTCTGGTCCCAGTAATATATGGCATTTTCAGGATGTCTTGCAACAGTTATGATTTTACCAAAATTTATTCCATCAATACTTAAAATTGCCCTGGCAACGTGGCAGGAAGTACCACCTGGCTTTTCTGGACCATAGGTTTCGAAAAAAACAAAATAGCCATTGGGTGTCCTTAAAATTGGTCCTGTGAGAGCAGGTCCCGGCAAGTTGCCTATGTCAACAAATCTATAGTTGAGCCAGCTTTTTCCCATATCGTAAGAATCAACGAGAATCAATTTAGCAGGCAAAATAGTATCACTTGAAGCGTCATAGAGTTCTGTTCTTTCCGAACAATCAAACCATGAAAGTACAGCAGAGATACCGCCATCCTGTCTTTCAAATAATTCAACCACTTTGATATCGCCTTTTTTTCCTTCAAATTGCGTTTCAAAATCCGAAAAAATAATTTCCCATTCAGATTCATCAACAAATTCGGCGATAACCCCTATACCATCGGCTGAATCTTTTCTACTCCCGAGTCTGAAGCTTGAAAATATTCTGCCGCTTGAATGTTTGAACAAAGACGTAAACATACACACTTTCTTTTTTGTTTCGGCTTTTTCCGAATCAAATATGAAACCCTGTTTTTCAATTTTCATTATTTACTTCCTGAAAGAACCTCTGGATTGACAATATTTGGTGGTATCTCGCCTCTGAAAAAAGCAAGTATATTTTCAGCAGCCATTAAAGCCATTTTTGTTCTTGTTTCAACTGTTGCACTTCCAATATGTGGCAGTAAAACCACATTTTTAAGGGTAAGTAATTCTGGTTCAATTATTGGTTCATTCTCATACACATCAAGACCTGCACCCCATATCTTTCCCTTTTTCAAAGCATCTACAAGTGCTTTTTCATCAACAACAGGACCCCTTGAGGTGTTTATGAGAATGGCAGTTTTTTTCATCATCGAAAATTCCTTTTCTCCAATGAGATGATGGGTCTCAGGTAAAAGTGGCACATGAATTGAAATAAAATCTGATTCTTTCAAAAGGGTTTCAAAATTTACAAATTCTGCACCAGTTTCTTTCTCAATCTCAAAATTTCTTTTGATATCGTAGTAAAGGACATTCATTGAAAACCCCCTTGATTTTCTTGCAAAATTAGAACCAATTCTTCCAGCACCAATAATACCAAGGGTCTTTCCTGTTATTTCCATTCCAAGAAAAAGTTCTGGTGACCAGCCTCTGAATTTTCTTTCCTTTGTAAACCTGTCTGCTTCAACAATTCTCCTTGCAACACAAAAGAGTAAAGCCCACGCCAAATCTGCTGTCGCATCTGTAAGCACGCCGGGCGTATTAGTAATAACTATCTTCCTTCTTGTTGCTGCCTCGACATCAATATTGTTATACCCAACAGCATAATTTGCAAAAATTTTGCACTGTGGACCTGCTGACTGAAAAACCTCATCGTCTATGATATCCGTCAGAAGACATAACACAGCATCTTTTCCTTTTACTTTTTCAAGCAATTCTTTCTTTTCAAGTACTCTATCCTGAGGATTTAATTCAACATCACAGCTTTCTTCCAGTAGTCTGATGGCAGCATCTGGTATCTTCCTCGTAATGAAAACCCTTGGTTTTTTCTCCATAAACCTGACTCCTTTTATTCAATAAGTAGCCATGCCTTTTCCAGAACTCTTTTTGAATTAGCAACTATTACATCAGGGTCCTGCCCCTTGATTGGCTTTACTTCAAAACTTACTGGAATCCTTTTTACAGTGTTAAAAAAACCAATATCAATAAAAATTTGAAGAAAATCTGCAAGTTCTCGTATACCAATTTCTGTTCCAGGATAGCCAAAAGGCGGATGATAGTCCCCATAAAGAGGAGAATTTTTATCAGAGATAAGGCAGTTACCGATATGAATATGGGTTATAAAGTCCCTCACAGGGATAATTGCTTCATAGGGACTTTCTCCTATAAGTGGTATGTGACTTAAATCAACAAGCAGTCCAAAATTATCAAATTTTCTCTTTATTTTTTCGCAGAATTTTTTTGCAAGATAAGTGGGTCCTATCAAGCTTTTCTTATCAACTTCATAATCAAAAACCTCAAGTTCAATCATTATTGGACCTTTACCTTTCGCATAATCACATATTCTTTCCGTTGAATCAAGAAGAAGTTCTAAGGCACAATCTCTGAGTCTTGCATTGTACTTTCCACTCAAAAAAGAAATTCCCTTTGCGCCCATTTCATATGCCTGATCAATGCACTGTTTCATTATTTCTATGGTTCTTTTTCTATTATTTTCATCTTCATCATTCAGATTTAGCTTGTTTTTCAACAGAACCGGTTGTACCCCAAGATATACTTCCATTCCAGAATCGCAAAGCATGTCTCTAATGCGACATCTTATTTCTGGATCATTGATACATGTTATTTCTATTACTTCAAAAAATTCATCGCATGCTATTTTTTTTATTGTTTGTTCAACATCAGAACCATCCGTGGTTTCAGGATAAGCCATAAAATGAACAATTCCCGGCTTAAAAAATTTCTTTATCGATGCGTCCATGGGAGTCTCCTGTATTGACATAAATTCTAACATATGTTATCAAACAAATGGAAGTTTTATCTTCGAAGGAGGATGCAAATGAAAAAAAATATTGCATGCGGACTTTTGATTCTACTGTTAATTTTGGTGTCCTCGTGTGAAAGAGAACAAAAAAAACAGGAAACTCCAAAAACAGGTGGAAATCCGATAGAACAATATGGTTCAGTGATGTCGCAATCATTGCAAAAAGCAAAAGGAATGGATGCTATTTTACCACTCAAGCAACTGATCGATTCCTTCTACGTGGAACAGGGAAGGTACCCAACAACACTTCAGGAACTCGTTGAAAAAAATTATATCAAGGAAATTCCAGCACCTCCAAGAGGATACGATTATCATTATGAATCTTCCACTGGAAAAATCACACTGAAACCAGTAAATTAATCTGTTGGAATTTTGTATATTCTTATTGTGGTAATATTAACAAGCCGGTCTCCTGCATACCACTCAACTTTCCAAATGCCATATCCTTTAGCTCTGACAAGATTTCTGGCTTCATATTCCTGACACCAGATTGTAGTTTTCGCGGTCTGTTTTAACTTCTTTTCACTGTGTACAGTACCATCGGGGCTAATCAATCTGAATGATAACGGAGTCCCTGGTTTCTGGCGGAAGTATGCAACAAAGCAGACATGTTCGTTTTCAAAAAAACAGTCCTTGACACCTTCCCACTCATCAATGGCTATCTTGCCATCCTGATTTCTATCAATCCAGTAATTGCAGGAAAAAAAGTCAGGACCATAAAAGACGTCTTGATCTGGTTTGAAAATAGTGGTACAACCGCACAACATTCCCGCGAGCACACATATCAATGCCCGCTTTAGCATTTTCTCCTTTATTTTAAAGGATCATTCAGATTTCTTCTGGAATATATCCTCCAACCACTTTTTGGCAAGATCTTTTGCGCCAAGAGCAAATGTAAGAGAAATACCGAAACAAACTGATGCAAGCACAATAATAAAAACGCTTGCTATAAACTCCGCAGCGATATTAAACTCCTGAATTGCAATTACGGCACCAAACACAACAATTGCCACTTGAGTAATCCTTGAAAGAAATTCAGCTTCTTTTATTCCTGCATTTGATGCAGCCGTAAAAACAATTCCTCTGAAAAGTTTTCCAGCAAAAAGCGCAACCACAAGAATAATCAAGCCTATGATGAATCTTGGTATAAAACCAATTATAGAATCAATAACCGAGGGTGGTAAACTCAACCCAGCAACATTTACAGAAAGGAAAATCACCACCAGTATCACTATCCAATAAACAGCAATTCCAATTAGCTCTGAAACTGATTTTTCTATCTTACCTTTGTCAAGAAATGCCTTAAGTCCTGAATCTTCTGAAAACTGGTCAATCTTGATCTTCTGTAGACCTTTTACAACAAGCACATAAATCAGTTTTGCCACAAGCCACCCTACGATGAATGTAAGAAGTGCTGCAAGAAGCTTTGCCAGTCCAAGCCAAAAACCTGCAGACACCTGCCTTAATGGCGCAAATACACTTTCTTCTGCTCCCATATCTCCTCCGCGTGAGGTTCAGGTTTTACCAAAGTATATTATCACAACTAAAAATATTGTGCAACAAACACAAAAACAACAAAGGTATTCTAACTCAAGTATCAGGAATCAAGAATTTTTTCTGCCTCTTCTCTCTGAGCTTCCATTACATATGGAATACCTGAAACCTTACTTGCCTCTTCTGTCAAACAAATAAGATCATCTCGGCTTAAAGAATCAAGCCGAAAACTTCTGGCTCCAGCCATCAATTGACTCAAACCGGTTTTCAATTTATCAATGAATGTGTATATTGCAATTGCACCAAACGGTATTTGTTCAATTTTTTTTCCATATTTTTCCCCAATCATAGTATAGGTCGTAAATATTTCCTCTGGTCTTGTTCCGAATTTTGAAACGCTTGCAGGCAATGACTCCCAACGACCATTACCCTTACCCGTCAGAGCCTTCTGAATATTATCGCCAACAAATCCAGGTATCATCAATGCTCTTCCCATACAGACCGCTTTAAAATAAGGAGTACCCATTGCCAGCACCTTGAATATATGATCTTCTGTCGAAAAACCACCTGCCATTGCAAGATCAGGTATCCACTTATTTTTATTCGCCAGCTTCTGAGCAAATTGATAAGCAAGACACTGTAGATAAAATGTTGGTATTCCCCATTCTTCCATCATCCTCCATGGACTCATACCTGTCCCACCACCAGAACCATCTATTGTAACAAGATCAACCCTGGCACTTGAAGACCATTTTATCGCCATCGCAAGTTCCCTTGGTCCATAGGCGCCTGTTTTCAAACTGACCCTTTTCACTCCAATGCTCCTTCGCAAATATTCAACCGTCCGAACAAATTCTTCTTCATCTATAAAACCAAGCCGTGAATGCCTTTCAAATTCTCTGATGCCACCTTTCCTAAATGCTTCCTGCACAGCAGGATTCGATGGGTTGGGAACTATGATATATCCCCTTTTTTGTAGTTCTATTGCTCTTTCTAAATCTCTAATTTTTATCTCTCCACCAATTGATTTTGCACCCTGACCCCATTTCAGCTCGATAGATTCAATACCAAGCTTTTCAACAACATATTCCGCAACGCCAAGTCGGGTATCTTCGACATTAATTTGGACTATGATATCACCATAATCTTCCTGCCAATTCTTGTATATCTTTACTCTTCTTTCCATCTCTGGGGATTTAAGAACTTTTCCTTTACTATCAATTTGAAGTTCAGGATCAATTCCACAAACATTTTCACCAACAACCAGCGAAATACCACTTATTGCAGCCCCTATCGCAAAACTTTCCCAGTGTTTTTTTGCAATGTCTGTGGAGCCAAGGGCACCTGTAAAGATTGGCATTCTCATTCTTACTGGATACAAATGTCCATATACTGCAGTAGTATCAACTTCAGGAAAAATTGCCTTATCAGGATTTGCCTCATCTATTGCCTTCGCTCCAAGAGCATAACCCATAATGTTAAGATGAGAATAGTCAACAGGATATTGTTTGTCACTTCCTGCAGTAATTTCTCCAAATGGACCAGGATATATTGCTTCTCTTCCCCTAAACGAAGCCTTGAAAATCTCACACAATCCTGTACAGTCCTCACGACAAACAGTACAAATACCTGAATTTGGAGCAACATCCCTGGAACGATTCCTTGTACCGGTTGCTTCATTCGCATTTGGTCTTTGAAGATTCATAAACACCTCCTGTGGTAGACGATAAACAAAAAAACGGCACACACCACCTTTGGTAGGAACCTTCTTCGGCCTCTGGACTTCTTTGTCCGGTGAGCTTCTTTGCTTGTTGAACTTTTATTGTATGGAAATATTGTAGTTTTTGAAAAAAGGTCCTGTCAAATTTTCGTGTTATAATTATTATAAAAAAGGAGCAAGAATGCCACGGAAAAGTCCTTATAGCAAACAGATTGAGGCGCTATCGAAAATCAGCCAGGCTATTTCATCTGATTTGTACCTTGAGGATATTCTTAAACTGATTGTGACTGTAACAGCTGAAGTAATGAATTCAAAGATTTGTTCTCTTATGCTTCTAAATGAAAAAAATGAGCTTGTGTTGAAAGCAACTCAATCAATAAGCGAGGAATATAAGAAAAAACCACCACTTAAACTTGGTGAAGGTATTGCAGGAATTGTCGCAAAAGAAAATAGGCCAATAATTGTGGAAGATGTAAAAAAAGACCCGCGTTATATTCATCGGGATATAGCAGAAAAAGAAGGTCTGTGTTCACTTGCAAGTGTTCCATTAAGTGTTAAGGGTAAAATTATAGGGGTTTTTAATCTATATACTTCTACGCCGCACAAATTCACAAAAGGAGAGATTGAAACTCTTATCACAGTAGCAAATCAGGCTGCCATAGTTATTGAAAATTCAAGATTACTTGTACAAACAAAAGTAATTCAAGAAGAGCTTGAAACAAGAAAACTTGTGGAACGTGCTAAGGGAATACTTATGAAACAGGGATTGTCAGAAGAAGAAGCCTTCAGAAAAATTCAGAAAAAAAGTATGGATTTGAGAAAACCCATGAGGGAAATTGCAGAAGCAATTATTCTATCGGACGAAATCCAAAAATAGATTATCAGTATGAGTATATCTTGCCATAAGGCCTGTGAGTAACTGGCACAATTTTTCTAAATTTTGTTTCATATATTTTTTCAAGACTGCAGTCAAAATAGTTGGCAAATCTTTCAAGGTAAGGCATAATCGTTTTATAATCTTTTTCTTCCAAATCAAAAATCTTTATTTCTTTGCCGAAAATTACATCGGGTGTTTTTCCCCTAATGTATATCGTACCACCGTGCATACCTGTTCCTGCATAATTACCTATTAAATTTCCACCATTTAAACCAAGGATGATAATCATTCCGCCTGCCATATATTCACCAAGAAATTCCCCTGCTGTCCCACCAATCACCATAACAGGACGCATATCTTTATATTCCTTCATATGGATGCCGGTCCGGTATCCAACATTACCCTTTATAAAAATCTCTCCGCCCCTCATTGAGTGTCCTGTGATATCGCCCGCATCTCCATATACAACAATCCTTCCAGAATTCATTGTATTACCTGTTCCATCCTGAACATTCCCATTAACCAAAATTTCTGTACCGTTGATAAATACCCCCAGATCATTGCCAGGAGTTCCATAAAGATTAATTCTAAGATCCTTAAAATCAAACCCTGCTCCTATGTATCTTTGCCCACAAACATTTCTAACAGTAATTTCTTTACATCCACTTCTTGCAAGTGCTTTAATTTTTTCATTCAATAACCTGTAATACATTCCACCAGCATCTATCTCTACCATAGATCACACCTCTATTCCATCTCCTACAACGATATGCTTGCGATATTTTTCAGGAAGTATCAAAAGTCCAAAATCTTCTTCAAGCAGAAACGATTTAAATTCTGCCACATTTATCTGATTTTTTATTAAACCTGCATATATACCACTTCTCTCAATCTTACCAAGGAAAATAGAACCAACAATTTTGTTGTTATGAAGAACTATTTTTTTATAGGTTTTCCCATCACTTTTTTTCAAAATTTCATAATTTTCAAGGTTGTCAACAGCTGTAATACCGAAAGATATAACAGGTACTCCTGCAATCTCAACAGCATTCATCGGAAACATTCCTTCATAAACAGCACTGCCACCCGCCATATTTATTCCAGCAATCTTACCCTGTCTTGCCGCTACTGGCCAAATAGCAATCAAAGAACTTTTTTCAGTAATTAAGTTTTTACCTTCAGCCACATCTCCGGCTGCGAAGATATTGGATATGTTAGTTTTCATAAATTGATCAACCAGTATTCCCCGATTACACTGAATACCGGTATCTTTTACAAAACTTGTTTCCGGTTTAACTCCCACGGCTATTACCAGAAGTTTTGTTTCTATCTCTTTTCCTGATTTTAGTTTAACTTTGCTTATTTTGTTATTCTCACTGTAAATATTTTCAATGGTGTCGTTTTTGTAGACCACACAACCCTTTTCCATAAGAACCGTCTCAATAAAATTAGAAGCATCTTTGTCAAGAGTACTTGAAAGAAGCCTGTCCGATAGTTCAACCATGTGTATTTTTATATTATGTTCAAGAAGCCCCTCTGCACACTTCAAACCTATCAGACCACCACCAAGAATAACTGCGTTATCTATTTTTTCTTCTTCCACATATTTTTTTAATTTTTTTGCTTCAGAAAAAGATGTGAATGTAAATATGCCTTGGATATCTTTTGAATATCCCTGAATATTTGGAACAATTGGACTACCACCAGATGCAATCAAAAGTTTCTCAAAACGAATATTTCCAGTGTTGGTAATTAGAGTATTGTTTTTTGTATCAATACTTAAAGCAGTAACATTTAGGATTAATTCTATTGAATTTTCCTTGTAAAATTCAGCACTCCTAAAAGCCATGGAATTTTCAGAAATTTTGCCTGCAAGGTAGTATGATATTAAAGGTCTTGAATAATTTTGTATGTCTTCCTTTGAAACAACAACAATCTTGCCAACATTATCAATACTTCTTATACCCTCAATACAACTAACTCCTGCAATAGAATTTCCTATGATTAAATATTTTGTTTCCATTTATTCCTTTGTAATTTTTTTCCCTTCATAATCAACAACGTAGATTGCTTCATTTGGACAATTTTCCACACATGCCGGAAACTCTCTGTCAATACAAAGATCACATTTTGAGGCCACCCTTTTTTCACTTTGGCTTATTTTTACAACACCAACAGGGCAGACCATAACACACATCCAGCATCCTACACATTTTTCTTTATTATGAAGAACTCTACCGGTATCTTTATCCCTGAACATAGCTCCAGTTATACATGCTTCAAGACACGGTGCATCGTCACAGTGCCGACATTGTATGGCAAAAGAAATACTGCCTTTTTCTTCAAAACAAATTCCCGACTCAGAAGCAATCTTTTTCTCTTTGTACATCTTAATGATCTCTTTTGCACAAGAGTGTTTGGTAACGCAATAAATCTCACACAGACGGCATCCAATACAATATTCTTCCTTGATTATAATTCTTTTTGGTTTTACCATGATTCTCCCGCATGTTTGATTCCAAGTATTTTTAGCTCAATTTCACTCAAGTCAATTCCCCTAAGTTGCTCCCTATTTCCCCGCAAGGATTCAATTGCATTGATACCCATTCCACCAAGCATTTCTTTCATCTCCAAAGACCATGCTCTCAATAAATTACACAATCTTTTTGTTCCAATCTCTGGATTTAGTCTTCTTGTTAAGTAAGGATCCTGAGTCGCAATCCCCCAATTACATTTTCCGGTATAACATTTCTGGCATACATGACAACCAAGGGCAATTAACGCTGATGTCCCAATATAAACTGCATCAGCTCCAAGAGTAATGGCTTTGATTATGTCAGAACTGGTTCTAAATCCTCCAGCTGCAACAATTGAAATCTGGTTTCTTATTCCTTCATCTCTCAATCTCTGATCAACAACAGCAATAGCAATTTCAATTGGAATACCGACATTATCCCTTATTACAACAGGTGCTGCACCTGTTCCACCTCTAACTCCATCAATAGTTATAAAATCAGCTCCTGCCCTTACAATTCCACTTGCTATTGGTGCAACGTTGTGAACTGCAGCAATTTTCACCCCTACAGGTTTTTTGTAGTCTACAGTTTCCTTAATTGCAAATATCAATTGTCTCAAATCTTCAATTGAATAGATATCATGATGTGGAGCCGGACTTATTGCATCACTACCCTGAGGAATCATTCTAGTCAAAGATATTTCCTGAGACACCTTTTCTCCAGGTAGATGTCCACCAATACCTGGTTTTGCTCCCTGGCCTATCTTTATTTCTACAGCAGCCGCTCTGCTAAGATACTCAGAACTAACTCCGAATCTTCCACTGGCTATTTGAACAATTGCCCTGTCTGCATAAGGGTAAAGTGATTGATGCAAACCACCCTCACCAGTATTCCAATATGTTCCACAAAGTTTTGCTGCTTCTGCAATTGCTTTGCAAGCGTTCAAGGAAATAGAACCAAAACTCATAGCAGAAAACATAATCGGTACCTCAAGTTCTAACAAACCTGACATAATCTCATCGATACTAGTTGTTTTCCAGTTTAAATCGTCCAAGTTTACTGCATCTATTTTTCTTCCTATAAATGTTTTCAGCTCCATTGGTTCTCTCAGTGGATCTATTGAGGGATTTGTAACCTGAGCAGCATTAAGGAGTATGTGATCGAAATAATTTTTGTATGGTCTATCACAACCCATACCCGTCAGAACTATTCCACCGGTTTCTGCCTGCCTGACTATTCTATAGATATATTCTTTTTTCCAATGAGCATTTTCTCTTGTCTCAGAAGGATTTTTCCTTATGACAAGGGCACCCGTAGGACACAAATCTTCACAAAAATGGCAACCAACACATTTTGAATCATCTGAAGCAACTTCTGACGTGGCATCATCCTTGAAGTGGACATCATTTGCACAAACACGAACACAGGCATGACATTTAATACACCTGTTCTGATCTCTTTCTATAACAAAATCACTTATATTTTTTGATTTCGCCATAGTTTTTGTTCTCTTGTAAATGAACAATAATTGGTTTTCCTGCTTCTGGCATCCATACCCTTTCAGGGTGAGGGCATATTTTTCTTATTGCTGATTCTTCCGACGCAACAAAGACAAAATCATCTTTGGACGCTGCTACAAGTGGTCTCAGCTTCAATCTATCATTCATACCAATAAGGACACTGGAATTAGCAACAATAATAGCAAATGGTCCATTAAGCATCGCCGATGCATATATAATTCTTAAAAACTTCATTAGTTTCTTTTTCTTAACATCGGTTTCCCTTTCTATCTCTTCCCAGAAAGGAGATGCAAGAACATAACTGCACATCTCAAAATTCAGTTTGTGTCTCCTGCACAAAAGGTCAAAAAGATAAGTAATAACTTCTGTGTCTGTATAGAACGTGCAGTAATACCCGGCATTCTCAAGGTACCTTCTGTTAATTCCATATGAAGAAATTTCTCCATTATGAACACATGCCCAATCAAGAATCCCGAATGGATGAGCGCCCCCCCACCATCCAACAGTATTTGTCGGAAACCTGTTATGAGCGATCCAGGTATATCCTTTGTAATTATGAATATTATAGAATTCAGCTATTTCATCTGGATGTCCAACCCCTTTGAATATCCCCATATTTTTACCGGATGAAAAAACACAAGCGCCGTCAAAATTTCTGTTAATTTTCATCACGGTTTCAAGAATGAAATCCTCTTCAGAAGTTAAGTTATCAGAAAATTTATTTTTTATGTCCAGAAAATATCTGTGCAGGACTGGAATAAAGGATAAACTCTTAACCTTTCTAACCGGAATTGGCTCCTGTTCAACGATATTAAATCTTGCCTCGAGGAATTCTTCTACCTTCTCTTTTTCTCCGGTTTTATCGTACATGACGTGCAAGCACCATTTATCACTGAATTCTGGATAAATACCATAGCCCGCATAACCTGCGCCAAGTCCGTTGCCACGATCTTTCATCATACAGATGGAAGAGACGATCATCTCACCCGAAAATCTATTCGCGTTTTTGTTGACAATTCCTGCTACACCACAACCTGATGGTATTTTCACACTTTTTTCAATCAGTTTTAACTGCTCGTATTCCATTGTTCCAGTCCTGCAACAGTGTAAAAAAATTAAAGAATGGGTAAGTATGTCTGAATCTCGTATTCATGAACCCTTTTTCTATACTCGTCCCATTCTATCTTTTTAGATTTAATTAAATTGTTAAATATGTGTTCACCAAGAATACTTTTCAAAAGATCACTTTTTTCAGCTATTTCTATAGCTTCTATTAAACTTCCTGGCAAACATTCAACATTGAGCTGTTTCATCTCCTCTTCACTAAGATGATATACATCTCTTTCCAGTGGTTCCACCAGTTCATACTTATTCTCAATACCTTTCAAACCAGCACACAGCATGCAGGCAAAAGCAAGGTATGGATTACATGCCGGATCAGGTGAACGAAATTCTATTCTTGTTGCCTTTTCTTTCCCTGGTTGATACATTGGTACTCTTATCAATGCACTTCTGTTTCTCCTTGCCCAGCAAATATAAACAGGTGCTTCATAACCAACCACAAGCCGCTTGTAGGAATTTACCCACTGATTGCACACAAGTGTAATCTCCCTTGCGTGTTTCATGATACCTGCAATATACTGTTTGGCTTCTTGAGAAAGGTAATCCTTGTCTTTGCTATCAAAGAAAATGTTTTTATCTCCTTTGAAAAGCGATTGATGGGTATGCATTCCAGAACCATTAACTCCATAAATTGGTTTGGGCATGAATGTAGCATAAAGACCTTTCATCTGTGCTATCTCCTTGACTACTGCTCTGTAAACCATTACAGTGTCAGCCATTGACAGACCATCTTTATAGCGCAGGTCAATTTCATGCTGGGACGGAGCAACTTCATGATGGCTGTATTCAACATCTATACCCATCTGTTCAAGAGATAAAATCACTTCTCTTCTTACTTCTCTTCCAGCATCAAGTGTGATTATGTCAAAATAGCCACCCTCATCAAGTATCTGCGTACTCTTTTCATCCTTAAAAATGAAAAATTCAAGCTCTGGACCAACATAAAATGTATAGCCCTTTTCTTTTGCTTTTTCTAAGGCTTTTTTCAAAATGTATCTGCTGTCACCCTCATAGGGTGTGCGATCCGGATTGAGAATATCACATATCATTGCAGCAACTGCTTTTTCCTTCGGTCTGTATGGAAGGATTGTAAATGTTGAAATATCAGGCATCGCAACCATATCAGATTCATCAATTCTTGCAAAACCCTTTATTGATGAGCCATCAAATCCCATTCCATTGTCGAGCGCACCTTCTAATTCCTCCTTTGTTATGGTAAATCCTTTCATCTGACCTGTGATATCAGCAAACCACAACCTTATGAATTTTATTCCATTTTCCTCAACAAGTTTTAGCACATCAACTTTTTTTAAATTTTTTTTGTTCATATTAACCTCCTTACGTTTCTTAAGTTTTTGTAATCTAAAAAATTTTTTACCAAGCAATAAAAAATGCCCGGTAAAGCAACCTCGCTTTTACCGGGCTACTTTGCCCCTACAAAATTTCTTGCATCACTGCATTCGACATAATTATAATTTTTATTTTTAACTTGTCAAGTCTTCGGCATTTTTCAAAATAATTTTTTTGAAAAGGGTAGTTATTTCATAATTGAAAGAGGGCTGACCAACCGGTTAAATATAGCTATTTTTGGGATAACGAAAGGAAAGACAGATGGTCAGCGAGATACGCAGTTATAAAGCATAATGCAGCAAGATATAAAAAGTCCAGCAAGTTGAAGAAGTAGATATTAGATGAGATGGTAGAGATTCTACATAACAGCAAGAGGACACCTGTCTGGTTCTTGCAGCTGAATTAAAGCACTATCTTTTTCCCAAAGATGAAGAACAACAACTGCGTGTCTTGAATAGAAAAGGAAAACATACCGCACAAAAAAAGAGAAAAATGCCTGGCAAACATAATTTTGACCATAGGAACTTTCTTTGACATTGCCATTAAAAACGTGTTAAATTTAAATATTACCCT
>JAMWCC010000037.1:11195-19513 GCA_023818375.1 Candidatus Omnitrophota bacterium | reverse complement strand
ATGCTCAGGGAAAATGTTGTTTTCCCCTCCCGGGATTATCATAAAGTTTCCCATTTCAAAACCTATTTTTAACCAATTTAACCACAATTTCAACTAGGAGATGAAAATGAAAGTCAAAAAAATATTCATAGTTCCATACTGTCATCCTGATTGGGCATGGGAACATACAAGATTATGGCATGAGAATAGATACTGCCTTGTTCTTAATGAAGTCCTTGATATAATGAGAGAAAATTCTGATTTTAAATATTACATTGATTCATATATTACCTTTCTTGAACCATTTCTGAGAAATCATCCCGAAAAATACGAGGAACTGAAAGAAAGGGTTAAAGAAGGACGAATTTCCATATGTGGAACCTACACAAATTTAAGAATAAATAAAGTCGGTGAAGAAACCTTGATAAGGGACATAGTTTTTGGAAGAAAAATTTTTAAAGAGCTGTTTCCAGAATGTGAACTTTCTGTTTATGCAGGGAATGTAGATGTTGCAGTAGGACATCCTCAATTACCGCAGATTTTAACCAAAAGTGGCTATAAATACTTCAGATTCTGGAGACCACATGCTGCCTTAAGTGCAAAAAATATACCTTACGAATTTATCTGGGAAGGCATTGACGGTAGCAGGATCATATGTTCAAGGGGAGCATATTATAGTTTGTGTTACAGAGAGATTTTTACCCAGAAGGATAAATTTTTAAAAAACTGGGAACAGGCAAAAGAAAGGTTTTATAAATTAGAAGTAGAATACGCAGAAAGGCTTTCAGAAACAAAAATTTTGTGGATAAGCCAGGGAATGGATGATTTAAGGCCATTAAGAAGTACGCATCCAGAAGATGAAAAACTTGATCTGATTGAATTTTTTGACCAATGGAATACGAAAGAAAAAATACCGGTGATTTTTGGTACACCGGTTGATTATTTCAGGGAGATTGAAAAAGAAAAATTACCTTTAATAAAAGGTACAATAGATCCCTGCGATGTGTGTTATAACGCTTCTTATGGTGGTTCTTCAGGGCTATGGCATTTAAGGATTATAGCTGATAAAGAAATAACAAATACTGAAAAAATATGTTCAATTGCAAGTTTATTTAATTTTGAATATCCTGAAACAGAACTTGAAAGATTGTGGAAAAATATAATTTTATTCTCTTCTCATGGAACTCAGTGGCTGTTTGAAAATGACTTTAATGAAATTTATTCTCTTGCAGTCAACACAATCTTTGAAATAAATGAAATAAAAAAGAAGGCACTCAATAAAATCATTTCAAATATAAAATTTGAAGAAAACCCAGTTGCAATCATATTCAATCCAACAAATTTTTCTGACTATTTTTATGTTAGATTTAACATATGCTCAGTGGATGGAAGAATGAAAGAGAGTTTCGTTATTAAAGATGCATATGGTGACGATGTTCCTTATCAAATCGTAAACTATCTACCGAGTGAGTGGAATATATGGGAAGTTGAGGTTATTGCTAAAGTTTTTGTTCCTTCCCTTGGATATAATTCAATTTTTATTAAAAAAACCGAAAAAAAGGGAGAAACCTATGTATTCAGCTTGAGCGATTTAAACAGTATTAAAAATGAAAATATGTCACTCAAATTTGAAAAAGGGTATCTGGTTGAAATTAAAGGAAAGGACTTTAATTATCAGGTCGATAAGGACAACTGTTTTGGAAATATGAAGCTTTTGCATCTTGATCTTGAAGGGATTTTACACATCGGAAAATTTCTAAAAGAGGAAGATGTGGTGTGGCATAGATGGTATAAAAAAAATGAAGGAGATTTAATGCAGGTTTTTGAATGTGAGGGAATTGTTGGTAAACACCCTGTAAAGATGGATACAATTGTTTATAATGAGGGAAATAGAATTGATTTTGAGATTGAAATTGACTGGCTGGGCGAAGAAAATGCCTTCCTTCTTTTTTCTATCCCGCTACATTTTTTAGATGGAAAAATTTATGGAGACATACCTTTTGGTTGGGAAGAAAAAAACACTGAACAAGAGCCTTATGGAAGATTACCTGGCAAGGGCTGGGACAATATAGAACGGCTTATTGAAGGTATGTTTTTTTCAAAAAGCTTTGTTGACTGTAGAGACGACAAAAGAGGAATAACATTAATAGTTCGTAAAGGAGACAGGGATTTCATCTACGATAAGGACAGAAAAATTGTTTCTCATATTCCTTTAAGGAGTTTCACAAGGCCTAAAAACAACTGGGAAAAAGATGTAACTGAAAAATTAGAAGCGAAAGGTAAACATAAATTCAGTTACACTCTCTTGTTTCATAAAAAAAATCTTCTGTCTGATATTGTAAAAACATCTGAAATCCTGCGATCAGAACCAGCTGTTATTCAAAAATTTCCGAAGTTTGAAAATGGCAGTTTGCAAAAAACCTTTTCTTTTTTAAAATTAAAGCCAGACAATGTTATTTTAACTGGGTTTTATAGAGAAAAAGATGGCTTTATTTTGAGGTTGTATGAAACCCAAGGCAAAGATGATGAATGCGAGATTGAACTATTCTTAAATTCCAAAGATGTAAAAATTGTTAATTTGTCAGGGGAAGAGATTAAGAATAGGGAAGTTTCAATAGCACCGAATAAAATAAAGTTAAAGATAGGTAAATTTGAAGTAATAACCTTAAAACTTTCCTGATTTGTTTTAGAGATTAACAGGTTAAGATCTCTGGCTTTTTTGGTCTGGAACAACAATTCCGTCTGCAATATCAAGATAAAATTTAACCCTTTTTATGGCATCCCTGATAATCCTTTCTTCAAAAAGGATAATTTCATCACCTTTTTCAATGTATCGCGCAGCCAGTGGATGTGCACAGGCGATGGGCCGAGTTTTTCTTTCGCAACCTTCAGTCCACCTATGTGCTCACATCGGGCATGAGTGATTGGAATTTTTTGATTTTCTCCTTTTTTATTCTATGAGAAAAAAATTTTTAAGATGCTGGGAAAAATGACTTGCGAAACCTATATCTATCAGGGCAATTTCTTCAGTCCCATCAAGCAGGTAAACTGTAGAGTCCATTACAGAGTAATAAATTTTATTTCCAAGAAATCATGGTGATTAAAAAAATTTGTGCATGTATTTTAACAGTTCAAAAGGTTTTTTCAATTATTGGTTGTGAAATTTTTTTGATTTGACTTTCAAAATCCAAAATGTAAAAATACATACGAAAAGAAATTGTTTATAAGTCTGATTTCATGATTTGATTTTAGCCTGCATCGCCCTACCCTCATTATAAACAATTTCAGAATAGATAAGATCTGGAGGAAAAATGAAAAATAATTTTTCAATTGGCATAATACTTCTTTTTTGTTTTTCTTGTTTTGCTCAGGACTGGTCAAAAATTCATCCTACTGGCGTAAGACCATTAACAGCTGAAGAAGAAGCAAGAATAAGACCAAAGATGTTCCAGATAAAAGAACCCCAGGGTTTGTTTAAGGCACCTTTACCATCATCAGTAAAAAATACTACATACCTGCCGGTAGTAAATAGCCAGGGTGGGCTTGGTTCATGTGCTGCCTATGCAACGTGCTACTATATGAAGACATATCAGGAAGCAAAAGAACATGGCTGGATCAGACCTGACCCAACAGTCAATCCTGAAAGAATTGCAAGTCCTGCCTGGGGATACAATATCGCAGTGAGGATGCCAGCCTATGGGGATTTAGCTGTTAATCATTACCAGGTTGCTGAGATTATCTGCGATTATGGAATAGCAAACCTTCAGGAAATGCCATATGATGGAAATCCACAAACATATCAGTGGGATGCCTGGCCATCTGAAGAAGTCTGGCGACGTGCGATTGAATGGCGCTCTCAGGCATTTGGAAGCATTTACATCCATTCTCAACAGGGACTTGATGCCCTGAAGGAACATCTTGCATCTGGAAATGTTGCTGTGATAACGACCCATGTCTATTCAAATTTTGACCAGTATCCTTTTGGTGCCTACACGGATAATGAAGTTTTGTACCACTACACAACAACAGGCTACAGGGGTGGACACGCCCTTACTGTTGTTGGATATGATGACAACAAACAATACTACGACACTATTGATGGAAAAACAAAAAAAGGTGCCTTTTTGTGTGTTAATTCCTGGGGCCAGGACTGGGGAGTTATTGAGCCAACAGTGGGCACAGCCGGTTTTATATGGCTCCCATACGATTTTTTTCTTCAGAAGAAAAATGGAGACCCAGAAGCACTCGTTATCATTGATAGAACCAACTATAAGCCAGAAATTACAGCGACAATCGGAATAAACCATACAAGAGGAAGAAAACTTATTGTAAGAATTTATGGGGCTGAGAAACACTATCCAACATATCCGCCTGATGAAGTGAGATGGATGAGAGAAGGAATGCCAGTCAGCAATGATTATCCGCTTGAAAATAGCCGAATCGTTGTCGATTTAACTGATTTTGCCCATTATGGAACAATGGCGTGGTATCTGGAAGTGATGCAACTTCAGATGTATCCAGGCACAGGACAGGTCAATTACTTTGCTGTCCAGAAAGGAGATGGAACACCTGTTGAATCAATTGATGTGCCAAAATCTACGGTTTCAAACTGGTTTATATGGTGTAAAACAGGGCTTTTTCAGAATGCCGGTGATTTATTTGGTGGATTAAAAGTAAGAAGGGGTGGAATATCATGGACTGATTTCAATAAGGATGGTAAGCCGGATCTATTGATTTCTGGTTATGACTGGAAAACCGGAAGTGCTGTCCCTTCAACACTTCTGTTTATTAACAATGGCAATGGAACATTTCAATCTGGTATCACAGGAAACCTTCCACAATTGGGAAACAGTATCCTTGCATGTGCTGATTATGATAATGATGGCTACATTGATGTTGCTATCAGCAATTACAATCCGCAGACGCAAAACTATTTTTCTGGACTTTACCACAACAATGGAAACAATACCTTTTCTTATATTCCGGTTACTCTTCCACAACAAATTTACCAGTTATCATGGGTTGACTATGATAATGACGGAAAATACGACCTTGCAGTAAACACAGAGGAACAACTGATTCTATATAAAAACAGTGGTGGCAATAATTTCAGTACTTATGCCCAACCTATTGATGTAACAGGTACAATCTCATGGGCTGACTATGATGGCGATGGAGATTTAGGCATCAGTTGCCTGGTCAGATTACGACAATGACGGAGATTTAGACCTTGCTCTTTCAGGAAGAAAGGAAGACGACACTGCATTTACAGGAATTTTCAGAAACAATGGTGATGGTACCTTCTCAAAAATTGAGACACAGATAACAAGTGTTTTCGCTGGCTCAATTGTTTTTGCTGACATTAATAATGATGGCTATCCAGACCTGATTGTAACAGGTAGAACAGAAGATGAATTCTCAACAAGGTACCTTGAAAACTACCCAAACCGCTCAACAATCTATCTCAATGATGGCTGTGGTTCTTTTATTAATGCAACAGCAGAACTGCCAGGTGTTTCTGTTGCTGATTTTCTTAATGCACCTGCATACACAAATACTCTTGCTGTAGTTGATTATGATGGCGATGGAGATTTAGACATTTTTCTTTCAGGTACAAACACTTATATGTACACAACGACACCATCCCATATTATTACAGGCATCTGGAAAAATCTATTTGCTGATCCTTTCTGGTCAGATAAACCCAATACACGACCCCTACCACCAAATAGTCTTTTCACTACCTCTGGATTGGAAGATGGTAGTATTGTACTAAACTGGAATTCAGGAAGCGATGATGAAACACCTGACCAGGGTCTTTACTATAATGTCAGGGTGGGTTCTTCTTCTGGTGGCAGTGATATTGTCAATCCTATCAACAGATTGATTATGCCCGGCTCAATTCCATTAAAAGAAAGAAAATTACTCCTGTCAAATCTTCCACCAGGTACATACTACTGGGCAGTTCAAACAATTGACAGTGGTCTGGCTGTATCTCAATGGAGTCAAGAGAGTTCATTTATTATTCCGTCATACACAAGAAAATACAATCTTTATATTTCATCATCTCAGCCCAATTATGGAACGACAAACCCTGCGCCAGGAGTTCATGCATATAATAATGGAACAAATGTTCAGATAACAGCGATACCTTTTGGCGGATATACATTCAGCCACTGGTCAACAGATATTGATACACAACTGCAGAATCCTGCAAGTATCTTGATGGACAGACCAAGAATTATTACTGCAAACTTCAAGCTTCTTCATGATATTTCCCCACAGTGGCAGCAGGTATTAACCAATATCCCCTGGGGCCAAACACAATGGCACTCAACAGTAATTTTCAACAACAGAATCTGGGCCATTGGCGGATATAATGGACCCTACAGAAGTAATGCTGTGTACTGGTCAACAGATGGATCAAACTGGACAACAGCAACACCTGAGGCAGCATGGACAAAAAGAACAGGCCATGTTTCTCTGGTTTTCAACAATAAAATCTGGGTACTGGGTGGTAGTGATGCAACTGGATATCTTAATGATGTCTGGTCTTCTTCTGATGGAATAAACTGGACACAGCATACTGCCAGTGCACCATGGCAGAAAAGATACGGTTTTGCAGGGCTTGTTTATAATGGAAAGATATGGATTTTTGGCGGAAAAGGTGTTTCTGGATGGCTCAATGATGTATGGTATTCAACAGATGGGGTAAACTGGACAAGGGCTACTGCTTCTGCTCAGTGGCGACCGAGAGAAGGACTGGCAGCAGTTGTTTTCAACAATAAGATGTGGGTCATTGGTGGATATCAGGGTCCAGTAGATTATGCAAGTGATGTCTGGTATTCAACAGATGGAGCAAACTGGACATGTGCAAATCAATCGGCAGCATGGAGTCCAAGATATTATCATTCAGCATTCGTCCATGATAGCAGAATCTGGATTACTGGCGGTATCGCAAGGGACAGTCAGGGAAACTGGATTGATGTCACAAACCAGGTCTGGTATTCCTGGGATGGATTATACTGGTCATGTTTTGAAAGCAGTCCCTGGCAGGCAAGGTACGGCCATACTTCTTTTTCCTTCAACAACAAAATCTGGGTACTTGGCGGCAATGATATCTGGTCAGCAACTGTACCTGGCAGGCCGTCAGGTACACTCATGTTAACAATTGCAACAAACAATAACGAAGCAGGAACAACAACACCTTCGCCTGGATATTACTATGATACTTCAGGCAAGATTTTCCATCTTAAGGCGATTGCCAATTATGGATACCAGTTTACTGGCTGGACAGGGGATGTTGCCAATCCAGGGTCTGCTGAAACCACAACGATACTGAATTCAGACAAGGTCGTTATTGCAAACTTTTCAAAGAAAACACAATACCAGTTGACAGTGGCAGTTTCACCGGCAGGTTCTGGTTCAACAATTCCATCTACTGGCACTAATTCTTATCCTGAAGGAACAGCAGTTGATATTTTTGCTATACCATTTCAGGGCTATGTTTTCTCTCACTGGACCGGTGATGTTGGTGATCCACAATCAGATTTTACAACTGTTTTGATGGATGGAAATAAAACAATTACAGCCAACTTTATTCCAGACCCATTTTCACCTGCTATCGGTATTGATGGTGGTGAGAACCACAGCGTATTTTTACAGAATGAAGGTACTGTATGGACATGGGGAGCAAACAATTATGGCCAGCTTGGAAATGGTACTCAAACTGACCTATTTGAGCCAACTGCAAGCACAGTTATTGATTCAGTGAAAGCAGTTTCTGCAGGATCGTCTCACACAGCAGCATTGAAAACAAATGGTACTGTATGGACATGGGGAGCAAACAATTATGGCCAGCTTGGTATAAATTTGAGCCAGCAGGTTGTTTCTGTTTCCACTCCTTCACAGGTTTCAAATCTCACAACGATTACTGCGATTTCATGTGGCGCTTATCATACACTGGCACTAAAAAATGATGGTACACTGTGGGCATGGGGTAGAAACGATAGTTATCAATTGGGGCTCGGCCCTTCTAATACGACAGCCAGAATTATTCCTTATCAGGTTGTTGGTCCGCAGGCACTCGGGTATCTTACAGAAGTAAAAAGGATCGCTGCGGGATACAATCATAGTTTAGCCATAAGAAACGATGGCACTGTTTGGGCATGGGGTGATAACTCTTTCGGTCAACTTGGTACTGGAAACAAAACAGTCGGAATGTATCCTGTGAAAGTAAAAAATCTATCTGATATTAAAGGAATTTCAGCAGGCGGTGCAGGAGTCCTTGGAAGCCACAGTCTGGCAGTGAGATCAGATGGCAGTGTGTGGACATGGGG
>JAMWCC010000037.1:0-11185 GCA_023818375.1 Candidatus Omnitrophota bacterium | reverse complement strand
AACAAACATTGAACGAATTGAAGCAGTGCAGGTCAAAGGGCCGACTGGCACTGGGTTTCTGTCTGATATAAGACAGGTTGCAGCAGGTGGAAGGCATTCTCTTGCTCTTGATAAAGATGGCAATGTCTGGGCATGGGGAGATAATACCAGTGGCCAGTTAGGAAATGGTACGAACGATGATAGCAATTATCCGGTAGCAGTAATTGGACTGCCTGAAATAAAATCAGTTGCTGCTGGATTGAATCACAGCCTGGCAATAGACAAAGATGGCAATGTTTGGGTCTGGGGATATAATGGCTCGGGTCAGTTTGGAAATGGTTCTCAGGAAAGTTCAAATGTGCCTGTGAAGATCAGTTCTGTTGCTTCTGGAAATATATCGCACACATTAACAGTTTCAGTAAGTCCTGCTGGTAGTGGCTCCACAATTCCTTCTGGAGCAAAAAAATATAGAAACAATGTTTATGCAACAATCACTGCGATACCAGAACCAAGATACCAATTCAGCCACTGGAGTGGCGATGCTTCTGGTACAGATACACAAATACAACTTTTGATGGATGGGAACAAAAATGTTTTTGCCAATTTTGTTTTGATGCCGGGGGTCAAATGCAAACTTACAATGGTATGTAGTCCGGCAGGCGCAGGCTATCTTGTACCAGATGAAGGGCAGCATGAGTTTGATGCCGGCACAGTTGTGAATATCCTTGTTGTTCCTGGATACAGATACAATTTTACTGGCTGGAGCAACAATGTAAAAAACCCCCAGGCAAGAGAAACAAGTATTACACTCAATGGAGATACCACTGTCACAGCATATTTTACAAAACAGGGTTTTTCTGCATATCCTGATATCTCAGCAGGCGGTCAGCACAATCTTGTTCTGAGAAGCGATAGCACTGTAATAGCAAATGGGCTCAATAATTACGGCCAGTTAGGAATCAATTCAAATACGAATAATGCAGGAAAAGTTCAGGTTAAAGACGTTGCTGGAACAGAACTTCTATCAGGAATTATCCAGGTTGCTGGTGGTTCCAATCACTCGATAGCATTAGGTTATGATGGAACAGTTTATAGCTGGGGATTGAATGCTTACGGGCAACTTGGAGATGGCACAAATACAAATAGATTAAGACCTGTGAAGGTCAAATCACCTGATGGCACAGGAGAACTTTCTGGAATTACCTATATTTCCGCAGGTTCTACCCACACCGCAGCAATAAAAATGGACAGGACGTTGTGGGCATGGGGCGCAAACAATTACGGACAGTTAGGAAACAATTTAACTACAAACAGCAATTTACCATTGCAGGTTCACGGAGAAATGAACAGGGGTTTTCTGACAAATGTTAAGTCAGTTGCCTGTGGTCCTGAACATACACTGGCGCTTCTTGAAGATGGAACTGTCTGGGCATGGGGAAGAAACCACCAGGGTCAATTAGGTAATGGAACAACCCAGGATAGCCATGTTCCTGTTAAGGTTTCAAACCTTACTGATGTTGTTGCCATTGCTGCAAGCGATTATCCACCTGCTCCACCTTTTTCTCTTGCACTCAAAAGCAATGGAACTGTCTGGGCATGGGGTGGTGGAAGGGATGGACAGTTAGGTAATGGGCAGTCAGGCAATGATTATTATTCCAGTGTTCCTGTTCAGGTTTCTGGACTGACAAATATCATAGCAATTGCTGCTGGTGATAATCATGCGCTTGCTTTAAGAAGTGATGGAACTTTGTGGGCATGGGGAGCCAATAGTATGGGTCAGTTAGGAGATGGTACCACAGATAATATCAGGACAACTCCAGTACAGGTAAAGGGACAGGATGGTACAGGTTATCTTACAGGAATTATCAAAATTTCTGCAGGGTACAGCTATTGTATGGCTTTAAAACAGGATGGGACTGTATGGTTCTGGGGATTACAGCAGTTTGACATTTTTGGCGGTATTCCATGGACACTTTTGAAGTATCCAACCCCTGTGCCTGTGTCTTTTGGTCAGATGGATACATCAGTTCAACTTGTATACCTGAAGATGCTGGTGTCTCCCGGTGGTGCAGGAACTACAAGCCCAATAGAAAGCATTCACGCCTATAACCCAGGTTCTGTTGTAAATCTCAGGGCAATGCCAAATCCTGGTTATGTGTTTTCTCACTGGAGCCAGGCAGATAATATCTTTTTGTCTGATTCCTCAATTACGATGGACACAGCAAAAACAGTTATTGCCTATTTTGAGAAAATACTTCCAGAAAAAGGAGATATAAACAAGGATGGTGTGATTGACATTCAGGATACGATACTTGCTTTAAGGATGTCAATCGAACTACCCATAACAATAGGCGCTCAAACAAAAAGAACACCATATCTTGATGAAATCCTGATAGCAGATGTTAACAGTGATGGAGAAATAAGCATTGCTGATGCAATATTGATATTGCGACTTGCCTTAGGACTTGGAACACAATTGCCTGACCCATATGGAACAAGGACTGTTGTTGGTCCTGAAACAACACCTGAAACACAGTCAGTAAATGTTTCTGCGGATCAATCAGGACAAATTTCTTTGAGCGATAAAACAGAAGTATCCATCCCTGCAATAAGTTCAGGTTATTCCTTGACACTTCAGAGAATAACAAACTACATTGATATTGAAAAAGAGCTTAATCTTGATCCTGATGAAGGGCTTTCTCCACAGACAAGTGGTAGTTTAAGAACATTGCAGATTGACCTGGATTCAACCCTTACAGACACAGACAAACTTTCAATGGTTCCTGTTATCACAATTCCAAAGCAGGAAATAGGTGTTCTCAATCCTGACACAGTGAATATTCTGAGAATTTCAGAAACAGTTGTTAATGGGCAGGTTGTAAGGAATGTTTCTCTGCTACCAGCCCATTTTGATAAAGATGGAAACCTTGTCACAAAAGACATCTATCTTTCAGGAGAACTTATTACAGGCAAACTTCCTATTGCAACAAAAAAAGGAAATGCACCAATTTACATTAGTTACATCCCCCTGACCTTTCAGGGAACAATAAACTGGGTAAGAGAACCAAGATTTGTCAGGATGGTACCTGACGGAAAATCAGATGCAAGAAGAAAACCCATTGATAAACTCAGCGACGAAGAACGAGAATGGGAACTAAAAAAACCAATAAAAAATGTCATAGTGCTTGTTCACGGACACAATGAAGCAGAAAAAACAGGACTTCCGGGACAATTTGAAAGAAATGCTGATTTTCCATGGGCAGTTGACTATAAACGTGATGTCTGGAAATACCTGTATGAAGTTTTCCTGAAGGACTATAAAGAATTTAATTCCTGCACAGTATTTTACGAATTCATCTATCCTACATGGCGGCCAATATTTGGCCATTTAGATGATATGCTTGTTGAAAAAATTACTTCAGAGCTTGAAAAACAGCTTTCCTACAATGTGGAAGAAAAAGATAGTTTTGCCTTTAATCTATTCATTGTTGCTCATTCAATGGGTGGAGTTGTTTCAAGGGCAGCAATTGTTAAATTCCCTGAAGTTCTTGATGACCAGTTCAAACACTTTATTTCATGGGGTAGCCCTCATCGTGGTGCTGCAATGTACTCACTCAGATACCTTCTTACCAGTCCTGCTTACAGTGCAAGAACATGGAAGGGTTCAGCTTTAAGCAGTGCCATGGGTGCCTATGTCGGCGCGACAGTTATTGATGCGCCTGGTATTATGGATCTGCGATGGACAAATGGTGCTCCAGGAAATAGAAGATTTTTAAAATTTGATGAGTATTTCCAGGTTGACAGCAGCTATGTCTCTGAAATCCATAAGTATGACCTAAGAAATGGAACCCTTCTCTATAACCAGCGACTCCAGCAATTGAATGATATTGATAACCGCGGAAGCAAATACACTCTATTGTATGGAATTACTTCCCAGGGAATGCCTTTGGAATTTATTGAAGAAATGGATGTAATAGACCTTGTTGATGTGCTTGCCAGCGGTGAGATAGCAATTGGTGCGACAATAAACAGATTTTTGATTGAAAATGGTAGCAACATTTTGCATGGTAGATTGGAATCTGATAGTGATGGTGCAGTACCCATTGTGAGTATGACAGGACTTGGACTCAATCCATCGCTTCTTGTTGATGTTGGATATATTGACCATGAAGCATACTATCATGTTAAGGACGATGCAATACTGGTTGCCAGTACAACACTTGAAAAACTCGGGTTCAAGACAAATCCATTGTATGACCCGCCAGAAATTATTTTCACCAGTCCTTCTGATAATGAAATCCTTGTTTCAGGAGAAGGTGGAGAAATAACCATTGAAGGAAGAGTTGACTGGAAGGGACCAAGAAAGCTTGATGGAAACGCAGTGAAAGCGGTAAAGGTTTTCAGGTACACCTATGCTTATGAATTTGAGCATGGCTTTGACTGGCAGGGTCAGGAAGTCCCAGTTGAGAAGCCGGACTGGACAATCAACAGCAATGGCGAATTTTCTATTACCTGCAATGTTTCTCAGCCAGAACAAATTTACGCTCTCAGGGTTGTAATTGTTTTCAGGGATGATACTGAAATGCATGGAGTTGTGATGTTAGGATGTCCTGACCATTACACAACAACCGCACAGGGAGAAACAATCACCTGGAGCGTGGAGGGACTGGGTAAGGTCTTCCCGATAGACAATGAAAGTTATGTTTATGAAAGACCGAATGAAACTACTGCAGTCGCTATATCTGCACAGGTTAATCCTGTTTATCGTGAAAATAACGCTATTTACAATCTTTTCTCTGGCAAATATACATCATCAGGTGGAGACCCTGTTGAAAGCCAGGAGGATGAAATTACCTGGTACATCGGTTTGCAAGAACCGCCTGCATTGAATCAGATGGAAATAGATTTTTCAACCAACTATGAAGATAACAATTTATATGTTATTGCCTATACTGTGATTGACCTTGGAGAAGGTGGGGACTTGGTACCTGCCCCTGGTGGTGGATTTTACTGGAGCCAGGGAGTTGCTCATATTGTCAGGCAGGTATTTGCATTTCTTTTCCCGACAATAAAACACGAAAAAGAAGAACTACTGCCACCATATTTCAGGCCCGAACAGGTGCCAGATGAAGAATAACAAAGGATGATAAATGATGAGGAAAATTTTAATTTCATCAGTTTTAGTAGCAATGGTAGTTGTTTTAGAAAGTTTTTCAGCCACTGTATCGATCCCTGATATGTCAGGTAGTACCGGAAGTATTGTAAAGGTACCAGTGGAAATAGATGATGCTTCAGGTATTGCAGGATTTCAACTGACATTAAATTTTGATGAAAGCATCCTTGTTGCACAGGATGCATCAACAGGCAATCTTACAGATGGCTGGTTAATATTCTATAATGCGGAGAATGAAGGCCAGATATCAATTGTCTGTCTTAATAGCAATCTTGAAGAACTTGGAAATGAAACTGGTTCCCTTATTGTTGTATCATTCCTCGTCAGTGGAGAGATTGGAGCAAGTACTGAAATTTCAATATCTGAGGCAAATTTTCGCAACAGTTTTGCAGAAAGAATTCCTGTTTCATTAGAATCTGGAATTTTTACTGTTGATGTCCGCAAGGGAGATGTCAACGGAGATGAAGTGATAGATATTTCTGATGTCATCATGTGCCTGAGAATGGCTATAGAACTGCCCTTGAATATTGGTCAACAGCAATATATGGTACCCTATCCTTCCTGGCTTATCTCACGCGCGGATATGAACAATGATGGTGAAGTTAATATCTCAGATGTTATCCTGACACTGAGAAAAGCCATTGGTCTTGATTAAATTAAAATTGTCTTGTCCCCCATCGCAGGGTGATCTTGTATGTGAATTGTTTTGTTGTTTCTGGTCCAACTTCCATGACATACCTGACATTTCTTATGTCCATCTGTTTGTATTCTCCAAAATCTCCTTTGTTTTCAATTGTCCAGTATTGATGGGGAAATGTTCTTGTTATCTCAATCTTTGCAGGTATTTTTCTATAGTTTGAAACTTTTACAGTCCAGGTCTGTTCTTCATCCCAGCCAGTGATATTTCCCTTTCCATCAAAGACATAATTAAGTGTTTTGATGTTCATTTTCTTGGGCTCAATTTTTATATCTTTCACAGGTCCCAAATTAAGTTCAACCTCCTGGTCAACAGGAATATATTTTGTGTTGTCCTGCCCGATATATGAAAGCCGTTCATTTTTGTCAGCAATCTTAAAAACCTTTATCAGACCATCAGGCAGTGGTTCTTTTCCAAGAAGATGGCTCTTGGCATTCTTGAAATACAGAAACCTTACAACATTTTTTCCGAATCTTGATTCATCATACTTGTACAAATTTATTACAGGGATTTTGTCCTGGGAAAAGGACAATAGTCGCTTTGTCCAGCCATCAGGTATTGTTTCTGTGCCCTCAATAGTATAAAGAAAATATTCTGAAAGTCCTTCTTTTTCAATCTGTTTTATGATCCTTCCAGCAGGTGCTGCCTTGATTAATTCTTTTACCCTATCATAAGATACAGTTGCTTCCATTGGAACCGGCTTTGGTATAGGTGGTTCTTCTGGTCTGCCATGAGGAGGGTATCTTTTTGCTAAATTGGCGATTTCATCAAGAAGATTAATTTTACCCACAATCAGACGGACCTGGGCATTTTCATAATCTTCACCACTTCTATTTGAAACCTTCACATATCCTTCTAATTTCATTGTTTTTTCATCCTGACTAAGTGTTGCAAGATAATATGCCTGCCAGGATATCCCCGAAGTAAAATAGTTAATTTCACATGGCACTTTTCCTGAAATCTTTGATATTATGTTCCATACACCAAGACCTGTAATTCTTGGTGGGAAAACCAGGTCCGTAACAGTAATCTTGTCTGCATCCTTCAAAACAAGTAGTTCAAGAGAAGTCGGGTCTATCAAAGTATTTGCCCATGAAAACTGTAGTTTATTTTCTCCTTTTTTCATTGTAAGGGTTCTGCTTTCTCTTACAAAGGTAAGGTCTGCTGAATTATAAATTGTCAGCTGGACCTTGTCTCTTTCAGGAAGCGTCACAAGGTCAATCTTTGCATAGGTTATTGCGTAACAAAATACCAAAAACAAAATTATTGTTTTTATTTTCATCTTACATTCCTCCTGTGATAGTGAAATGTCACTGTTTCTTTTGCCTTTGGTTTGATGTTGATATTAAATTTCAGGATATTCGCATCTTCTTTTTCATACTGGTGGCTTGTTTCTTCCATGTCCCATTCTCCGGGAATTTCCTGAATTAAGGTCAGGTTTGCTGGTAATTCCTTAAAATTCTCAATCTCAACCTGGATGACTTCGTCTGTATCGTAAAGGACCACAGCACCATCACTGTTTCTTCTAACATTAATTCTTATATCCTTGATTTTTTTCTGGCTAACAACAATATCACGGCTATCACCAATATACAGGGACATTTTTTCTCCTGCAGGCGTATAGTTTGCATTGTCTTCTCCAAGAAAGATAGTGGAACCTTTGCCATCATCCTGAAATACCCTTGCCTTTCCACCCCACAGTCCAAACTCACCAAGACCTGAGTTTTTTTCGTTTTTTATCTCATATGTCACTGGAATACCAACATTACCCTGTACTTTTTCAGGATCCCATGGAAGTTTTCTCGCATCAAAGGTTAATTTTTTTTCAATCGGTACACCATCTTTTGTCAAAAACAACATCTGTCTTGTTTCTTCATGAGCCACTGCCTTCTCAAATGTTTCTCCATAATCAAGCAAAATCTTTGCCATTGAGAAATCTTCACCTGAAAAATTTCTTAAAACAAGATATGACTGTAAATTAACTTTTGTTTCGTTTTTGTCAGCAACGGCCTTGTATGTAATAAGGCGATCAATATTTTTAAGGAGATAACTTATTCTTATTTTTTCCTCGAATGCTTCAGGGCTATAAATCTGCCATACAAGAGCATTTTCTCCTGGTGGATAACTGACACTAACGAGTTTAACCTGTTCAGGATGGTCAAGAATTTTTATTCTTATTGAATCTGGATCAATATTTACGCCAGCCCATGAAAAATCAACCTGGTTTGTGCCTTTTTGAAGAGGAAGAGAGCGTTCTTCTTCAACAAGTGTAAAGTCAGGATTATCCAGCCGTATTATGGTTTCTGCTCTTTCAGGAAGTGCGACAAACTTTGTTCGAGCAAAAGAAAAATTACTCCATAAGACAATGCCCGCAATTATCGTAAGGATTATCATTTTCTTCATAAATACCTCCGCGTTTGTTTTGATTTCAAAAATTAGACAAAAAAAATCATCAAAAAGTTCCCTGAATCTTAAAATCATTTATTGCCCTGACTATCGCAGGATAGCTTTTAAGCCACACACCTGGCGGCATATTTTCTGATATCTGAATCCAGATTCTCTTTGTCTTTCCACCCTGATTCAAAATCTCCATTGCTTTCTGATAGATTTCTTCACTGCTTTTAAGGTGCACTGATGAAGGGAAATTTATAAGCAGGCGTGTTTCTGGCCACAATCTTATTGCGTCAGCAACTGAAGTATCATTGTCAGGCGGTACTGACATTGAATCAATCACCCTTACACTTGATTCTTTTATTGCATCCCAGAGTGGTTTCAGGTCGCCATCCATGTGTACACCAATAAGTACATCAGTTCCTTCAAGTATTTCAGCACACATCTGATAAACAGGAAGGCAGTATTTTTTGAAATATCTTTCTCCAATCATCGGCGCTGTAATGTTGTCTCCAAAAACAACATATGGAATCTGGCATTGTCTTGCAACATTTCTCACAATGAGAAAAATTTTCCTGTGGATTTCATTCATTGTTTTTATAACTTCTTCCATCAAATCGGGAAAATCTACAAGATGTTGGCAGAGTTCATCAATCAAAACCCACTGTATCCAGAGTTGCTGGTAAGCTGTTCTTCCAAGAGATGTATGGGGCAATCCATCATCACCAAGAATTTCAAGGTCATTGAGAAAAAGAGAAAGATTCTCTTTCACAATGATATTCCTGAGGTAAAACAGAAAAATCTCATAGTCCTTTTTTTCTTTTATGAAGTGCTTTTTTATTGAGCCACCACCAATGATCCTTTCATAAAGTACTTCTTCAAAGATTGAGCCGATGGGTGTGTGTATAATGTGTCTTTGTCCCCTGATTCCATTTCTTTCAAGACATTCTTTTTCGGCTACACAGTCAGGTGTAATAAACTGGTGAACCTGCGTCCATTTGAGTAAACCCAGATTATCCCTTCCAACAAGATTCCATGCCTCATCCAGAGGAGTCATGCCATAATATTGAACAAAGGGAATTTTGTCAACATCGTTTCCTCTTAATATTCCAAGCATCCTTCTTTTCATTGTCATATTGCTTCCTTGTTGAATTATTCCTGTGTATAGAATAAACTATCTCAAAGAAAAATCAAAAACAATTACCAAAAAAGGAGAGAAAATGAAAATCCTTTTAGCAGTCCTGGTATTAGTTGTAGGTTTTTGCCCGATGGGTCATGGTCAGGTTGTTGACGAACCTCTTGGAGCAAGGTATTCATTGGGAATGACACTATGGCATATGAGACATAACCCAGAGATGATTTCAAAATTCCACCAGTATTTGAAGGATTTGAAATACACCCCAGAAAAACTTGTTCCTTCTTCACAATTAAAAGAACCACAGTCAATTGTTAGAATTATCGTTGAACCAGAACTGCTCGGACTTGAAAACCTTGGCGGATGGAAAATAAGGAATCAATTTATAACAAGCAGTCATTATGACGCTGGTCCAACTGTTTCAATACCACTGAAAATTCCAAAGGCAGGAACATACAGATTCTGGCTTTCATATTATACCTGGGTTAACCACCGTGGTGTAACATTCATCAAGTTCTATAAGAAAGGACAGGAACATCTTGGACCGATCTTCCAGATGGATGAATTCTATGACATACCGCCTAAAAAGGAAGGTATTATGTGGAAGGACATGCTTGTTGACCTTCCACAGGGAGATTTGATTATCAAACTGGGCCATGTAGTACCCTGGTGGCATAGCAAAGGAGGATATGGACAGAGATGGGTTGACTGTTTTTATTTGACAGAAGAAATATGGAAAGGACAACCAACAGAGGAAGAATTAAAACTAATGAAACAGAGTTCACAGCCAGAAGCAATACAGTGGACTCTTAATATTCCTTTCAACAAGGATGAATACGAAACCTGGAAATGGTGGCAGATTAGACCAATTTCCTGGGAAGATAAAGATAAGTACCCAAAACTGTTTGAACTCAGCAGGAAATTCTGGGAAAAAGAGATTGAAGAATTGAGTAAGAAAGAATACGATGAGAAGAATTTACCTGACTATCGCGAACCAGAAAGACAGGTTGTTTTCAATGAAATCTGGAACATGGTTTCAAATCCTGTTAGGGCAAGAAGGCAGATTGAAGTTCTTCAAAAGGACATATCAAAAACTCCTCTTGGCTATCATTACATCTGGCACGATGTTGGTGGAAATATTGAAGGACTAAGAGAAGACGGAAAATATGAAAAAGGCTCAAAATATGAAAGATATGGAAACTGGTATGGTGGTCCGGGCCGTCTTGAAGCAAGCTACGGAACCTGTCGGGGAACTGTTTCAACAGAAGTAGAAGTGAAAGTTCCAGGCACATACCATTGCTGGATACTTTCAAGTTCTACAAACCTTTCTTATACTGCTCCATATTTTTGTAAGGCGTATGTAAATGACAAAGAGCAGTTTACCTATCACCACAAAGATAAAATTCCAAGTATATGGATGAAGATGGGCGAAGTACAAGTTGAAAAACCCGATAAGGTAAGATTTGATTTTATTCTTGATGGTGCAGGTGCTGGCACAACCTACAGAAGGATTTATACCTTGTTTTTGGTTGATGACCCAAACTATATTCCGCAGGGCACAGTAAGACCACCCTGGACAATAGAAATGTACAAAGAAAGGGCAAAAAAATCAGGTGCAAAGCCAGGAGATAAACTTATTGTGTGGCTACAGGAAAATCCTTACAGGCGGCTTTCTCAGGAAGTCTGGTCAGAAAAAATTTCACAAGGTGATTCCTGGCCCTATGAAGAACTAAAAGGTCGCACAAGAATTAAGGAATTTTTGATGGCTCAGGATACTTTTAAGGCAGTAAGTGTTGGCATAAGAAACCTC
>JAMWCC010000088.1:14930-19808 GCA_023818375.1 Candidatus Omnitrophota bacterium | reverse complement strand
ACATACCAGAACTTCAGGAAGTTTATATTGTGGAACAAGTTTTTCATCGTAATTTGCATTAAACCTTTTATACTCCTGGCTCATTTTTCTTATGATTTCAGGATTTGCTTTCCACGCCATTTTATTCCTTTGTAAAACTAAAAGAATCTGAACGAACTTTACAAGCAAGTTTTTGAATTTTATAATTGATTTAATTCATTTTTTCAAAATTTAATTTTAATACTGATATGAACGAAATTCAAAAAATAGATACAATCGAGAGAAACAAAATCTGTATAAAGCCTTATTCTGAAAACCCTTATTACTGGCAGTATAAAGAAAGACCTGTTTTACTTGTAGGGGCAAGCAAGGATCACAATCTATTTCAAATTCCTGATATCGAAGAGCATCTTGATGAAATAAAACAGGCCGGTGGGAATTTTGTTAGAAACACCATGAGTGATAGAAAGGATAAGGATTTTAAGGTTTATCCATTCAAACAGTTATCTGATGGTAAATATGATTTAAATCAGTGGAATGAAGAATTCTGGAAAAGATTTGAAAAATTTCTCAAGTTTACATATGAAAGGGATATAATTGTTCAAATTGAAATCTGGGACAGATTTGATTATTCAAGACAGAACTGGAAAATCCATCCATACAATCCCAAAAATAACATAAATTACACAAGTCAAGAAAGTGGCCTTGCCTTTGAATATCCAGACCACCCTGGCTCAAATAAACAACCATTTTTTTATACAACTCCTTTGCAGATGAATAATAAGGTGGTTTTTTATTATCAAAAAAAATTTGTTGAAGAAATTCTGAGAAGAACCCTTGTTTACCCTCATGTGTTGTATTGTATGGATAACGAGACATCAGGAGATCCTAAGTGGTCTATATTCTGGGCGACTTTTGTGAGAGAAAAAGCAAAAGAAATAAGTGCAGAAATATTTATTACAGAAATGTGGGATAGTAGAGATCTAAAGCATCAACAACACAAGACAACCTTTGATAATCCTGAAATTTTTGACTATGTAGAAATTTCACAGAATAATCATCAAAAAGGTCAAGTCCACTGGGATAATTTTCAGTGGGTAAGAAGTTATTTGTCAGAAAAGCCAAGACCCATGAATTCTGTTAAGATTTATGGTTCTGATGAGGGAAGGTTCGGCAGTTCCAAGGATGGAATAGAGAGATTCTGGAGATTGATTGTTGGCGGTGCTGCAGGCGCGAGATTTCATAGACCACCATCAGGCCTTGGCTTTTCACAGTTATCAATTGCCTCAATAAAATCAGTACGAAAATTAGAAACACTTCTGAAAATGTGGAAAATGGAGCCAGCAAATCACCTGTTAATTAATCGAAAGGAAAATAGTGCGTACCTTTCAGCAAAAATAGGAACTTGGTACCTTGTGTATTTTACTGATGGTGGAAGTGTGGAAATAAATTTCAATGGTATAGGTGGTACTTTTACAATCCATTGGATAAATATTAGAAATGGTGAATGGGATAAAAAAGAAAAAATAAAAGCTGGTACTACCGTTGAGATAAAAGCACCTGGATGCGGTGACTGGCTTGCAGTAATAGTAAAGGATTAAACTATTCTTTCTTTAATGAAAAACTTGCAATTTTTTCAATATCAGACCATCTTTTCCCCATTTTGTGTAGCAATATTCTTGGGGACAAACGAAGTTGTTCTGTTTTTTGTTTGTCAGAAAAAAATGTGGTCTTCTTTTCGTATTTAGAAACATAGTCAACAATTTTTTCTACAAGAGACAACCTTATATCTTTATAAGCAGGGTTGTTATACTGATTTATAAGTTCACCTTTATCCACCCTTAGATCATACAGTTCGCCTTCTCTATTACTCCCATAATAAACCATACGAAAATCTTTTGTCCTTATTGCTATTACTGAGTCAAAAGGATATGACCAGTACCATTCACAAAAAACCTCTTTTTTTCCTTCTTTGTTTTCTTCAATAATAGGTATAATGCTAATTCCCTCTACACCTGCTGGTACTTTAATCCCTGTCAAATCACATAGTGTCGGATATAAGTCAATACTTTCAACCAATTCACTGATAATTTTACCCTTGGGACAGCCAGGATATCTTATTATAAAAGGTATTCTGTGAATGGATTCGTATATTCCTAAATTTTTGTGCAACAGTCCATGTTCTCCAGCAAAATCACCATGGTCTGAGGTATAAACAATTATTGTATTTTCAAGTAGATTTTTTTCTTCCAGAAATTTCACAACCCTGCCTATTTCTTCATCAATAATTGTTATGAGGGTATAGTAATAGGTTAACAATACCTTCAGTTCTTCTACACTCTGGGCGACATAGGGATAGATTTTTCTTTTATCAATATGCTGTCTCTGAAAATCCGGCTTTGAAGCAAATTTTCTTTCAAATAAATCTAATGCATTTTCTGGTATATCAATATCTTCTGGCTTATACAGAAGTCCTTTATCAAAAGAGGGTGCAATTGGCGCGTGTGGTCTTTGAAAGGACATTAAAATAAAAAAAGGTCTGTGCTGGTCTCTGTTTTCAAGGAATTCTATTGTTTGATTTGCAGTCCAGACTTCCAGAGAGTGCTTATGCGGAATCTGGCTTATAAATGTCTGTGTTCTCTTACCTGGATGGCCATCGGGTAGATCACCCTGATCATACAAATCCGCTATTCCATTGTCGTATAGATATTTAAAATAGTGGCAGGATAATGGATCAAATATTTCTGAGTCACAAAGATCGCAATATCTTATATATTCAAATCCTTCCTTATCCCAGAGATTTACCATATGACCTTTGCCGATAAGTGCTGTTTGATAGCCATTACTTCTTGCTAAATATGATATGGTTTTTAAATTACTTTCATTTACATCAAATACAAAATTTCCAAGACATCTGTGCGTTCTTGGGTAGGTCCCTGTAATAAAACTTATCCTTGAAGGTGCACAAACCGGATTATTACAGTAAGCATTTTTAAAAACCACTCCGTTTTCAGCCAGTTTATCCAATGTTGGTGTTTTAACATTCCTTCCTTCAAACCCAAAACAACTTGCATTGTGTTGGTCTGAAGATATCCCTAAAACATTCATTTTTTTATCTTTTCCCATAGCATTTTAAAAAGTTATTTATTCAATTTTAGTATTCCGTATTCTTCGAGTAGGTGAAAATTCATTTTTGAAAGTTGAGGTATTGTTGAAAGTTCTTTCCATGGAATGTACCTTGAATAATTATACCTACCCATAAGAATTCTCCAGCTACCATCTTTACCAAATTCGTCCCCTAACTTTGTAAGTTCTTTTGCTGGTATGGCAATTTCAATCGTCCAGTACTCGTCTTTGTCCTGCCAGTTATTAAGTGTGCCTTTTATTTTGGTGTCTATATGTATAATTTCAGGATCTATACCTGGCTCAAATCCGCTGGGTAATCCTTGTCTGCCTCTGCCTGGATACCAGAATATGGTTTTCTTTTTATTGGGTGTACCATAAATTTCCCAGTACCACGTGTTATTCTCAGGTTTTAGGAATATTTCTATTGTATCTCCAGTTGAATAAAGGTGTTTCTGATTTTCTTCGCATTCCTGCACAATATCAGAATCGTATAATTTTGCTGCGATATAAAGGTACTTTTCATTCCATGCAACGCGAAGCTCACCTTGTTCACGAGGACTGGCAGTATTTTTTTCTGCATCAGAATTTTTCTGACGGGACTTTTCCCCAGGAAGAGAAAAATTATAAAAGGGAGTTTTTTGCCAGACAGGATCATCAAGATTACCATCAATTATTACTGGTGTTTCTGAGTAACTGGCGATAATAATATCAGGGAACGAAATAAATTGTGTTTCAATAACCCTATTTGTTATTGCACATCCACAAAAAAACATTAACATGAAAACACATGTTAGTAAGAAAATGTTCTTTTCCATTTTTCTCCTGGAACTTATATTGCTTTATAGACACTTTGCTTGACATAAGTATTTTATAAACATTTTCTGATTTTTCAAAATCGCAGATGTCAAGTACTGTAAAAAATTCTGGTTTCCTATAGTTGCTCTCAGAATTTCATAAATGAAAAGATTTACAATAAACGGAAAATTTAACCTCTGCTTTTACTTTTTTTCTATATCTTTTCCATTTCAGAATTTTTAATTTCAAAATCAATATGTTCAACAGTACCAGATTTGTTGTTCCATAATTTTAAAATAGCAAACCTTCCATTTTTTATTATCTGACAATTTTGTGTTTCCTGAATAATTTCAGCTTTACCTGGAAATAGCGTTGTATCCAACCACCGCAGGTAGCAATGTCATAATCAAAGAATTGGGCTGGATTATATGTTCAATATAGTCAGCATTGTTTTCAACCTTTAAGGATCTGCCAGTATTTTCATCCCATCTTGCTTCTTCCTTTTTTAAACTTTTATTATCGTAACCAGAAAATTTTAGGCAATCATTCAATATCCACAGATTATTAGTATCTTTTTGAATAAAATCTGTGTAGAAACATTTATCAGTTATAATCTTTGTCCCTATCACTGATACCTGATTGTTAATATCATTTTGGCAAATCGTGGCTACTCTGTTATAATAAACCTGAAAGACATCCTTTTTTGATAAAAAGGAGTAACCATGCCTGAAGTTGATGAAAAAAAAGAGAAAAATTTCTATCCTGAAATACCCCAGAAAAATAAAGCGTTCTTCCTTAAAGGATCAAACAACTTTGACTGGGGAATGAAAAACCGGCTTTCAAAAATATTCAATCCTGACACTGGAAAAACAGTAATGCTTGCTATTGACCACGGGTATTTTCAGGGACCAACAACAGGCCTTGAAAGGATTGATATAACAATTGTCCCGCTTTTAAAATATTCTGATACACTGATGC
>JAMWCC010000088.1:0-14915 GCA_023818375.1 Candidatus Omnitrophota bacterium | reverse complement strand
TGAAGAACTAGCCTTGGACATTGAAGACGCAATCAGATTGAATGCTTCTGCGGTTGCTGTACAGGTCTTTATCGGTGGAGAGTTTGAAACAAAATCAGTTCATAACATGACTCGTCTTGTGGACATGGGACAGAAATACGGAATTGCTGTTCTTGGGGTAACTGCTGTTGGAAGGGAACTAGTAAGAGATGCAAAATATATGCGACTTGCGTGCAGAATCTGTGCAGAACTTGGAGCAACCTTTGTTAAAACATACTATGTTGAACCTGATTTTGAAACAGTTACAGCTAGTTGTCCTGTACCCATTGTTATAGCTGGTGGAAAGAAAATTCCTGAACTGGATGCATTGAAGATGGCTTATAATGCGATACAGCAGGGCGCCTGTGGTGTTGACATGGGGCGCAACATTTTCCAGGCAGAAAGTCCATCTGCAATGATACAGGCAGTGAGAATGGTTGTACATAAGAATATGAAGCCAGAGCAGGCATATGAGTTTTATACACAAGCAATCAAAAAGCATAAAAAGGAATAAAAAATGGTCAAATTAAATTTCCATCATTATTTGAGGTCTTTAACCCCGACATTAAGTGTTGGTATTACTGCTGCCAATTTTATGTGTGTTGAAGAAGAACTTAAAAAGTTAGAAAACACAGGTGTTGAGATAATTCATTTTGATGTCATGGATGGAGTTTTTTGCCCTGAAATGACTGTAGGCAGTTTATTTGTAAGCAAGGTAAAAACAAAATTCATAAAAGATGTCCATCTAATGGTTGTGGATCCTACCAATAAAATCAATCAGTTTGTAAAAGCAGGAGCTGATATTATAACAGTTCATTATGAGGCATGCTCTGACCATATCCATGGATTGCTTCAGGAAATAAAAAGATATGAGAATGTAAATAATCCAGAGAGAGAAATAAATGCAGGAGTTGCGATAAACCCCGGTACTCCTGTAGAATGTTTAAAAGATGTTCTTGATATCGCTGATGTAATAACAATACTTGCAGTAAATCCTGGTTGGCCAAATCAAATATTTTTGAAAACAACTGCAAAAAAAGTTGAGAGAGCCATTTCTTTGATAAATGAGTCTGAAAGGGACATTTTATTGTGTATTGACGGTGGGATAACAAAAGAAAATATTATTGATGTTTCTCATATGGCACCAGACATTGTTGTGGCTGGCAGGGCAATATTTGAAGGAAATCCAAAAGAAAACGCAAAAATGTTTCTTGAAATTCTAAAAAGGGGAAGAAGTAAAAATATATGAGCAAGCCTGAACCTGAATGTAGATACGACCTGAAGGGTAGGGTAGTGCTGGTTACTGGTGCTGCCGGTGCAATAGGAGCAGGAATATGCAGGGGGTTTTTGCGTTCAAATGCAGTGGTTGCAGCAACAGACATATCAGAAGAACGACTTGATGAACTTGTCAACGAATTCAGTCAAAAATATGGTGAAAAGATAGCAGGTATTATTATGGATGTGACTGATTTTGAAAGTGTTTCAAATGGAATAAAGAAAACAGTTGAAATTTTTGGATGCCTTGATATTGCAGTTATCAATGCAGGAATTGCATATGTATCATCTTTAAAAGATATGGACATCGAAGAATTTAGAAAACTTGAAAAGGTAAATGTTGAAGGAACATTGATTGTACTTAAGGAACTTGCAATACACTTTGAAAAACAAGCCACTGGTGGAGATATAATCCTGATCTCAACAAAAAATGTATTTTCACCGGGTGCCTCTTTTGGAGCATACAGTGCAACAAAGGCAGCAGCCCATCAGCTCTGTCGTATAGCATCCTTAGAATTTGCACCTCTTGGAGTAAGGGTTAATATGGTATCACCTGATGCTGTTTTTGCTGATGGAGCAAGAAAATCAGGACTGTGGGAAAAGATTGGTCCTGATAGAATGAGGGCGCGCGGTCTTGATGAGAAGGGACTGCAGGAATATTATAGAAACAGAAACCTTCTTAAGGCACAGATTACACCAGATCATGTTGCAAATGCAGTATTGTTTTTTGCATCCCGCCAGACGCCAACAACAGGAGCAACAATTCCTGTTGATGGTGGACTTCCTGACGCAACACCAAGATAATCAGGAAGAAAATACATCAAAAAGATTCATTGCAAATAAAAGAATATTATTTCAAAAGGTTTAATTCTGTAAGAGATACAATTGTTTGCTGAATAAATCTCACTAATTTTTTCTTCCAGTGGATTTGAAAGATAAGCCCTTACATTTTTCGAAATTTTAAATCTCAAACAAAATTCTGTATCAATATTGTCATTTTCTTTCAGACACATAACATAACCTTTACCATCATATGATTTTTTAAAACATAAGATAGAAATGTTTTCACGATCTATTTCAAAAATTCTATCAATGAGCTCATTATAAACTGGTTTTGTAAATTTGGCAGAAAATTTGTATCCAGAGGAATTTTCAATCTCTCCTTTTTTGGTTGTGAATAAATATTCAAAACTAACGATACCGTTTTGAAAAGGTTTGAAATTTGTACACCAGTAGTTATTCATAATATATGAAAAAATTGTTCCATTCTTTATTTCAAGTTTTTTTAACCATTTTCCTGTATTTATATCTGAAATTTGAATGAGTGGTGCATCTTGAAAATACATTAAGATACTTTTTGAAGGGTCTTTCAGAATAACCCAGTCCTCAACAGAATAATAATCTTTTGAAGTTTGAGGTAATTGTTCTTTTTCTGGCATAAAAACAGCTTTACCGGGTCCAGAAATTTTGACTTCTGGATTATTCAATTTAAAAGGAAAAGCAAAATAAATTCCTTCTGGATCCGTATTTTGTTCTTTCCATAAAGTGTTTTTTATTTTGATTGCCTTATCTTCATTACCTAATTCTATTTCCGATAAAATATTTTTACATCCTTTTCCATCTAATTTTAAGACCAATTTTTCACTTTTTTCATTTTTTAACTTCTCACTGTAATTTAATTTTGCGAAATATCTTGCAAATTTAACATCTCTTGTTTTTCTTTCCTCGCTCCATAATGGTTTATCTATCATCTCTTCATCCCATATTGAATTTCTCCCTTTTGGAGAGACGATTTCTTCATAAATATATTGATTGAAAGCATAAATTGAATTCTGATCAACAATTTCTTCTTTTATCTCCTTGTCATAAATAGACTTAATATTTCCGCTTTCTCTGTCTATTTCTATTTTGTACCAGTCATTTTCTATTTTGAAATCATCGTTTGGTTTTGAAGTATTTTTAGTATTGTTCTCTTTTATATTCAGTAAATTTTTTTCTTTTAAAATCTCTATGCCTTTCTTATACAATTTTTCATTTTCAATATGTGCATTATAAACAAAATTTGATTTTATCTGCCACTGTAAAATTGAATTGACTGAAAAAGGTGCTCTGATACTTTCTCCTGCTCCAAAGGTATGTTCTGCGAAGAAAAATAAGTTTTCCCATATTTCATCAATTTTTTTTGATGGATAATCAAGCAGACCAAGTATCTCAGAGAAAGAGTAAATTATTTCATTTTCTATAACTCTCTTTACATTATTCAAACAAAGAGATGTTTCAAAAGCACAGGAACCATTCCCATCAGCCCACCAATCAGGCCAGGCTTTTTTATGTTCTTCAAATTTATTAAAATAATTCTTTTCCATATAAGCAAAAAAATGGGCAGGGGTTGAAAATATTATGACTGGATTTTTTTCTTTTTTATTCCATTCTCTTATAATTTTTGAAATTTCAATTGACGGTGGTTGATTATCCATTGCAACCTGTATGCATATAGCATCAAAAGGATATTGACCATAAAAAGTTTCAATAAATTCGCTCAGATTTTTTTTGACCTTTTCATATGATTCCAAAAAACCAATATTTCTTCCTTCTGCATACCAACAATTTCTGCTTGCATTCCAAACCAAAACTTTACTATTATCAGGAGAAACCCACCAGAAAGGAGAAATAACAGAAGGCGCAAAAGCCCTTATTTCATTTGTTGCCATCAAAAGATATTTTATGCCAATTTTATTCAAAATCTGTGGTAAGTTCCATGACAAGCCATTTATATCACAGTTCATTGCAGTTTTTATTTCTACCCCATGGTTTTCTTTTAAATCTTTAATGAAATAGAAACTTCTAATTATAAGTTCAATTGTATAGAGTTCTGTCATGTTTAAATACAATCCTGTTATTTCAATTCTTCCTTCTTTTACCCTTTTTACGAATTCATTTATTTTTTCTGGCCTATTTTCAAAATAATGTCTAACCTGCCATAATGTTTCACAAGTCCATCTGAATTTTGCTTCATCAGGGTAATCATCTGTTTTTTTGCAATAATTCAGAACTTCATCGAAAAATTTAATGTAGTCGTCAAAGACCCTGTTGTGAACATCTGTATAACCAATATCTGTATGTGTATGATGAACTAAAAAGATTTTCTTTATCATAATTACCTCCAGAATTGATATCCAGGACAATTTATAAATTTCAAATTACCAAAATCTTTTATGATTTTTCCAATTAAGCCTAAGGAAAGTACTCTAAACCATGTTGCAAACATTGAACTTTCATTTACTTTTGTATACATTTCTCTATGTCCATATTCAAATTCCTTATCCTTAAAAAAGCAAAATCCACCATCTTTATTCTGATGAGATAAAATATTGGGTATGGCTGTTTCAAGAGCATTTTCTATGTCTTTTTTCCTGTAATCAATTTTAAAATACAATCTGCAGAGTGGATCAATACAGTCAATATCCTGACACGCAGAACTTATTATATGATGAGGACCTGTAAATCCGCCTTTTTCATTTTGTAATGACAAAATCCTGTCAATAATAATTTCCTTATAGTTAAAATCCACATTATCATAGAAAAAAAGTAAAAATTCATGATACCCACCCATCATAACTTCTGCAAGTGAAATCCTATCATTCAAATCAATTTCTGGACCCCATGCTCCGTAATGGGGATTTTGATTCCTTATTAACCAATCCAGAATAAGTTCCACTGCCCTTTTTGCCCTTTGATTATTATGAAAATCTCTTGAATATTGAATTAAGGAAGCAATATTTAGAATTTCGTTGCCCGCATTATTGGCATCTGACGGGGTGGAAAAATTCCTTTCGTTTAGCCATTTAAATAAAAAATCAGGTTCATAAAACTTTTCCAAAAATTTAAATTCCTTTTTAGCCACTTTAGATAAACAGGACAAAGCAACTATTATATGACAGGTTAAATGACGCCAGCCCCACCAATCGCAATCTACATATCTACTATCTGAAACAACAGGGTCTTTGAACAAACCGTCATCATCCTGGAACGAGTTTAAATAATCAGCCCACAATTGTTTCATATCATCGTTTATTTTGCTCAATTCATCAAACAAGTCTAATGCCATCACGGCATAACAGGAAGAATACAGAGTATATCTTGTACTCCTTTTACTATAAAAATACTCATAGAAATTCTCGCCTTTCATACTATTAACAAATAACAAGGCTTTTTCTTTGATTTTTATTATGTCAGATGTTTTCATATATTTTTTTAAGTGTATCGAAGACAGCCTTTTTACTTCTATTAAAAGATACAACACCTTTATGGTTTATTTGATCAGACCAGAACCTAACATTTGGTTTGCTGGGATCCGGATAGTCATTAAAAGAAAAAGAGAAATATCCAGTAATTTGTGGAAATTCTCTAAAGATTTTGAAACTTTCCTGTAAAAGCATTGAATGATAATCTTCTGAACCAAGCACAAACTTATCAGCCCTAAATCCAGGCAAACTGTCGGCTCCAAATTCTGTTATTGCAACTGGCTTTTTGTGTTTATTAAAAAATTCACTGAGTTTTTCTTTAACAATCTTAAGGTCAAAATTTTTTTCTTCCCATTTTTCGTAATGCTTACCGAGTTTATCATACCAGCCAAAATATTCATTGAGCCCGATTATATCGAGCTTTTCAAAAAAACTTTCATCTTCATTCCTCATTAAAATGAGACAGGCATAACTTATAAACCTATTTTTTTCAAGTTTTCTTGCATATTCAACTAATTTATAAAAAAATTCTCCTGCACCAGGTAAAAACGTACTATTTTCATTTCCAATCGACCATGTAATTATTGATGGATGATGATTGTAATATGAAAATGTCTCTTTAAAGTATTGTTCTGCAAGTTTATAATTTTCTTCTTTTGTAAAAAAATCTTCTGGAACGCCAGCGTATTTTTCAAGACAATATACAGGAATATCGCACCAGACCATAATTCCTTCTTTATCACATAAATTAAAAAACTCTTCAGATAAAGGAAAATGGACCCTTATTATGTTAGCATTAAGTTCTTTAATAAGTTTCAAATCTTTTTTTATCATCTCTTCTGTAAAAACAAGCCCATCAACAGGATTTATTGGCAAATAATTTATACCTTTTAGTTTTATTTCTCTATCATTTATAAAGATTTTGTAATTTTCAACTTTAAGTTTCCTTATACCAAAATTTTTTTCAACCTTATCAAGTAAATTCCCGTTTTCATCAATTATCCCAAACGAGAGTTTATAAGTTTTTGGTAGATCTGGAAACCATTTTTCAAACTTTTTAAGAGGAAATTCTATCTTACCTATAAAATCATTTATTTTACCCTTTGCTTCATAAAAAAATCCATTTTCATCTTCAATATTCAAAAAATAGTAAAATTTATCAACAAGATTTTTAAGTTTTACTTTATAATCAATAACTCCATTTTCTTCTTCAAAATATAACACGAATGCATCAATTTTAACTTTTTTTGAAATTTTTATATATACAGGCCTATGAATTCCCCCATAGTTAAACCATCCAACGACATAAGGCATCCTTAATAAGTGTCTTCTATTGTCAACCTTAACGACTAAAATATTTTTCCCTTTTTTCAAAAATTCACTTATATCAAAAGAAAATGGAGTATAACCACCTTCATGAATACAAATTTTTTTCCCGTTTAAATAAACTTCACATATATAATTAACTCCTTCAAAATATATTTCTGCAAAAGAGAAATCATCAAATTCTTCAATATAAAATTCCTTTACATACCAGCCAATACCTTCGTATAAATAATATATATCCTTGTAAAAATTCCAAACAGAAGGCACATAAACCAAATCCCAAAAATCCCTCGGAAAATCAACATCAAAATAAGGGGTTCCGCATGCACCTATATCAATTGTAAACTTCCATAGACCATTTAATTTTATAATCATTTAATAACTCCCAGTTTCTTTTGCGAGTTCAATAGCATATCTGTAGTTCTCAAAACTAACTGTATTTGGGATTGAATGGTCTGAATGAAAAATATATCTTCCATTTTCCTTCGCAACTTTTACCTTTTCTTCTATCTCTTTTTTTATTTTTTCTTTATCACTGCTTAAAATCTCAGTAGAAATATTTCCAAAGAGAGTAATTTTATCTCCAAAAAGCTTTTTATATTCTCTAACATCATTTCCACATCTTCCCTCAAGTGGTTGTATTGCATCTATTCCTTCCTCTATTAAGAGTGGTATAAGTTCCCTTACATATCCATCACAATGTAATATCAAAAATAAATCATTATCTTTACAAAACTCTACAATCTTTTTATGAAATGGCATAACAATTTCTCTAAAAATCTTTGGCGAAAATAACATTCCATTTTTATAACATAAATCGGACCACATCCATAAACAATCTGGTTTAATTCCTTTGTTTAAAACTAAATCACACATTTCTATATTAAAATTGACAACTTTTTCCATAATTTCTAAAACTAAATCCTTTTCTTGTATAAAAAGTGGTAAACCATTTTCAAAACCAAAAGTTTGTTCAAGAATAAACCATGCCGGCTCTTCAATAGTTAAAGCAATAAAATCACCATTTTTTCTACCTTCTAAATAATCCTGGTAAAACCCATCCGGTATTCTTTTTTCTTCTGGTTTTAAATATACTTCCATCCTTTCCCAATCACTCTTATTACTTAAAGAATGTTGAATAACATGAGGAATACCAAAATTTTTACTTGTTGGCTTCCAATCAATCATTTTTTTCCCATATTCATCAATATAAATAATCTGTTCTTCATTTTCTCCCAATATTTTCTTTTCAAAATAAAAACCCCTCTTGTAATATAAAAATCTAATCCTATCCATACCTAAATAATAAATAGGATCAGTATTTTCAGGTAATCCTTCTTTTTTCCATCTTTCAATTGTTTTAGGCCAAAAAGAAACTTCACATATCGGTATTCTATCGGGTATTTCACCTCTTAAAACTGTCTTTATTCTTTCTGATGAGTTCATTTTATATCCTCCCTATTTTTCTTCCTAAATCAATAAATTTCATAACTTTCTCTAAAGAAGTTCCGGGGGTTATTGGACTACCCGTTGAAATTATAAATCCTTTTGCTCTTTTACCTACTTCTACCTGTTTTTTAATTTCGTCTTCTAATTCAAAATCTGTACCTTGTTCTAAAATTTTTATAGGGTCTATATTCCCAAAAATTACTATCTTATCTCCAACTTTTTTAACTATTTGATCAATTTCATTTTTATAATTTTTCATACTTGTTTCACAAAGTAAACCGTCTGCTCCTGTTGAGACAATAAGTTCTAATCTATCCATAACTCCACCAAAATAAATTAAAATTGCCTTTTTACCTGACCTATGAATTTCTCTTACCATTTCTGTAGTATTTGGAAGAACAAATTTCTCATAATGTTTGACCGAAATCACATCAGAATATGCCATTGCATCGTCAATGAAAATCGCGTCTGAACCAGTTGACGAATATGCTTTTATCTTTTCAATTTGTTGTTCCAATAAAACTTTACTTAAACATTCAATTAAATCGTTATTCTCAGCCAGCATAAGCAAGGTATTTGTTTGTCCTAAATAATGCACGCATTCCCATAGAATACCTACAAATCCAGGAATCAAAACAAACTCATTTTTCCCTATTTTTTCAACTATAATTTTTGCATAATCTAAAATCCCACTTTCAATAATATCCTCTGCTTTTTTAATTTTAATCTTTTTAATATCCTCTTTGTCAAAAATATATTGTACTTCGTTTGCTTTATAATCAGTTGCATGTCCACTGATAGTTTTTTTAATTTCTGAATATTCGTCTGTTTTTCTATTATATTTGAATAACTTATTATTTTTTTTCACAAATTCTATATTTTCCCTTTCTTCTCTCGGCATTGCAAATGGTGGTTCAATTATTTCAAATTGTACTTTTTCTAAGAAAATCTTGTATATATAAAAAAACTCTTCTGGTTTTTTATAAAGCAATTTATGGAATTCTTCTTCTGGAAGTTCTGTTATTTCGGTAAAATGATCAAAAAAATAAAGATGACTGTACAAAGAAGTAACAGCAAACCTGTCTACCTTTTTACCATTGAATGTTTTATCTAATCTTTCTTTATTAGTCATATCTTTCAGCAATATTTTTTATAAATTTCTATCATTTTTTTCACATTTTTATATGGAGTATCCGGGAAAAGAGAATCAACAGGTGATAAAATAACGCCTTTTTTTCCATAAATTTCAATAACATCTCTTATTTGCTTTTCAATTTCTTTTTCATCCCCATTTTTTAATGTTAAAGTACTATTTATTCCACCTGCAATACAAAATTTATTCTTCACTTTTTCTTTCAGCTCATTTATGTTAATTTTATCTAAAACAGGATCAAAATAATATAATAAATCTATACCTGCTTCAATAAAATCATCAATAAAATTCATAATCCCTGTTGTCATAACATATGCAAATTTTTTACCTTCCTGATGAACCAGGTCAACTGATTTTTTTAAATTTGGCAATACAAATTTTCTAAATAAAGAAGGAGACCAGAAATCAGTTGAACTATACCATCCCCTTTGAACTATTATATCTACTTCTCCTTCTTCAATAGCAATTTCTGTTCTCATCAAATCAAAATTAAATATTAAATCTACCACTTCCTTAAAAAATTCCTCATCTGTCATCGCTTTTAAAACTGCGTTTTCTATGCCCATTAAATATATAACTCCATCCATCCCAAATAAAGTATGTGCTTGAACACAAACAGGAATTTTTGATTTAAAATCTTTTATCAATTTTATCTTTTCTCTATATTCCTCTAATTGTTGCTTTGTGGGTGGTTGCAATAAATATTTAACCTTTTCCAGATCACCTGCTTCAAAAACCGGAAATTTTTCACTTCTTGGTAAATTCAAATCATCAATTAAAACACAAGTTTGTGTTTGTACTGGCCAACCATCAGGAATTTCTTCTTCTGTTTTTTTCACCTTTTGAACAAGTACACCTTCAGGTGTTTTATATTCTCTAACCATTAAATTTTCTTCATTGTAATCGTTTATTATAACCTCGCTTGATATACTCCAAGGAATAGAAACATCAATAACATCATCTATCCCCATTGATAGCCATCTTTTTACCCTTTCTAACTCATCGTAGATTGTCCATTCATATGGTAATTTATGTAAATGTTCCAAACGCATTGTGTACCAAAATTTCACTTCATTTCCTTCTCTTTCCCAGAGTAATGATTTTTCTGGAGAAAAACCAAAACACCAGCAATAAAGCGGGATTCTATCAACATCTTTCAAATCAATTGCACTTAATATCCTTTCTCTTGAATTCATAATTTATCCCTTTGTTACGTAATTAATTTTTAAAATTTTAAATAATTCTTCTATTTCATTCGCTACCCTTCCATAACCAATCATCCAGTGATGACCGAAACCATTTTCTTCAATAATTTGCAAAAACTCTTCAATTTTAATCGGTAATACAACCTTAATAGGATTTCCAGGAAAGACCATATCTGTTTCTATTGATTGCCCCTGAATTATAAAACTTCTAAAGCTATCTCTTCCACCAACAAGGTTTAAAAGTGTCACATCTCCTTTTTTACAGGGAAAATGGCAACACACTCCTTTATTCGCAAGGCGAACAGGAACGATTGAAATTTTGTCCTTATTTGCTGCAATTGAAAAACCACTGCTACCACAATGAGAAAATATCGCCCAGTTTTCTAAAAAATTTAAATCAAGCAAATCAGTGTTATTGACCGGCTGTCCAGCAAGTTTATACAGAATAAAAGTTGCAATCAAAGAATTCACATCTCCTTCACAAGCACTAACAATTCCTTCTTCTGATAACAAGGAAAAAGCAAGGCAAACATCTCCCATCAATTCGGGATAACATTCAATTGCAATACCGTTTAGCTGTTCTTGAGTAACCCATTTTTTTAAGGCAAGATAAAATTTTATTGAATTGAAAACATCTTCCTTTTCAACATTGATGCGACCGACAGTATTTCTTAACTTTTCATAAACTTCCAAAATCTCTTCATCCTTTACATCGTGTTTTAATAAATTTATCCTGTCATTATTTGATAGAACCATTCTTGAGCCAAATACTTTTTTTATCCCTATTTCATCGTATGCAACTTCTGTCATCCCACTGATTCTGTGACCTAAAAGACCAAATTTTGCCTTTGACAAAGCATTTATTAAGTAGATAGTTTTCGAATAGGATAAAATTTTTTCGTAAACACTTGCATCCTCTAAATTGCCAAAGATGAATTTATAAGGAATTCCAAGTTCCTTCAATACACAACAAATTTGCTGTCCTCCACATAAAGAACCATAGTGAATTCCCGGGATAGACCATACGATGACCGGCAATTTAATTTCGCTTAACAGATCTAGAATTAAAGAATCATCACTCCAGGTGGCAAGCAAAACACAAAAATTGCAGATATCTTTGCTTTTAAAAAATTTTATTGCTTTTTCAAGGGTTTCTTTATTGTCAACAACTTCTTCGAAGACGTATACATCTATCCTTTTTTTTAGTTCTTCTCTTGCTTGACTTAATAATAACTCTCCTCTTTCAGCCCCAATTTCAAATTTGCTTCTAATCACAAAAAAACCAATTTTTAAATTTTCTTCCATTCTTGAAATCATTTATGCTGCATTTAATAATTTTTTTATCGCTAAACTAACCTTCTTTCAATTTTTTATTTTCGCTTGTCCTGTGGAGTTTCTTATTATCAACTCTGGTTTTAAAATAATTTTTTGTGGAGGTTGTAAATTTGCACCATTTATGCTCGGCAGTAATGCGCTAACAGCCTTCTGACCGATCAAAAAATTTGGCTGTCCGATAGTAGTTAACGACATATGAAATATTGAAAGCATTTCAATATTGTCATAACCAACGACTGAAATGTCTTCAGGGACTTTTATATTCATTGATTCAAGTTTCTTCACAATTTCTACTGCAATAATATCGCTCCAGCATATTATTCCTGTTACTTGTTGATGAAAACTTAAAACTTTTTCTATGTTTTTTCCCAGGATTTCTTTATCCGTATTTCCCCAGAATATATAATCCTGGCTAAATTTGATTTCATATTTTTCAAGGGTATCCTTATATCCCTTTGTTATGCATCTATCTGAGTATACATCCGGAGAATTACCAAAATACGCAATGTTTCTATGTCCAAGTTTTATCAAATGTTCTGTAGCAATCCTGCCGCCTTCGTAATCATCCTCACCAACAAAATCACATTCTAAACCTTCAAGCATTTCACTCAGCAAAACAACAGGTATATCTATTTTCTTTATAAAATTTTTTAATTCGTCATTTTCCGCGATGGGCGTTATTATTAAGCCATCTACCTTTCTTGAAAGTAGGGTCTCTATTTGTTTTTCCTCCTGTCTGGTATCTTTCTCATAGAAACAGGTTATAAGAACATATTGATTGGATAGACATCTGTTCTGGATACCACGTATTCTTTCAATAAGTGCAGGATTGGCTAAATATGGAGTAACAAGACCTATCGCAAAAGATTTATTTGTTACGAGAGAACGTGCGGCATAATCAGGAATATATCTTAATTCTTCTGCTAATTTTTTAACCCGTTTCCGAGTTTTTGATGAAACACCATAAGTACCTGAAAGTGCCTTTGATACTGTTGCTGGTGATACCTTTGCTTTTTTTGCTATTTCTTTTATAGTAACCACGGTTAAAATTTTGTAAAACGTTTTCCTTAACTTTTACTCATTTTTTAACACATCTTTTTTGATTTGTCAAGTATTTTTTTTGAAAACGCTTTCAAAAAAACAAATATAACTTTAAATGTTCATTAAACAATTTTTTAAAAAAAGGGGGTAGGAGAATACTCAAACAGCTTTTAAATTTTTTCGTTTTTTATAGATTTAGCTGTTTCGACCATCTTTACAAAATTTTCATATTTTATCATTGGATTAACTTCGCTTGATGTTCCAATAAAAATCCCGCCCTTATTCAAAGCATCTGTCTGATAAATCTGTCTTTTTACCTCTTTTTCGACTTCAAAAACACTACCCCTTTCCATTAAATCAACTCCATCAACACCACCAGCCCAAATAAAATTAGGGTATTTATTTTTTAATTCAACAATGTCCATACCGCACGATGGTTCAAGGCAATAGAAACCATCAACACCACATTTTATAAATTCATCTATTAAGATTTTATAATTACCATCACTGTGATAAATTACTTTTATTCCAAAACTATGCCAGACATCTACTTGTTTCTTTAAATATGGGAAAAAATACTTTTTTAAAACTTCTGGTGCAAAAATTGGACCTGTCTTGGAAGCAAGATCATCTGGAATTAAAATAACAGGATAGAGTTTTAGTCTTCCTATAATCTCTGCTTTTGAAATTTCAAATGCTGTTCTAACTTCAAAATATTCCTGTATGAGTTCAGGTTCATCATAAATAAGGTAAGTAAGAGGTTCTATAAAACCGTGGTTCCATAACTCGCACAGACCAACTGTTGTACAAAAGTCATATATAACCGTATCATCTCCTATTAGATTTTTAATTCTAAAAATCCTTTCCTTATATTCATTTTCAAAATTTTTGAGATTTTCTTTTTTAAAAATTTTAATCTTGTCACAGATAATCTTTTTTAATTTTTCTTCAGTTATATTTGGTGGAATTAAAGTCCAAGTAGTCCAGTTATCATTCTGATATGTTATACCATATTCATCAACCCATCTTTTCCTCCCTTTCGGAGCAGAAGGCATAAATGTCATATCAAGGGTTTTTCTTATAACCTGGCAAATATCTTCCACTGAATAATTAAAATCATCTATTTTTTTACCTGTATAGTAGGAAATAACATCAGGATTAAAACTTACCTGGTCATGAATTGCAACCCTATCGACTGCTTGTAAATTTAATGTTCTTTCTACTCTTTCTCTTTTTGATAATTCTTTCATTTCTGTCACCTTTTTAAATTTTTATACAAACCTTAACAGAAAATGGTTCAGCAGTGATATCTTTCAATTTCTTATCTTCAAAAATTTCAGTATATTCAAAATTTAACCTCTCGTTAACCAGCTCATTTGTTGGATTTATCAAAAATAAAATCTCGCTATTGTTATAAATCTTTCTTCTGTATAAAAGTTTACCTATTTTGTTTTTTCTCAGACTCAAAACATCTATAAGTTTTTCAAGAAATTTTTCTGTATCTTTATCTTCATAGGTTAAAATTGAATGACCAATTAACGTTCCAATCAAAATTACTTTACCTTTTCCATATTCATTAATAAGCCCACAAACATCTTTTTTATATCTTAAAATCTCTTTTCCCTTAATGATTTCATACGTTTCTATGTATAAATTTGGCAAAATTTTAAAATTCTCAAAATCTCCCGTTCCATTAAGATATTCACATTCAGAATAATTTACAAAACTTGATTCGTTTTCTGTCCATAAAAATTCCTCTTTTTCTCTTACTTGTACTAAATCCTTATGTCTAACCCCAAATAATTCATTTCCAATAATTTTTTCTCGTCTTGCAAAACCATATTTTGTCTATCTTCCTGCACCACATTC
>JAMWCC010000020.1 GCA_023818375.1 Candidatus Omnitrophota bacterium | reverse complement strand
TGGAGTAAAAGTAGTTTTAAGGGTACAAAGTAATACAGATATTGTTATTGTTGACATTTATGACCATCAGAAAGATTCAAACGGTGTAAAAATATGGATTGAGACATGGCGGAATGGTTTCAAAAGGTATCTGGTAGATAGTTATTATGTTGTTGCTGAAAGAAATGAAAGTTCAGAGTTTAAACAGTTGTGTACTATACAATTTATGCAGGACTGGGCAGAAAACAATACTGATCCCTGGCTTCATTTAGGTACTGCAGCTGCTGTTGATACTTCTTCCATGAAACAAGAAAACGATTGTTTTTTTGTAAACCCAAGCCCGTATTTTCAGCTTAAATTTTCTGTTTATATTGGACAGGGCTCTTATGAAAAACTTGTTTCAAATGCAATCTCCTTGCTTGTTGATGGAAACAGCATGGGTATAAAAAAACTTGAGTCTTTTCACAAAAATTCATTCAAGAACCTTTGGGCAAACTCATTTTTAACAATTTTAGGTGATGATGAATGGAGAAAAATAGAAGGAGCCTGGTATCTTTGGCGTTTTTACCTTGCCGGGTGTACTTCCAATCATATGGTTGGTAAATTTAATGGTGGCAATTATCTATACAATAAGGATCTGCGTTCATGGGGAGGTCCTTTTTGGTTTCAAAACACCCGACTGATGTTTTGGGGATGTTTGAAAACAGGGGATGATGAGCTGCTTTTAAGATTCTTTCGACTTTATCTTGAAGCATTACCATTCCAGAAGGAAAGAATTAAATGCTGGTTTGGACACGATGGTGCAATTTTCCCTGAAACAATGCATTTCTTTGGTGCATTCAGAAAAGAATGTGTTAAAAATTTACTTAAAAAAACAGATATTTCACAACAGGTCAATCCATATATCCGATGGTATTACACAGGCAGCCTGGAATTACTCTGGATGATGATCAATTTTTACTATCATTCAAAAGACAATAACTTTGCTGACACAATGCTTAAACCTTTAGCAGAAGCAATTCTTGATTTTTTCTTGGAACACTTCTCCATTGATAAAAATGGAAAATTGAAATTAGAGCCTGCACAATCCTTAGAAACATGGTGGGATGTTGTTAATCCTGCCGACCAAATTTCAGGTCTTCGCGCAGTGGTTCCTGCTATGGCAAGACTGGCTAAAGAACGCTGTTGGAACTACAAGTTGCAGGAAAAATGGGAAAAACTGACCCAAATACTCCCTGAGCTACCAAGAGGAAAGATTAAGTTTGAAAATGGACAATTTACTGGTATTGAATCAAGTAATGATTATCTTGCGCCTTTTGAACAAATAAAAGATCCAGTTAAACATAACTGGGAAGACCCTGAATTGTATTCAATTTTTCCATTCGATATCTTTGGCCTTGACAGACCTGAGATTGATGTTGCCATCAACTCTTTTCAAAACAGGTTACACAAAAACCCCCATATGGGATGGTCGCAAACTGCAATCTGGGCTGCCAGATTAGGACTTGTAGAAGAATCCATATCCCTTATTAAAGAGCACATTCGTCACGCTCAGGTTTTTCCTTCTGGATTATGTTGGTCACCTGGGAACCATCATCCAAAATACAAGGATTTATCAGATGCACCATACCTTGACTCTTTGGGCGCAATATGTATTGCCCTACAGGAAATGCTTTTACAAGAAACACCAAAAGCTTTACGCATATTGCCAGCATGGGATTTATCTATACCTGTCAGATTCAGACTTCGTACAAGCTCTGCTGGCTGGGTAACAGTAAACCAAAAAAGAAAAGGAGATACAGAAATTCAAATGGATAAGCCAGTACCATACAAAATTGGTAGTAGTTAAAGAATTAATGAGATTTGACCTTTGTTGAAAAATGTGATATAAACACATAACCATGGGAAGAAAAAAACAAGGTAATGGCAGGGATTCAAATCCTAAAAGACGCGGAGTAAAGGTTTTTGAGGGCGAGATTGTAAAGCCGGGTAATATCATAATCCGACAGAAGGGAACGCATTTTGTGCCCGGTTCTGGTACATACATGGGCTCTGACTATACAATCCACGCTGCAAGAGAAGGAATGGTTGTTTTTGGCACAAGCAAAGGGAAAAAACTGGTCAGTGTTATAAGCCAGAATCCTTCATGATAAATGCTCAATCTGAGTGTATTTGCGTTGAAAAACTAAAAAAAATTATTGAAAACCCCTCAAAACTGTGTGCTTTTTTTACGTCTCGCGAGATAGCATATTGCAACAATTACAAAGATAAATATACCAGATTGGCAGGAACTCTTGCTGCAAAGATTGCCTTTATAAAAGCCGCTTCAAAATTGGGCTTGGTGGCAAAAAAAATAGAAGTCAGGCGCAAAAAAAGTGGAAAGCCATTCATTTTGACAGACAATAAGATCTTGAAAGATTATTCAATTTCTGTTTCAATATCTCACACAAAATCAGTAGCTGTTGCCTACTGTGTAATAACTAAAAATGGAAAAGTTCTATCTACCAGAAAGAAAAAAGGATAGTCATAAGGGCACATACGGACATCTTTTTGTGATAGGCGGCTCACCTGGATTAACAGGTGCTGTATGTCTGACATCAATGGCAGCATTGAGAACCGGCTGCGGAATGGTAACAGCAGGAGTTCCTGAATCTCTCAATGATGTTTTTGAAATAAAACTTACTGAGGTGATGACAAAACCACTTTCAGAAACAGGAAGAAGAACCATTGGTCCTCTTGCTGTTGACCAGTGCACTGAATTCATTGAAAAAATTGATGGACTTGTGATAGGTCCGGGCATCTCAACAGAATTCGGTACAGAACTATTTTTCAAAAATCTTATCCCAAAAATTAGCAAGCCAATGGTTATTGATGCTGATGGGTTGAAACTTCTTGCAAGGAATTTAGATATACTTGAAAATCCAGATAAAAAAATCATCCTGACGCCACATCCTGGAGAAATGTCCTACCTTACTGGCTTAACAATTCCGGAAATTCAAAAAAATAGAGAAAAGGTTGCTTCTGAATTTGCAAAAAAATATAATGTTATGTTAGTTTTGAAGGGTTACAGAACAGTTGTTGCTGACGGAAGTAATATTTTCATTAACAAGACAGGCAATCCTGGAATGGCGACTGCTGGCAGTGGAGATGTTCTTGCAGGAATCATTGGTTCGCTTATTGTCCAGGGATTTTCTTTGTGGGAAAGCGCTACAATGGGAGTGTACCTGCACGGACTTGCTGGAGATCTTGCAGCTAAGAAAATTGGCGAATACTCACTGATTGCAGGTGATATTATTGATTTTTTACCGCAAGCAATAAAAAAGATACAAAAAAAAAGATAAGCATACCAGGAGCAACATGTTTGAAAATGCAAGATGGATATGGTTAAGCACTGGAAAAAGAGAAATTCTTCAAACCTGTTATTTTAGAAAAAAATTCTTTTCAGAAAAGCAAACCATTGCACTGGTACACTGTTGTGCTGACTCAAGATACAGATTATGGGTCAATGGAAAATATATCGGTTTTGGTCCTGCAAGGGGAAAAGCGACCAGCCCATATTATGATACCCACAGGGTGCAGATAAAGAATGGTGAGAATGTTATCGCATTTTTTGTTCAACATTATTTCAAGCCATCAAAGTTATATGAATCAGTGGAGCCCGGTCTTATATGTCAGGTAGAAGCAGGCGGAAAAGTTCTACTTGAAACAGATAAAACATGGAAGGCAAAGGAAGCAGTTGCCTATAGCCCTGTTTCAGGGATTTTTTTCCCAGAATGTTTTGATGCAAGGATTGAAGAACAAAACTGGTATATGCCAGAGTTTGATGACAGAAGCTGGGAAAACGTAATTGAAAAAATTAAAACAGAACTTGCCCAACCTGATGAACTTATTCCCAGACCCATACCCTTAATAAGAGAAAAAAAGATTATTCCTGAGAAAATTTTACGATTGTATAGATGCCAGGTTGAAAATAATCAGGATTTCCTGGATAAAGAGAAAATTGCTGAAACACTCTGGTATGCAAAAATTGAAAGTGAAGAAGTCAAAACTTCACCCCAGATTAATGCTCCATGCGGATGGAAAAGTTTTTCCTTGAATTTGGAACCAAACACTGCGGTTTGCTTTATAGTTGATTTTGGTTTTGAGACGCTTGCATTTATTGAATTTAGTATCCAAGGAAATTCAGGAACAATCGTTGACTTTGCTCACAGTGAATGTCTATGGAATAATCGGGTTGCAACAATGTGGCAATCCCCATCATTAAAACAGCCCGGTAGGATAATACTTAAAGATGGCAAAACAATTTACAAGACAAATCAGCCGCACGGCTTTAGATACATGGTTGTAAGGGTTTTCAACCAAAAGGAAGAGCCAATAAATCTTTCAATTGACTCCATAGCAGCTTATGAAGCGATTTATCCTGTGAAAAAACAAGGAAGTTTTGAAAGTTCAGACAATCTGCTTAACCAGATTTATGAATTGTCTGCTCGTACAGTAAATCTTTGTATGGAAGATTCTTATACTGACTGCCCGTGGAGAGAACGCTCTCAATGGATTGGAGATATGCAACCAGAATGCCTGTTCAATTATTATTGTTTTGGTGCATATGAGCTTTCAAAGAAGGCAGTACTTGAAATAACATCCAGCAATACTGAAGAAGGATGGATACCAGGGGTTGCTCCAGGTTTATTTAAAAGTAATCTTCCTACCTGGGGAATGAGGATACCTGTGATTGTCTGGGAATATTATCTTTTTACAGAGGACTTTGAAACCCTGAAAAAAGCATATGATGGAGTTAAAAAACAGATGGACTGGCTTCTTGCCCATACAGAAAAAAATGGATTTTTTGATTTGAAATGTGGCTGGAACTTTGTTGATTGGACGCGCCTTGATGATAGACATGCGGATGGTGCTGTTCAGGGATGGTTTTATGAATCATTGATTTATGCTGAAAAAATTGCAAAAGAAATGGGTGATCTTCAGAGTGCTAAAGTCTATAAAAAACATGCAGAAATTTTGAAAAAAAGCATTGAAAGATACTACTGGGGCACAAAGGCATTCAAAAAATACAGAAAAAATAGTCCTGTAAAACCTGTTGATGTTGCTGAAAATATTATTGGCCAGCATGAAAACTTCCTATTCAATCTTCTTGAAATAGGCAGTGCCCAGCAGCGAAAAATGGCACTTCAATCAATTGCAGGAAAAACCGGGTTTTATCTTCCAAATCTCGGTGATTATCAGAGTGCATTTTTACCAGAACATAAAGGAAATTACATTGGAGAAGAGATCATCAAAATCGGTAGTCCATTCTGGTCTTTTTATGCCTTGCTTTCTCTGTGTAAAGCAAATAAATACCTCGAAGCTATAAATTATATCAGAATATGCTGGGGTTTGATCCTTGAATTCGGTGCTACAAGCTGCTGGGAAATGTGGGATAGACACACATCCTTGTGCCATGGATGGAGCGCTGCTCCTGCAATGATACTACCTGCATATGTACTTGGAGTAAAACCTGTTGAACCCGGTTTCAAAAAGTTTCTCATTGGACCTATTCTTTTTGACCTTGAGTGGGCGAAAGGTACTGTCCCTACACCTTCTGGACAGATCTTTGTATCATGGAAAAAAGAAAAAAGGTTTTTTGAAATTTCTGTGGAAATTCCAGAAAATCTTACTGGAATACTTGTTGTACCAGAAGGTTTTGGTCCACAGAAAAAGATTGTGCTAAAATCAGGTAAAAATAAATTTTCCTTTAAAAGGAGAAAGAGTTGACAAACAGACAAAGAGTTCAAAGGATTCTCCATTATCAGGAATATGACAGGATGCCACTGGTACATTTTGGTTTCTGGAGTGAAACCCTTAATCTTTGGGCAGAAAAAGGTTATATCAGTAAAGAACTTGCCGAAAATTGGTCAGATGGCAATCAGGCAGATTTTGAAATTTCAAAAATCATTGGTTTTGATTTTAACTGGTACAATGTTTTCAAGCCCAAACTGGGATTGTGGCCTGCTTTTGAATCCAGGATTATTGAAGAACTTCCTGATGGAACAAAAAAGATTTTAAATGGAGAAGGTGTTATAACCCTGCATAAGCCAGGTGCTGGTTCTATTCCTGCAGATGTTGATCATCTTTTAAAGGACAGAAAATCCTGGGAAGATTTATATCTACCAAAATTGCAGTGGTCAAAAGACAGGGTTATGAAAGCTAATGTTGTTGCAAAGGACAAAGTGTTTACTTTTGAACAGGGTGGACTTGATTATTTGTTGAAAAACGAAAGGGATTTTCCCTATGGACTTTTTTGTGGAAGTTTATACGGCTGGATACGAAACTGGCTGACAATGGAAGGTGCCTGTTATCTTCTTGTTGATGACGAAGCACTTTTTGATGAGATTGTGGAGACAAACGCAGAGATATGCTATCAGGCAGTTAAAATGACCCTTGAAACAGGAGTAAAATTTGATTTTGGTCATTTCTGGGAAGACATTTGTTTTAAAAGTGGTCCATTGATTTCGCCACAGGTTTTCAGAAAAAAGATAGGTCCGCATTACAGAAGAATATGTGATCTTCTGAACAAACACGGAATAGATATTGTAAGTGTTGATTGTGATGGCAATATTGATGCCCTTGTTCCAATCTGGCTTGAAAATGGCGTAAATACTATGTTTCCAATAGAAGTTGGAACATGGAATGGAAATATAAGACCCTGGAGAGAAAAATATGGAAAAGATCTTCGCGGGGTTGGTGGAATGAATAAGGTTGTTTTTTCAAAAGATAAAAAAGCAGTTGATGAAGAAATAAAGCGGCTACTGGAACTTGTTGAACTTGGTGGTTATATTCCGTGCGTTGACCACAGGATACCTCCTGATGCAAAATGGGAGCTTGTTGTGTACTACTGTCAGAAAATGCATGAACTTCTTGGATAAACAGGAGAAAACATGAAATCAAAAGAATTTTTTGCTGGATGGGAACATCTTGATATAACACCTGAAAAGCCGGTATGTCTTTGTGGACAATTTTATGCAAGAATATCCGAAGGAATAAAGGACCCCATTACATCAACCATTGCATTTTTTCAGTCAATCGCAGAAGATGGAAAGACATCACACGCAGTAATAGTGAGCTGTGACCTTGTGGCAATTCCAGAAGAATTCAGGAAAGCCATCATTGAAAAAACGATGAAACTTATGCCAGGTATCAAAAATGAAGAAATCATCATCAGTGCAACACATACACACACTGCTCCTGAGGTTGGTGGGGATATCCTTCGCGGAACAACAGGGCTTGATTTGAAAGACATCTATGGAATTGAATTGCCGGCAATGAAAATTTCTGATTATATTGAATTTGCCGCAACAGAGGTTGCGCAGGGAATTAAAAATGCAAGGGAAAAAAGAAACAAAAGCGGTATTGGTTTTGGACTTGGTTTTGCTGTTGTTGGTTTTAACAGAAGGGTTGCATACCTTGATGGTTCTTCAAAGATGTATGGAAATACAAATGACAGTCAATTCAGCCATATTGAAGGATATGAAGACCACTCAATAAATATCATGGGAACATGGGACCAGCAAAAAAATCTTACAGGGCTAATCGTAAATATTGCCTGCCCTTCGCAGGTTGATGAAAGTCTGTTTGTAATCAGTGCTGATTACTGGCACGAAGTGAGGCAGGAATTAAGAAGAAGGTTAGGTGATTCAGTATGTGTTTTAGCCCAATGCAGTGCAGCAGGAGACCAATCGCCCCATGTTCTTTTGTGTAAGCAGTCCCATCAAAGGATGTGGAATCTATCAGGAAAAACAGAAAGGGAAAATATTGCAATAAGAGTTGCTGATGGAATACAAAGGATTCTTCCATACATTGAAAAAGAAATTGATTATCAGCCAGAATTCAGAATGAGCCATAAAACCCTTTACCTTAAAAGTTATCCTGCAACAGACCAGGAATTGAAAGAATGCCAGGATGAAGCTGAGAAATACAAAAAGGAGTATGACAAACTAAAGCAAGAAATTGAACAAAATCCTGATAAAAAAAACCAGCCGCGCTGGTATAAGGATATTACCTACAATTACAGAAGGTACAGATGGTTTAATCGCTATGTTGAAAGATGCCAGAAATTTAAAGAAAACACGAAAATCCCTATTGATGTCTATGTCCTGCGGATTGGTGATATTGTTTTTGCAACAAACCCCTTTGAGCTTTATCTTGACTACGGAATTAGGATAAAAACTCAGAGCCCAGCAATACAGACTTTTGTTGTACAGCTTGCAGGTGGTGGAACATACCTTCCAACACAGCGGGCAATAAAAGGTAAAAGTTATGGTGCAGTGGGTCCGTCGTGTCGTGTTGGACCAGAAGGTGGTAAAGAGCTTGTTGAAGAAACGCTGGAAATGATAAACGCGTTATGGAGAGAAGAATGTTAAACATTGGTATAGTTGGAGCAGGAAACAGGGGAATAAGATGCTATGGGCTTTATATTGTGAAGGAAAAAAAAGATGTTGCCAGAGTATCTGCCATTTCTGACCCTGATAAAAAAAGGCTTGAAGTGGCAAAAAAGGTTTTACATCTTAGTGATGATAAGGTATTTACTGACACAGAAAAGATGTTAAAAAAAGCACCCCTTGATGCAATTATTATTACAAGCCCTGACTATACCCACAGGGATATTGCCATTTCAGCTTTTAATAAAGGACTCGATGTACTGTGTGAAAAACCACTTGCTCTTACTCTTGCTGATTGCGATGATATTTTAAAGGCACAGAAAAAAGCAGGAAAAATTCTGTGCGTTGGTTTTGTTTTAAGGTACAACAACTTTTACAGAAAGATGTATGAAATTGTTAATGTTGAAAAGAAGATTGGCAGGTTGATTTTAGCAGGTGCAATTGATTCTGTTTCCACTGGTTCCCAATATTTCTTTCATGGCTGGTGGAGATTAAGGAAAAATAGTGGCGGACTTCTTGTTCAGAAAGCAACTCATTCTGTTGATATTCTTAACTGGGTTATTGGCAGCAGAGCCATAAGAGTTTATGGCGAAGGCGGGCTTGCGGTTTTTGGTAAAACAGAATCAAACACGAAAAGATGTTCAAAGTGTGAGATAAAAAATAGTTGTCCTGAAGCATTGCTTGAAAGCAATATCCAGTGGGACTATGGAGAAGGAAGCGTGAACATTGAGGTTGAAGATAAGTGTGTCTTTGCAAAAGAGATAGATGTTTATGACCATGAGGTTCTCACAATCGCTTATGAAAACAAAGTTAAGGCATTTTTTGTTGAGAGCCAGTTTACTCCTGATTATAAACGTGAATTCTGGTTTATTGGAGATAAAGGAAGAATGTATGGTATAGACCCGTATATTGTATCAGATAGAGACAAGAGAAAGCCATACATTGAAATTGTTTACAGACATACAAGAAAAAAGGAAGTAATAGATGTGAAGCTTGCACCTGGTGGACATGGTGGTGGAGACCCAGGTGTGATTGAAGATTTCCTTTCCTGCTGTATTACAAGAAAAAATCCACTTGCTGATGGAGTCGCTGGCAGGGAAAGTATCGCAATATGCGCAGGCGGAGAAAAATCTATAGAAACAGGAAAGATCATCAATCTAAGATAGAATGAATCCATTCATGAAGATATCAGATGTAATGCTTATCGCCTACAAAAAGCATATCCTTGTCCCTGCATTCAATGTAGCCTATCTACCTATGCTAAAGCCGATTTCTGACGCACTGGCTGAGTGTAATTGCATTGGTATTATTGAAGTATCAAGACCAGATATAATAAATTTTGGTGCAGGAAGTATTGAAGCAGTGGCGCAGGAGTATGAGAAAAACGCTAACAAAAAATTTTGTTTTCTTCACCTTGACCATGTGCCGGTAATTGATGAAAATTACCAGGAAGTTGACTGGGAAGGATGGATAAGAAAAGGCATTGAGCTTGGCTATGACTCTGTAATGATTGATGGTTCGCGGCTTGCTTTTGAAGAAAATATAAGGATTACTGGTACGGTTGTTGAGATGGCTCACAAAAAAGGGATATGCGTTGAAGCTGAACTTGGTTCTGTGCTTGGACATGAAAAAGAAAAACTACCGCCCTATGAAGAAATTTTTCAAAAAAAGATAGGTTTTACCCGGCCTGAAGAAGCAAAGGTCTTTGTTGAAAAAACTGGTGTTGATTGGCTTTCAGTTTCAGTGGGTTCAATTCATGGCGCAATTTCAGGTGCAGCAAGAGATGAAAAAAAGATTTGTGCAAGGATTGATATATCACATCTTTCTGAAATAAATCGAAATACGCGTATTCCACTTGTTCTTCATGGCGGTTCAGGAATTCCAATGGATTGTATTATGGAAGCGGTCAAAAATGGCATTACAAAAATAAATATCGGAACAGAAATAAGACAGGCATATGAGAAGGGACTGGTGTCAGGAAAAGAGATTGCAGGAAAAATGGTAGAAAAAGTGGTGATAAATCTCGTCAATCTATATCAACTTCAAAATTCAGCGGATGTACTTTTGATATAATCTACAATCTTTTTAAATTCTGGCATTGTTTCTTTATAAAAGATTTTCCATCCTTCACACAGTACGCTTTTTGTTCTCTCTGATTGGTTTTTTGATATTCTATGTTTCTGACAATCCCCTGCGCAGAATTTTAAAAATTCACACCTATCACAATCAGGATGCCACAAAGATTTTTTAAGACCAAATTTTTTGTATTTTTCTGAATTCAACAAATCCTTCCAGTCATCCTTTTGTATATTCCCAAGAAAAGTATGAGCCCTGACAAAAAAATCGCACGGAAAAACATCACCATTGTGCTCTATCACGAAATACTGGCAGCAATTTTTTTCCATCTGGCAGATACCTGGCTGTTTTTCGAGTAGCTTAAGTAAAATGGAGTCAAAAAGCCGTATTGAAACTTTTTTGTTATCATTAATCCAGGCATTGAAGAGTTCACATAAAAACAATCCCCAGTCCTTTGCTTCTATAGTCCAGGGCAATTTTTTGCTATTTCTGTCATACTCAACGCAGGGTATGTACTGATGATATTCAGAACCGATGTCTTTTAAAAACGTGTATACCTGTTTTGCTCTTCCTGCGTGCGCAGATGTAACAACTGTTAGGGTATTAAAAGCAACTTCAAATCTCTGAAGTTTTTCTATTGCCTTCATCACAAATCTGAAAGCATTTTCTATGCCAAGGGCTATTCTAAATCTATTGTGGATTTCTTCAGGTCCGTCAATACTCATTCCAATAAGAAAATTGTTCTGTGAGAGAAATTCTGCCCATTGCTGGTCAAGAAGGTATCCATTGGTCTGCAATCCATTTCCTATTACAGAGCCCGGGCTTGCAAAACCTTTCTGCAAATCAATTACCTTCTTGTAAAAATCAAGACCCATCAACAGAGGTTCTCCACCCTGCCATGAAAAAATGTACTGAACCTGCTGTGTTTTCAGATACTTTTCAACAAGTTTCTCAAGTACATCAAAACCCATTCTTGGATGCTTTGTTTCCCTGTAAAGCGGTAGTCCCTTATAAAAACAATAGGTACAATCAGAATTGCAGTCAAAAGATGTCGGCTTGATAAGCAAAGAAAATTGTTTCATAATACTGTATTATACAATGGAGAAAAATGAAGAAAAAACCAAATATTCTTTTTATCACAAGTGACCAGCAGCATTACAATACTCTTGGCTGCACAAATCCAGAGATTAAAACACCTGCCCTTGATAAACTTGCATCACAGGGAATTAGATTTACCCGCGCTTATTGCACAAATCCAACCTGCACCCCCTCAAGGGCATCCCTGATAACAGGAAAATACCCAAGCCAGCATGGCGCATGGTCTCTGGGAACAAAATTACCAGAAACCGAACCAACACTCGGTCAGTATCTTCAGGATGCAGGATATAAGACAACCCTGATTGGCAAGGCGCATTTTCAACCATTGAAAGATACCCCGGAATTCCCTTCCATAGAATCAAATCCTTTTATGCAGAATCTAAGTTTTTGGAAAAAATTTCATGGTCCTTTTTATGGCTTTGAAAGAGTGGAATTAGCAAGAAACCATGCTGATGAATATCATGTGGGACAACACTATGCAATATGGATGGAGAAAAAGGGGTTCAAAGAGTGGAGAAACTATTTCAGGGCACCTGCTGGAACAGTAAAACATGAGCAAAGATGGAAATGGTTATTACCTGAAAAATACCACTATAATGCCTGGATTGCTGAAAGAACAATTAAATTTTTAAGGCAATATCATGGAAAAAACCAAAATTTCTTTTTGTGGGCAAGTTTTCTTGACCCCCATCCGCCCTATCTCGTACCAGAGCCATGGGACCAGATGTATGACCCTGAAAATCTGACAATTCCTGAAATAAAACCAGGTGAACATAAAAAAAACCCACCCCATTTTCAATTGACCCAAGAAGAAAACCCTGATTTTTCTCCATGGAGAGAAACTGGCATGGGTCTACATGGTTTTCACTCACATCTGCCTTTAATGAAAACCTTAAGAAAAGACACTGCTGTTTATTATGGAATGATCAGTTTAATGGATAAGTATATCGGACTTATTCTTGATGAACTTGACAATCTTGGACTTTCAGAAGATACAATTGTTATTTTTACTACAGACCATGGCCATCTTTTGGGACAGCATGGACTTTGTGCAAAAGGTGCCTTCCATTACGAAGATTTATTAAGGGTACCTTTTATCGTCAGGTGGCAAGGAAATTTTCCAGAAAATAAAGTTTCTGAAAGTTTAATTTCTTTTGTTGATTTTGCTCCAACGATACTATCTCTTTGTGGTCTCAATATTCCAACAACTATGTCAGGTATTGACCAGAGTGATGTTTTTTATGGCAGGCAGGAAAACCTAAGAACCTGGGTCCTTGTTGAAAACAGGCATGAACCAACAACCATCCATCTGAAAACTTACATTGAAAAAAGATACAAAATTACTGTTTACTATCGCAGGGAATATGGAGAACTTTTTGACCTTGAAAATGACCCGAACGAATACAATAATCTATGGGATGAGCCGGAATATAAAGAACTGAAAAATGAGATGATTAAAAAACTTCTTTTTGCAGAGATGGAAAAGGAGCCACTATGGATGCCAAGGGTATGGGGTGCCTGATAAAAAAGGGATTTACTCTAATTGAACTTTTGATCGTATTTATTATTGTCGGTTTACTGGCAGCCATCGCGATACCCATATACAGGGCAAACATTAAGAAGGTGGCATCTTCAGAAGGCGCTGCACTTCTGGGAAGTATCCTGACATCTCAAAAAGCTTATTATTCTGAACATGGCAGGTACACAATAGATAAAAATGCTATGGGGATTGATCTTTCCGGGAATAAATATTTCAAAGACTTTGTACTACAAAGTGCGGATGAAAATGGATTTGTTGCCAGGACCACAGGTAATGGATTATGTCAGGGAGTAGAAGTTACAATGGAATATTCAAATGTTGCAGGAGCAACGATTTCTTATTACGGGCTTTGATGCATAAATGAAAAAATTCTTTTTTGCAATCGCAGTTATAATTTTTTATGCAATTGCTGTATACTGCCTTCCAGCAAGGGTCCTTTTTGATTTTGAAGAAGGTACCAATGGATGGAATATCATAGAAGCACTTTCAGCACCAGCAACTGTTGAACAGAGTAAAGAAAATTTCACACAGGGAAACGCTTGTCTTAAATTTTCTGCGATCTTTCCTGGAGAGGCAGGAATTAAGGTAAATCTCAACGAGAACTGGACGACCTATCAATCCCTGAGTTTTGATATGGTTGTTACAGAAACTCCACTGTCACAGGTGAAGTTTTTTGTTTATCTTAAAGACAAAGAATGGCTGTGGTATCAAACGACACAACAACCTGTTAAATACGGTACAACAAAGGTTTCTATCAATATATCTGGTTCAAGTCTTGACCTTGTTCCTGGCGGACACAAAAAGCCGTGGAATCAGTACAGCAGCCAGCATATTAGAGAAATTGGAATAAAGTTTTTGTCCAGTGAAAAGCAGAGTTTTACTGCTTACATTGATAATTTCAAGCTCTCTTTTGCTCTTTTTTCTTCTTTGAGGGTTAACAGGACTGAAGTACCTTTGTATGAAAAATTTGAAGTTTCCTTTACAAATTCAATCTATTTTTCAAATCCTTTTGATCCTGAATGTATTGCAATTGATGGATACTTTACCTCTCCGTCGGGAAAACAGATAACAGTGCCTGGATTTTTTTACCAAGATTTTTATTTTGCTGGACCAGGCACAAAAGGACAGGATAATCTTCAGCCCCAAGGGTATCCTGAATGGAAGATTCGTTTTTCACCGACAGAAATTGGTGTCTATAAATATAAAATAGTCGCATCAATAAACAATGGTGAAGAAGTTATTTCAACACAACAGATGAGTTTCAAGGCAGTGCCAGGTAAAAAAAATGGTTTTGTTAGGCCCGGTAAAAAAGACAACCGTTATTTTGAATTTGATGATGGTACATTCTTCTATCCCATAGGTCACAATATCAGGTCACTAAATGATAATCGGTATTCACAGCTTTTTAACAGACCCCTTGCTGCCCAAAGTGGCACAGTCAATTTTGAAACATGGCTTGTGGATATGAAAAACAACAGGGAGAATTTTTTTGAAACATGGATGGCTGCCTGGTGGATTGCTATTGAGTGGAAAAATGGATATGGATTTTATGAAGGCCTGGGAAGGTATGAACTACGAAATGCCTGGAAACTCGACTGGATTCTACAACTTGCTGAAAAAAATGGCATCTACATCCAGCTTGTCATCATAAATCATGGTTCTGTAAGCACTTATTGTGACCAGGAGTGGCAGGACAGTCCTTACAACATAAAAAATGGTGGGTTTTTAAATTCCCCAGAAGAATTTTTTACAAATGAACGAGCAAAGGCATTTTTTAAAAAAAGAATGAGATACATCATAGCCCGCTGGTCATACAGCCCGCATATTTTCTCGTGGGAGCTTGTTAATGAAATGAATTTAATTGGTTCAAGTCATCAATTTTATAAAACTCCTATACTTGCGCAGTGGTATGCTGAAATTGGAGATTATCTTTCGCAGATAGATCCTAATAAACATATGATAACTGGCCATTACACAATTTTGTATGACAGTGATGTATTCAAGCTGCCGCAGGTTGATTTTGTACTGACAAATGGCTATTATGATGTTAGAACTGGCAATATTGTTGACACACTAAAAAACATCGCAAATTTCAATGCAAGATTTGATAAGCCACATTTTGTTTCAGAATATGGTGGAAACTGGAATGCTGGACCAGAACCACTTATTGAAGCAGACCTTCACAATGGAATCTGGGCTGGCGCACATCTTCCTTTTGCGGCGATTCCACTTTTCTGGTGGCACAATTTCATTGAAGATAAGAACCTCTACTATCATTATAAAGCACTCGCTGAATATCTTGAAGGTATTGACCGTATTAGGGAAAGGTTTGATAATAAGGTTATTAAAATAAGTGGAGAAAACACTGAAAACATAAAATCACTGTGTCTTGCAAGCCAGGAAAAAGCTATTATCTGGGTCTATGGACAAGATAGACTAAAAAAACCACCTGCAGAAACTGATGAACCACTGACAAAAAACAGCCAGTGTACAATCGATGGATTGAATCCCGGTGATTATATGATAGAATTTTGGGATACATACTCAGGAAAAATAGTAGAGAAGAAAAAAGAGAAAAACCTTGATAAACTGATTTTTCAGTTACCTGATATGAATAAGGATTTTGCAATCAAAATCTACAGGTTATCTTAAACCCAAGGGGGAAGATATGAAAAAAGTTTTTTATCTCTATGACAGGAGCTGTCCTGTTTCCTGCCAGGCAAAGACAGAGCTTGAAAGAGTTTTTTCAGCAGATGGCAGATTTTCTTTCCAAGCAGATGCAGATGAATTTTCAGATGGCTGTGATGCAGCAATTATCTTTACAAAAAACCTATCACAAGAAAAAGCAAAGAAGATTGAAGATTATGTCAGTGCTGGTGGAAAGATACTTTTCATAAGTGGATCAGTCCAGATAGATATAGCCAGAAAACTGTGCAAAATTACATCAATTGAAGATACACCGGTTCAGCAATTCACTGTCTTTGTTGAAAACTCTGCTCATTATTTAACGAGAAGATTTCCTACAGAATTTCAGATTACAGACAATCTTATAGACATAGATTGTTCGGGTGTAGAAACTGTGTTTTCAACTTTTGCTGGAAGGAAAAAGGTACCGATTGTTTTTTATAAAGAGTGTGGAAAAGGAAAGGTCTCTTGTATTCTTGCAGGTAGTACAATTCAGACGTGGAAGAATTTCAATTTCAAAAAAATTGTTGTTAGGTGCATTGCCTGGATGCTTGGAGAAAAAGAGAAAGAAAAAATTGTGAAGTGTGGTCTTGTTGGTTATGGACCCATGTTTGGAATGGGAAAACATCATGGCAATTCCATTAACTCAACTCCAGGCTTAAAAACTATTGCTGTGTGTGATACAAACCCTGAAAGAGTTAAGGCAGCACAACAGGAACTTCCTGACTTACTTGGTTATTTCACAAGTATCGACCAGATGCTTAAAATGAAAGAAATTGATCTTGTAGTTGGCATAGTTCCGCACGATGTCCACTATGATGTGGTAATGAAATCACTTGAAAGTGGAAAACATGTTGTTATTGAAAAGCCTTTCTGTATAAATGTAAAACAGGCTAACAAAATGATAGAGACAGCAAAACAAAAAAATCTTATGCTGAGCGTCTTTCACAACAGGCGTTGGGATGGAGACTATGTTGTCTTAAAAAACCTTGTTGAATCAGGACTTATTGGCGATGTTTTCCACATTGAATGCTTTATTGGTAATTACAAGCAGCCTGGATACTGGTGGCGTTCAGATAAAAAAATAAGTGGTGGGGTGATGCATGACTGGGGCGCACATTTTATTGACTGGATTTTGAACCTTGTACCTTCAAAAATTTCAAGCATTTACGGTGATTTTCAAAAAAGGGTGTGGTATTCAGTTACAAATGAAGACCATGGTCACGCAATCATAAAATTTGAAAATGGCGTGCTTGCTGATTTTATAATTTCTAATATTGCAGCAATAAACAAACCAAAATGGAAAATTTATGGAACAAAAGGAGCAATAGAAGTTAACTGGGATACGCCTGATAGAATAAATTATGTAAGCTTTGTGTCAGGAACAAGGCAGGATGGTTTTGTAAGGGCAGAACAATCCACTGGTTGGGTTGAGTATTACAGAAACATCGCTGACCATCTTTTGATGGGTGAAGAACTTATCTGTACGGCAGAACAATCAAGGCGTGTCATAGGAATTGTTGAAGCAGCAGAAAAAGCATCAAAGGAAAACAGGGTGATATCGCCATTTGAAAATTGTGAATGACTCTATGAAGATTAACATAAACGGTGTTTTCCCACATCTTGGTGTAAAGGCTGGGCACCTACCAGCAAGGACTGAAACAGGTATTGGTGCACTGATGCCATGGGCAGAAAAGCTATGGTTTATCACCTATGTTGCTCACAAAAAAGATACTGGTTCTGGCACAGGCCTTTTTACCATTGACGATGATTTAAATATTAAAAAACATCCTGCAAGCTGCGTGGGTACATATGCCAATCGCATGATTCATGCTGAAACTAACCAATGCATAATAGGTCCACATGCTATCGATATTGATGGGAGAGTCAGAACTTTTAAAGACCTTATTGACATTAGATTAGCAGCCACTGCAAGACATCTAAAACAACCGGATAAAAAGGTTTATTTTTTAGGTATGGAAGGCGAGTTCTTTGAAGCGGATGTAAAAGACTTAAAAGTAAATTTCCTTTTTGACCTCAACAAAGAACTCGGAATTAGAAGGCCACATTTTAAGGATGCTTTTACTTCTCATAACAAAGTTGTAGTCGCCAATAATTCATACTATCCTGATGACTTTGAAAAAGGTGAAAGCGACGGAAGACTGGCAGAATGGGATGGAAAAAAATGGAAAATAATTGCCAGGACACAGTTTAATACAGTCGCAGGAAGATACAGCAAAGGACTTGGTGATGCCATTTATGCTGTAGGACAGGATAGAGCCTCTGCTCTGCTTTATGTGTTTTTGCCTGAAAGTGGTTGGAAATTGTATAGATTGCCAAGGGGTACCCATACCCAGGACCATGCAATAACAACAGAATGGCCAAGAATCAGGGAGGTTGAAAGTGAACGCTGGCTTATGGATGCCAGTGGTATATTTTATGAGCTACCTGCAATGAATTACGCAAATTCTATTTGGGGAATCGTGCCAATCTGCAGACATCTTCGTATTATTGCCGATTTTTGCAGTTGGAATGGGCTGCTGGTTCTGGCAGGGGACCAGACAACTCCCATAGGCGATTCAAACCCCTTTGTGGGACAGCCACAGGCAAATCTGTGGTTTGGCAAAACTGATGATCTATGGAATTTTGGTAAACCAGCGGGCTGGGGTGGACCATGGTGGAAAACACGCGTAAAAAAGGGACAGGCTTCAGAGCCATTCTTAATGACAGGGTTTCATTCTGGTTGTCTTCACATTTCCCATGATGAAAAGTCTTCCATCACTTTCACTATTGAAGTTGATTTTCATGGTACTGGTTTGTGGTATCCCTATACTAAAGTCAGGACGAAAAATGGCTATGGGTTTCATATATTTCCCGAGGGATTCTCAGCCCACTGGGTACGGATTGTTCCTGATGCAACAACAGTAGCAACAGCCCAGATTTTTTATTTTTGAAAATGGATGTTGACAAAAACATTTTTGCAGGCGTTTTTGAGATTGACATAACCCCACCTGTGGGAACATTGCTTGCAGGTTCTTTGAAGCCAAGGGTTTCAGTTGGTATTGAAGATCCACTTTATGTTAAGGCAATTTCTATTGAATCAAACGGAAAAAAGCTTGTTTATGTCATATTTGATCTTGTTGCCCTTGACAGGCAAACTGCTGAAAAAGGAATAATGATAGCCTCTGAGAAAACAGGTATTCCGCCTGACTCAATTGTCTGGGCAGCAACTCATACCCATACAGGACCTTACACAAGTGGTTTATTCCTTGATGAAAACCAGATTGACAGAAACTGGCTTGAAAAAATACCTGAAAAAATGGCGCAGTGCATCATTGAAGCTGATATGGCAAAACAGCCTGTTAAATTTTGCAGGATGAGGAATTTCCATTATGGGCTTTGCCACAATAGAAGAATTTTATTTAAGGATGGCAGGGCAATCAATACCTGGCTTCTTTCAAATGCGCCTGAACAGATACAGTCTATTGGAAGCGCAGGTCCTGTAGATCCTGAAATTGGAATTTTTTGTTTTGAAACCCTGGATGGCAAAATTATCGCGGTGATGTTTCATTTTACCCTTCACACCAATACTAATTTTGGTCCAAAATTCAGTGCAGATTATCCTGGGGTTGTTGCTGCAAGATTAAGGGAAAGATTCGGTCCACAACTGATTACCCTTTTTATGCCTGGTGCATGCGCTGACATTAACACAACAGGTCCAAGATACAGGGAAATTGGAAATGCACTGGCTGAAAAAATAATTGAGTCTATTGAGAAAAGAAAACCATATACTGGATTTTTGAATCTTGCTACAAAAAAACAAAAGATTACTGTACCGAGAAGGGATTTTACTGTTGACCAGACAGAAAGAATTAAAAATTCAGGTTGGAATATAGAATCTCAGAAGGTTTTCTTTCAGGAGATTGAAGAATTGAAAAAAGAAGGGAAAACACAAGATGATACAATTCTTCAGGCATGGCGAATGGGAGAGTGTGGTTTTGTTTCCTTTCCTGGAGAACTTTTTGTT
>JAMWCC010000029.1:8510-21020 GCA_023818375.1 Candidatus Omnitrophota bacterium | reverse complement strand
GCTTTTTCAATGTCAATAATTTTTCCAGACAATATCATCCTTTTTTTCTTTTAGGTTCTTTATTCCATTTTCATCTTTTTGGTTTGGGCCAACACTATAGACAAGGATTTTATCATTTTGTTTTTTTGTAGACAAAATTTTTTCCTGTGAATGGATCAACACTCAATTGCGGAAATATCTCTGGAACAAGTTGTTCAAGGTCATCAGGAAATTTTTTACATTCAACAGAGATAACTCGGCTAAATTCGCCAGAAAATACGAATGTCTGCTTTATTATCAGAACAATCATCCGCGATAAATGGGATAAATTTTTTCTTTTCACCTTCATTATACCCCACAAAAAGAGAATCTCGCCAAGACAAATGGCTTTTTTGACATAAAAACATCATAAGATAAAATCTAAAAATGCCTTTTTCATGGAGGTAAAAATGAACAAAACACTGTGGCAATATTACGTTGACAAGGCAAATGAAATTACTCAAAATGCTTTTGGGAACATCAAGAACTTAAAGGATTGGGAAAAAGAGAAAGAAAGATTAAAAAAAGAGTTTTTTATTTCTGTAGGGCTTTATCCGATTCCTGAAAAATGCGAGCTTTCCATTAAGATTGCTGGTGAGATTAAGAAGCCAGGTTTTATAATTAAAAAAATCGTGTATCAGATTTATCCTGACTGCTACAGCAGTGGCCATCTTTATCTTCCAGACCCACTGCCAGAGAAAAAATTACCCGCTGTCTTATATGTGTGCGGACATTCAGGACTTGGTACATACTGGTACCACGCTCATGGTGTTATGTGGGCAAAAAGGGGTTATGCCTGCTTTATCTTTGATACAATAAGGCAGAGTGAAAATACTGGAGACCATCACGGACTTTATACAGGAACACGTCTTGACTGGATATCACGCGGTTATTTATCAGCTGGTGGAGAATTACTTAATTCAATTTGCGCTCTTGATGTTTTGTGCCAGATGCCAGAGATTGACAGAGAAAGAATCGGAACAACAGGTATTTCTGGAGGCGGCGCACACAGCCATTTTCTTGCAATAGCAGACGAAAGAATAAAAGCAGTGGCGACATCAGCAGGTATTAGTGTAATCTATTGGGCAATTGGCAATAGAACAATGTTTCAGCACTGCGATTGCATGTATACCTATGGAAATTTTCAAAGGGATATCAGTGAATTTTCTGCTCTTATTGCACCAAGACCCATTCTCTATTGTTTTGCATCTGATGACAATTTGTTCTTCAGGGAAGAATATCAGACACTTTATGAAAAGGTGAAGAAAATTTATAAACTTTATGGATGCCAGGAAAAATGTGAGCTTTTTGAATATCCCGGGCCACATGCTTATTCAGATGCTTCTGTGAAGAAAATAAATGATTGGTTTGATAGATATGTGGCGCGGGAGAAACATCCAGAAATTAAACTTGAAGCCAATTTCATACCAGAAGCAGAACTTGCCATCTTCAATGGGAAATCACCTGCGCCAAACAGATTAAATCTTCTTCCAGAATTACTGACAGTACAAAAAACAAGGTACCTTCCAGAAACACAAAAAAACTGGGAAAAAATCCGCTGTGAGACTGTACAACAACTGAAGAAGAATGTTTTCCACTGGCTCGATAGATGTGATGAAAAACTGATGATTAAAAACACAGGAAAATGGATTTTAGAAGGAAGAAAATTTCACAGGTACACTGGAGAAGTTTCTGGTATGGAATGTTATATTGAAACATTTTTTCCAGAAAAAAAGGCGAAAATTACTATCATTGCCACAGGAGACTACAAACACGATACGCACACTTTGAGAGAAAAAATCTTTGAATCTGCAGAAGGTTGCAATCTTGTTTTTGTTGAGCAGAGGGCATGCGGAAGAAATGCAGCTGATATTGGACAGGGCAATTTTTGCCTTTACAGGGCTGGTGCTTTTGTTGGAATAACACCCGTAATGATGTGGATTAATGACCTTAAATACATTGTTGAGTATTTTAGAAAAGTACCTGAGTGCAGGGACACAAATTTTGTTCTTTATGGCACTGGTGAAGCAGCTGGAAGTTGTCTTTATTATGGTATTTTTGATGAAAAAATCTCAGCTGTCATACTTGATGAAGTTGTTGATACCCATGCAAAGGGCTGTTATATCCCTGGAATAATGAAGGAGATAGATATCACTGAAGCAACAGGGCTTATTGCTCCAAGAGTTTTTGCTGTTGTTTACAAAGGTATGCCTGGTTGGTTTTTGAAAATGCACTGGGGTATAAGGGTATATGAACGGTTGGGCATTAAGGATAGATATATTATGACTCACAGAACATATTCAGCATTTGAAAGAGTTATTGAAAAAGTGTCAGAATAGTTATAGTTATTTTTCTTTAAGGGTTCTGTATAAACAAAAGGCAAGAAGTAATGTTACGGATGTCCAGGTAAAAACAAGAAGAACCCAACCTGCCTGTGTCATGTCTTTTTCTCCTTTTGTTTCCAGGCAATATGCACAAGATAAGCAATGGCAACAAACAGGGCAAAAAGAATAAATCTTGCAAAAATTATAAATGGTACCATTTCATCAGGTACATTTTTCATCAGGATTACATCCTTTGCCTCCCTCAAAAACCAGGAAACAAGAATAACAACAAGGAATGTAGGCGTTATGTACTTGATAATGAACCTGTAGAAGCGTGGCAGTGTAATATCGCTTCCTGCGTGCATCTCATCCCATGCCTTATCAATACCAAAAACCCATGAAAACAAAATTGCTTCAATTGTTCCAAACAAAACCAAAGCAAATGTACCGCCCCAGAAATCAAATTCATCAAGAAAGCCCTTTCCAAGTAAAAAAACAGTCATATTGCACAAAACAAAGGTAACGGCTGCAAAAATCTTTACTGCCTTTTTTCTGTCAAGATTGAATTCATCTTCAAGAAAGGCAATTGCTGGCTGGGCGAGAGAAATTGAAGATGTGACCCCTGCAATAAAAAGAAGGAAGAACCAGAAAAAGCCAAAAACACTGCCGTATGGTATATGATTAAGGGCAAGTGGCATAGCAACAAAACCCAGATTGAATGCGCCACTGCCTGCAACATCTTTTATTCCTGCAGGACCAAAAAACAAAAATGCAGAAGTAACTGCGATACTACCCCCAAGGACAATCTCAACCCATTCATTTGTTGCCGCTGCAGTAAGGCCTGAAAGAATCACATCATCATTCTTCGTAAGATAACTGGCGTATGTTAGAATAACTCCTATACCAACACTGAGAGTGAAAAATATCTGGCCTGCAGCTGCAAGCCACACCTTTGCATCAAGCAAACTTGAAAAATCAGGATTCCACAAAAACCCGAGCCCTGCAATAGGAGTCCAGTCAGGATGTTCAACATACATCGGAGACAGTGTTAACACCCTTATCATCAGAACAATACCTAAGACAAATAAAACAGGCAGTCCATACTTACAGACCCTTTCAATTCCTTTTTGAATTCCACCTGCAACAGTAATAAGATTTATTCCAAATGTCAAAATGAAGAAAATGTAGGCAGGGACAAGAGATGAGAAAAACCCGTTTTTTTCCAGACCCTGATATCCCTGAAGAAAAGCAACCATGGATGTCTGGTCCTGACATGCAGCCAGTTTACCTGTAATAGAAAAAATACTGTAGCCAAGAAGCCATGATTCAATGTATGTGTAATAGGTGAAAATTGCTATGGGTCCAAAAATTCCTATGACACCAAAGTATTTTATAAACCTGTTTTTGTTGGCAATATTGTGGAACATTCCTGGAGCAGTTCCATGACCAAACCCACCGCCAAACCTTCCTAAAGTCCATTCAATCCACATCAAAGGAATACCAAGAAGCAAAAAGGATATAAGATAAGGAATGATGAATGCACCACCACCATTTTTTACTGCTTGAACAGGAAACCGCAAAAAATTCCCCAGCCCTATGGCGCTACCTGCAACAGCAAGTATTACTCCAATTTTCGAACCCCAGCTTTGTCTTTGTAGTTGCATATTTTAGGGTAATATAAATTTCGCAAGAAAACTTTTCTTCACATTTATTGCCCTATGGGTACAGACCTCAAAACAGCACAAACAATTTATACACTTTTTTCTGTCAATTTTCAAGTCCTTTGATATTGCCTTTGCAGGACAGATTCTATAACACTCAAGACACTTTACGCACTCATTGTGCTTGATTACAGGGATTATGTTAAGCTGGTCTGCAATTTTTTTCAGTGCCTTTGAAAAAACAGGGATATTCTGGATTTTGAAGACAAAAGATGAAGAAGGCGCTTGGAAATTTTTAATAATTTCAGGTTTATCGCCAACAACTTCTATATCAGGCATACCATACAAATCTGCATAAATCCGTAAAAACGGTACCTGACCTATCTTTAATCCAGCGCAAAAAGTGCAAACAAAATCGACACAGGCAGCATTTTTTCCTGCTATTAAATATCCATAATGTCTCTTTCTTCCTGAAGCAGGACCATTTCCGTCCATGATTTCAACCGCGTCAACGAGATTGAAGATGATTTTTTGTTCCAGTAGTTTATAAAGTTCTACAATAAACCTGTTGAACATTTCTGGTTCTGGAAATTCTGTGTGTAAGAGTCCTTTGGGATAGCTAGGAATAAGTCCGTAAAGATTTTTCATTGCCAGTGTCAGTATTGTAATGTTGTGTGTTTTGAATTTTGGAAGGTTAAAAATGGGCTTGCTGAATGCAACATCTGAAACAGGGAATGAAACATTCCTTCCCGAAATATTGAGATTGAAAACAGTGCTTTTTCCTTCAAGTTTGATTAGCTGGGCGTCTGTCTTTCTGGCGACTTCCTTATAGCCGCATGTTTCCCAGTAGTATTCAATTGTCTTTTGAGTATTGGGCGGGCTATCCCCGATATACACAGGTCGCGGTAGAATCTCTGAAAGGACTTCAAGTATTACTGGATGGGTTGTAACTGCCTGGTCCGGAGTTCTCGCTGAAAGCATGTTTGGTTTAAGCAGAATTTCAGATGGAAAATCAGGATTGAGAAGCTCAAAAATTTTTTCAATGGCTCGTTTTACTTTATTCTTATCGTAGTCAGCGCATTTTACAATTGCAACTTTCTCTGCCATCGAACCTATTCCTGTTTTGATATGACAACTCTTTTGAGGTAGGGGCTTTTAACAGGGTCGTCCGTTGATAAAATTGCCCTGTACTGAATAAAACCTTTTTCTGAAATAGAAAAAGTTTCACCTGATTTTTCAAAATAGGACTGTCCAGTTCTGTCAGATCCAATAAATTCTGAATTTGAAAGAGTTTGTTTTGTCGTACCTGTGCGAATCTGAAATCTGATGGATGTACCGGGTGGAGTCGCTGAATCCCAATCAATTTTGTAAGTTCCTGGTTCAGCAGCACCATAAATTGAAGATTCAATGAAACCCTGCTTTGCTACAGGAAGGACCAGCACATATCCTTCTGGATGAGTTCCAATATAAACCCGGCCCCTGCATACACAAGCAGATGTTGGCACATGCATAATCTGAAACATTTTAATGCTGGTTGCCCACATCTTGTTTTTGTCCATTGCGATAAGGTTCCTGCCCGCTACCAAGTCCTGTTTCAATACCTCATCCGGGATAATGGTAATATCTGCCCAGAAAGTCGGTTTTTGAGAACCGTATTTCAAAGCAGGGTAATTGTGTGTTCCTGTGGGACCATGATAGATGTAGCCATCCCTTAATGTATAATGAGTAAAAACCCAGTGATTCCCCAGTTTACAAATTCCGCGAATATATCCCCAGTCAAAAAGTACAGAGCGCCATAATCTTTTTCCATCAAAATAGCACAATCCAAACGGAGTTCCAATAAGTAAAAGGTTATCATCAGAAAAGTATTCAAGAACATAAAGGAAACTCGCATTCCCGTCATTGAGAAATTTCCATTTTTTTCCGTCAAAAATGACCAGGTCTCCCATCGCATTCAATACAATCTGGTCCTTAAACACTGTCATAAGGCCTATATTCTGACCCTGAACAGGAGTGCGAAATTCTTCTCTCCAGCTACTGCCATTGTCTGAAGAGCTAACAACCCTGCCATAGATTGGAACCCTTCCGCTTGTGAGTGAAATTCCTTCAGATGGCTGGTCAAGAATATCTGCTGAAAGATAGATCCTATCTTTATAGGCAGCTATCCCATAAGTATGGACAGCACGTGGAACTGCCCGCTTTTTAACCCATGTCTTACCATCATGGATATAGATATTGCCCAGATCCCAGCCGCCATCATTTGCATCATATCCTGGAATGTAAAGGATGTCATTATAAACTTCCAATCTTATTAATCCCTGTTCATTCACCTGGAATGCTTTTTCCCAGGCGTGTTTTTCAGGATCGTATATGAATACAGAACCAGTATCTGTAAGACCTGGTGCAGTGCAGGAACCTATGTAAAGCTTTCCTTTATATTCTTTCATACAGGTAATTGTTTCATCATCAGTGGGATCAAAGGCGAAAACAGGTGGTTGGTCAAATTGTGTTTCAAGCAATATCTCAGAATCGTTTATCCTGATATTGCCGCAACTTTGGATAGCATTGTTCCAGTTTTTATCATCGATTATATTGGCATTATTACTGTGGATAGAAAAACCGGTCCAAGAAGAGATTAATACCAATATTACTATGCGGCAAAGCTTTGAATGCGTCATCCATTACTCCTTTTAGTATGGTTGCCTATCAAAATATTATACACTTAAACTTGGACACTATAGCTATCGTCAAAAAAATAGATAGAGCAAGGTCGCGGTTGTGGTATACTTATGAAAATGAAAAGAATCTATAAAGGCATCGGATTTTTCTTATTGATTTTCACACAAATACTTTTTTGTTCAGTTGAACGTTTCGAAGATAAAACCTTTAACATCCCAGAAAATATAATTGATATCAAGGTAAATGCACTTCTTTCTCAGTACAATGCAAAAATGAGATCTCCCTGTTCTGACTATGTTTTTATCAGGCGCGTGTATCTTGATATCGCAGGAAGGATTCCAACAATAGAAGAAATTGATAGTTTCATTAATGACAACAATCCTGACAAAAGAAAAATCCTGATAGACAAACTTCTTGAAACTGATGATTTTGCTCTGTACTGGGCAATGAAGTGGGCTGATATTTTGAGAATAAAGTCAGAGTATCCGATAAATCTCTGGCCCAATGCTGTTCAGGCGTACCATAGATGGATTTATGAGAAAATCCGTGAAAACATGCCCTATGATAAATTCGCAAGGCAACTTCTTACTTCAAGTGGTAGCAATTTCAGGGTGCCTTCAGTAAATTTTTACAGGGCAATTCAGGGCAGAAGCCCTCAGTCAATTGCAAAAGCTGTTTGCCAAACGTTTATGGGTATTAATTTTGATAAACTGCCCCAGAAGCAGCAGGAAAATCTTTCTTTGTTTTTCTCTCGAGTTGCATACAAAAAAACACTTGAGTGGAAGGAAGAGATAGTATACCTGGATCCTGAACCAAAGAGAATCAGAACAGCCTTTCTTGATGGGAAATCTGTTGAAATATCGCCAGAGAAAGATCCACGGGTTGTTTTTACAGATTGGCTTATTTCTCCACAAAATCAATATTTCAACAAAAATATTGTGAATCGGATATGGGCATGGATTATGGGGCAGGGGATAATCAGTCCAGTGGATGATATTTACGGCAAAGATTCGCCAGGAAAGGAAATACTTGCTGAACTTGAAAATGAACTGATAAAAAGCAATTACGACACCAAACACATTATCAGGTTGATTCTAAACTCCAGAACATACCAGCAGTCATCAATACCAACGCCTGATACAAAAAATCCTGAAATTCAGTTTGCGTTTTACAAAGTCAGGCAGATGGAAGCAGAGGTTTTACTTGATATTCTTTCTTATTTAAGTGGTAGGGGTGAAGAATATGTTAGTCAGATTCCTGAGCCATTTACATACATTCCGAGAGAAAATAGAAACATCGCTCTTGCTGATGGAAGTATCACAAGTACATTCCTTATAAACTTTGGTAGGCCATCAAGAGATACAGGGCTTGAGTCAGAAAGGAACAATAAACCAAATGAAAAGCAGCGTCTTTATATGTTAAATTCCAGTGACGTTCAAAAAAGAATCAACACAAGTCCTGTATTAAGAAAAGCAGCAGCACAACTATGGAAAAACACAAAGGCATGCATAAACATGATCTATAAAATCATTCTCTCAAGACCACCGACAGAACAGGAGCTTTCCACAATAGAAGAATATTTCAATAATTCAGGGGTTCTGCCATATCAGGTGGCAAATGATGTTGCCTGGGCTTTAATAAACAGCAAAGAGTTCATTTTTAAACACTGAAGGTAATATGAAGAAGTATTTGATTGCGACTTTATGTATAACCACGATACTTGCAGCAGAAAGTAATTTACAACAAAAAACTGCTAAATCTGTCATCCAGATATGGATGTGGGGAGGACCATCCCAGAATGATACATTTGATCCAAAACCTGCTGCTGGTTATGATTATTGCGGACCTCTGGATAAAGCAATTCCTACCAATATCCCTGGTATAGAAATAAATGCATCCCTGCCAATGCTTGCCAAAATAGCAGATAAATATTCCATTATAAGGAGTATGACACACGGCATAAATGCTCATGAATCAGCTGCCTATTATGTACAGACTGGACATAAACCTGGAATAGGGCTTGTTTACCCATCCTTGGGTGCAATAGTCACTGCCTTTAAAATCAAAGAATATAAAGGTAAGATTCCTCCATACATTGTTCTTACCCAGTCACAGGGAAGGTTTTCTGAGGAGGGGTTTTTAGGCCCACTTTATAAGCCATTTGTTACAGGTGGTGATCCAAATCAAAAAGTATTTGCTGTTGAAGGTATTATTGCTGAAGGAATTAGTGAACAGCAACAGATAAGAAGAAGGCAGTTACTTAAAAAACTTGATACACTTGGAAGATTGATGCCTGACTACCCTGATTTTATTTTCTTTGATCAGGCAGAGTCAGAAGCATATGAAATGATTTTGGGAGAGACAAAAAAGATCTTTGACCTTTCTCTGGAGCCCAATGAAATAAGAGATAGATATGGAAGAAATTCTTTTGGACAGTCCTGTCTTGTTGCAAGGCGACTTGTTGAAGCAGGTGCTGTGTATATCACTATCAATTATTCTGGTTGGGATACCCACAAACAACATTTTCAGGCAATGCAGAGGAAGCTGGCTGAGTTTGACCAAGGTCTGTCAGCTCTTCTTGAAGATCTTGAAAAACGCGGACTTCTTGAATCAACTATTGTCTGGTGCTGCGGTGAGTTTGGGAGAACACCAAAGATTGATTGGGAACCACCCTGGAATGGTGGCCGCGGTCACTGGGGTCACTGTTTTTCGGCATTGGTTGCTGGTGGTGGATTTAAAGGCGGAATGGTTGTAGGAGCATCAGATGAAAAAGGAGCCTATGTTGTTCAAAGACCAGTATATCCAGAAGATTTACTCAGAAGTATTTTAAGATTACTCGGGATTGACCCTGATGGGTGTTTACCAAATGATAAGGGTATTGATATAAAAGTTATGCCATACCCTGAAGGATATTCAGGACTGGGTGAGCTTGTGGAGATAATGAGGTGATTAACGTGAAAAAGGTTATACAACTTTTCCTGTATTTTTTGATTTTTGGACCCTGCATCTTTTCCCAGGAACGCCAGCCATATATCGGATATGTTTACCCTGCTGGGGGACAAGCAGGAACAACTTTTACTGTTACCATAGGTGGACAGAATCTGAGGGGTACGAATAAGGTTTATTTTTCAACTGAAAAAATAAGCTCGACAATTATTAACTATAATGGTCCATCAGGACCGCTCAATGCATTGCAGATTGAAGAACTCCGTCGCATATTACAAGAAATAAGAGACAAACGTTCAGGCAGAAAGAGACAAAAGAACCAGCAGACCAACCTCAGAAGATACAAGAACAGAAACAGAAAAGAAGGTAAAACTTCCTGATATCCCTGAATTAAGGAATCTTGAAAGTAAAACACCAAAAGAGCTTAACTTTATTTATGAAAAATATCTCAATCGTCAGAATAAACCAAAACCGCCCATAGCGGAAGAAATACAGATACAAATTACTATAGACCCTGATGTAAAGCCAGGTGATTATGAGATGTGGCTGAAGACCCCAAATGGTCTGACTAATCCTGTCATGTTTCAGGTTGGAAAATTTCCAGAATTCTGCTGTACCTATAACCAATACAGATTTGAAAATGAAAACATTGAAAGGGACACTCATATACTTGAAACTCCAGTGACGATAAATGGCAGAATACTGCCTGGAAAAACAAATAGGTTCACTCTCAAACTTTTCAAAGGACAAAACATCGTGATACTTGCTCAGGCAAGAAAACTTATACCTTATCTTGCAGATGGAGTACCTGGATGGTTTCAGGCTATTGTCGCTCTGTATGATGAAAACTGGAAGGAACTTGCATATGCGGATGATTATTATTTTAATCCTGACCCTGTGTTAAAATTCAGAGTTCCTGAAACCGGTATCTATTTTCTCGAAATCAGAGATTCTATTTACAGAGGCAGAGAAGATTTTGTCTATAGGATATATGTGATGGAAGAAAAGGATGCTTTACTACTTTTCCCGCTCTTATTTGACCATAATTCGATAATGGAAAACAGTTTATCAAGATTACCAGAAACTGTGAAAAGTCTGCCGCAATACAGAGAGTCAGAGCATAGCATGCATTTTGAACAATATATTTCAATTCCTGCCCTTGTTAAAGGCTGCATCAACTATCCTGGAGATATTGACCGCTACAGGTTCTACGGTAGGCAGAAAGATGTGATTGTATTAGAGATTTATGGGAGAAGATTGGGACTACCAATTGATCCACTCATAAGATTAAAAAATCAGTATGATCAGATCATTGAATGGAACGATGATATGAAACAGGATTTTGAACACGACCTTCTAACCCATCATGCCGACTCTTATCTGATGGTAAAACTACCTGCAACTGGAAATTACACAGTTGAGATTACTGATGCTCAGGGACATGGAGGTGATGAATATGGCTATTTTTTACGCTTAAGCAAGCCAATGCCTGATTTTCAAATAATGGTAAGTCCTTCAAGAATAAATGTACCTGCAGACGGTTTTGCAGTTTTGAAAACTTACGCAATAAGAAAGGATGGCTGGGATGGTGATATTGAGATTGCGATTAAAAATTGTCCTACAGGAATTGAACTTGGTGGAAATATAATACCTGCTGGAAGAAACATTGTACAAATGACACTGTATGTGCCAGCAAGATATATGGGACAATCAATGCCACTTGAGATAGAAGGAAAAGCCATAATTGCTGGTAGGGAAGTAATACGTCAGGCAAAGGTTGCTGATGAAAAGATGCAGGCTTTTGCATATACCCATCTTGTTCCTTCGGAAAATTTGATTGTTTCTGTAATTCGGCAGAAATTTAGACAGATTAAACCTAATATACCCCAAACTGATACCTTGAAAATTCCAGCAGGTGGTTTTACGACAATTAAATGTGAAACAGAAAGATGGTTCAGGCCCGGATTAACAACGTCTTTATGGTTTGATCTAAAAAATCCTCCTGAGGGCATAAAGATTAAAGACATTTATTTTGATTCGGGCTATTATAATCTGACAATAATGGCTGATGAAAAAATTGCAGGTTATAAAGATAACCTTATCATAGAAATTTTTGAGGAAATTTCTTTACAGCAGGGAAAAAGAAAAACCCCTGCAGGATTTTTACCCGCAATTCCTTTCGAAGTGGTGAAAAATGATTGAAAAAAATAGTTTTCATTTCACAGATCTAAATGTCTTAGGAAGCTTCAGTGTGTTCAGCGGTAGTTCTGGAGTTAATGAATACCACTTTACACTATTTCCAACAAGGTATGGGAGTTTTTCTCAGCAGATTGAATGTGTTGAAAGAGCATACAATAAGATACTGAAACAAGTTGGCATAGATGAAGAAACATGTGTGTTCAGGAGATTTTTTTGTAGTGACCTGGTAAATCAGTATGAGAAAATCAAGGATTATCCTATCGCTGTCAATTCAAAAAATAATTGTTCTATCTCGTTAATTTCTCAGCCACCATATCCATATGCAAAAGTGGCACTGTGGGCATATCATATTTCTGATAGCCAGCAATTGAAATTTAGTTCTGACAAAGGTCTGATTAGAGGAAAACTTGTTCATTTCTGGGATACAAACATTGTTTGCACCGAAAGAGAAACAGTGTATCAGCAAACTGAGTGCATACTTTCAAAATATAAGAAAATTCTTGAAAAAAGGAACATGGACTTTGCAAATAATCTTATCCGCACATGGTTTTTTATTCGGAATATTGATACCAACTACAAGGAATTTGTGGAGGCAAGGAAGAAAATTTTCAAAGAAAATGGCCTTGTTCCAGAAACACATTTTGTAGCAAGCACCGGGGTTGAAGGAGAGTTTTCAGACATCA
>JAMWCC010000029.1:0-8500 GCA_023818375.1 Candidatus Omnitrophota bacterium | reverse complement strand
GAATTGAAATGGGTCAACTAAAATATATTAAAGCCCCAAAATATATATGTCCCACATATACCTATGGTGTCACATTTGAAAGAGGCGTAGTAGTCAATTACAGAGACCGCGATCATATTTTCATTTCAGGAACTGCAAGTATCAACAATAAAGGTGAGATTGTATATTATGGTGAAATAGAAAAACAACTTGAACACACTTTAAAAAACATAGAAATACTTCTCAGTCAGGCAGGTTGTACTTTCGATGACATCTGCATTTTTATTGTTTATGTTAGAGACAATGCTGACGCAGGTTTTGCCTATGAGGAGATGAGAAAAAGATTTATGGATACCCCTGTTGTTGTAGTTTGCGCAAATGTATGTCGTCCTGGATGGCTTATTGAGATTGAATGTCAGTCAGTAGCCAAAGCATCAAATGATAATCTTCCTTTTTTCTAAGATATTCAAAGCAGGCGATCAGTCCAATCGTGTCTGGATTTTTTTACCACAAGCACAGGACAGGGCACTTCGGCAAGGATTAATTCTCCGATTGTACTTTCCCCTTTTTCACAAAGATATGGATTTCCACCGATCACAAGAAGGTTTGCTTCTTTTTCTTTAACAATCTGGGCAATCTGTTTATGAACTGTTCCCCACATCACAATTGTATCGCAATCAACTCCCTTTTCTTTTGCAATTGCCTGAAACCTTTCAACAAACATTTTGCCTTCTCTTTCAAGGTCCTGTTCTATTACCTTTCTTTCGTATTCCTTAAAAAGTCCTATCTTAATCAATTCCTTTAACCTTGCTGTGTCAACTATGTGGACAATGGTAAGTTTTGCCTTTAATATCTGGGCAAGTTCTATCGCATATCTTACTGTATATGCTGATACACTGTCCACCGCACAAGCAACTATGATGTGTTTAATAAATGACATTTTAAGACCCCTAAGCGATCCTCTTTTTTATCTCTTTTAATGTTGCAAATGCTTCTCTTGATTCTTCGTCCAGTCTTTCTGTAATGTTTCTCACCAATTCACTATAATACGGAATATGAATTTTTTCAAGTGCATTCACCTTTTTTGTGGTTCTATTAAATTCCTGTTCTAGTCGCAAAAGAGTATTCTTTTTTTCTGCAAGCTTGATAATTTTTTCCAGTGCCTGCCTTATTAAAAAAATGACTTCGTCAACATTTGGACTGATCCCAATCGGGCTGAAAAAAGGTAAATTTTCATCAATTCTCAATGAAATTTCTGGGACAATTGTACCCATCGTTCTTTTTTCTCCAATATCAAGGTAAAAACGGGTATCAATACCTGCGATAATGGATTCAATCTTTGTTTTCCCCATTGAGAAAAGGGCTTTTTCAAAAGCCTCATAAACCTTTTCAAGTATATTGTGTGTTTCCTTTTGAATTTTTTCAACAAGCGCTGTAGTCGAGGAGATTTCCATCAGAAGTATTTTTCTTTTTTCATCAAGAAGCTGATAACCTTCTTTACACAACTCAAGAGTTCTTTTGGTTTTCAAAAGATTTGTTTTTGTCGCGGCAATTGTAATACTCATTTTTTGTATCTGTACCTTTGTTTTATCTGTTGCTGACTTATCCTTACAAGTTCCTCTGGTGGAAGAACTGAAATTACATCCCAGCCAAGTTCGAGACTCTGAACAAGAGTTCTTCTTTCATTATATCCTTGATTTACAAACTTTTCTTCAAAGATTTCACCAAATTTAAGATACAGCTTATCAAGTGCTGAGAGTTCTTCCTCTCCAATAATTGAAGCAATTGCTTTAACTTCTCTATTCCTAGCATAGGAAGCAAACAGCTGCGATGCCAAAGAAGGATGGTCTTCGCGTGTTTTGTTTGTACCAATATTGTCCTTCATCAACCTTGAAAGAGATGGAAGTACTGCTATTGGTGGATAGATACCTCTTGCATGAAGTTCTCTGTCAACAATTATCTGTCCTTCTGTGATATATCCTGTAAGGTCAGGTATTGGATGGGTAATATCGTCATTTGGCATTGTAAGAATCGGCATCTGTGTAATTGAACCCTTCTTATTCTTTATCCTTCCCGCTCTTTCATAGATACTGGCAAGATCGCTGTATAAATAACCAGGATATCCTTTTCTTGCTGGTATCTCACCACGCATTGTTGAAAGTTCTCTCAGAGCTTCGCAATAGTTAGACATATCTGTAAGGAGAACAAGAACATGCATATCTTTTCTGAAAGCAAGAAATTCTGCGGCAGTAAGTGCGAATCTTGGTGTCATCAATCTCGTAAGAGACGGACTATCAGCCAGAGAAAGAAACATTACAACATTGTCAAGAACACCCGTATCCTCAAAATTTCTTATGAAAAACCTGGCAGTATCATACTTAATTCCCATTCCTGCAAAAACAATGCAAAAGGGTTCTCCCTCAACACGAGCCTGTCTCACAATTTGAGCAGCAATCATATCGTGGGGTAGGCCGCTGCCGGAAAAAAATGGAAGCTTCTGGCCTCTTACAAGTGTATTCATTACATCAATGGTTGAAATACCTGTTTCAATAATATTTTCAGGATAATCCCTGGCTGCCGGATTTATAGCCATACCGTTAACATTCATTTCTTCTTCAGCAACTGGCTTTGGCAATCCATCAAGGGGATTTCCAAGTCCATCAAAGATTCTTCCAAGTATCTGAGATGAAACGCCAAATTCAAGAGGCTTGCCTTTAAATCTAACTCTGCAATTTTTTAATGACATTCCTGATGTCCCACCGAGAACCTGTACAACAGCATAATTTTCTCCAACCTCAAGTGTAATCCCAATCCTTATATCGCCGGTTTCTTCGGTAATTTCAACAATTTCATTGTATCCAACATTGTGAATGTTTTTTATAACAAAAAGCTGTCCTGCAATTTCTTCAAGATTTGTGTACTGGCGAAGATTATACATATTCATTTTTTAAGCTTCTCCATCTCCTGCTCAATCGAATTTATAAACTTTTCAAGTTCATCAATATTTTCTTCCTTCATCCTCATAAGGCTCTGATAAACAGAACTTTCTCTTAGTTCCTCAATTCCAACTCCCTGTTTTATCAATTCTTCTGCCTTTGTATGGAATTTAATAATAGCGTTGAACATTAAAAATTGTTTTCTTGCAGGGCAATATGTATCAGTATCATCAAAGGCACTCTGTTGAAGAAAAGCGTTTTTGAAGATATGGCATGTTTCAAGAATGAGTTTTTGGGTGTTTGGTAATACATCGGGACCAATGAGTTTCACAATCTGCTGCAAGCGCTGTTCTTTTTGAAGGAGATCAAGGATGATATTTCTATACTCAACCCACTTTCCATCTGTCTGGGAATCCCACCACTGCCTTATTTCATCAACATACTCAGAATAACTATCAATCCAACTGATTGCAGGATAATGTCTTGAATAGGCAAGGTCTCTATCAAGAGCCCAGAAACAGCGGATAAAACGCTTTGTGTGAGAAGTAACTGGTTCTGAAAAATCACCGCCTGGTGGAGAAACAGAAGCAATAACTGTGATTGAGCCAGTTTCTCCATTGAGATTTATTACCCTACCGCCCCTTTCATAAAATTCAGCCAGTCTTGCAGGTAGATAGGCTGGGAAGCCTTCTTCAAGTGGCATCTCCTCCATCCTTCCTGATAGTTCCCTGAGTGCTTCTGCCCACCTTGATGTCGAATCAGCCATAAGAGCGACATCATAACCCATATCTCTGAAATATTCTGCAATTGTAATTCCAGTATAAATACTTGCTTCTCTTGCAGCAACAGGCATATTTGATGTATTGGCGATAAACACTGTTCTTTCAAGCAGTAATTTTCCTGTTCTCGGGTCAACAAGCTTTGTAAAATTGGCAAGGACATCAGTCATTTCATTACCGCGTTCACCACAACCAACAAAAACAACTACCTCAGCATCAGACCATTTTGCAAGCTGATGCTGAACAACAGTTTTGCCTGTTCCAAAACCACCAGGGACAGAAACACAGCCACCTTTTGCAACAGGAAAAAGAGTGTCAATAACTCGCTGACCAGTGATTAGGGGTGTGTCTGCCGAAATTTTTTGTTTGTAAGGACGGTGTTTTCTCACAGGCCATTTTTGATACATATATATTGGAATTACGTTTCCACCGGTTTCAATTTCAGCAATTTTATAATCAACGCTGTAATCCCCCTCTTGTGCAACAAAAACCAGCATTCCTTCTGGTACATCAGGGGGTACTAAAATTTTATGTTTTACCAAGCTTGTTTCTTGAACCTCACCGAGAATATCTCCTGGAGCAATCTTTTCTCCATCCTTTTTAACAGGGATAAAGTGCCATTTTTTTTCTCTGTCCAGAGCTTCCACATGTATACCTCTTGCTATAAAGTCTCCCTCCATTGCTCTGATTTTCTCCAGTGGCCTTTGAATACCGTCAAAGATATTTCCAAGCAAACCAGGTCCTAGTTCAAGAGATAAGGGAACTCTATCAGAATAAACCGGGTCTCCTGCTTTCAGTGAAGTTGTATCTTCATAAACCTGAGCATAGGCAATATCCTGTTTTATTCTTACAACTTCTCCAACGAGTCGCAAATCACCGACTTCAACCATGTCCAGCATCTTTATTGTTTCTTTACATCTTATCTGTACTACAGGTCCATTAACCCTTATGATTTTTCCAACAATATCTGCCATTAAATCTCTCCCATAGCCAGGGTGTAAAGTTCCTCATATAATCTGTTCATTCTTGCTGTAAAAGTATTTTCATAAAGGATATGGCCATCATTAGAAATCCCACAAATTCCAATGTCTTCAAAATCAGCCACCATAAATTTTATTGAAACATTCTTTTTCAATTCATTTGCGCATATCTCCAGAATTTCTTTTTCAAATTCAGAAGTGAAATGGTTTTTGTCAAGAAAGGAAAATTTTATTACAAGTTCTGGTTTGTCAATTACTTCTACAGCCTCCAGTATTGCATTTTTCAAAAATTGTTTGTAATCGGGACTGTTTCTTAAATCTGAAGACATTTGTCTAACCTTTTCAAAGACCTTTTCTGTAAATTCCTTTTTTAATTCAAGTTGTAATTTTTTCAATTCTATTTTAATTGAAGATTCTGCTTGCTGTCTCATTGTAGTAAGTAAGTTCTCGGTTTTCTCTTTTTCATTTTGAATTATCTGGCTGGCATTTCTTTCTGCATCAAATAAGATTTTTTGTGCTTCTGATTTTGCCTGTTGAATAATCTGTTCAACCCTTGTAATAGCCGATTTCTCGATTTCAGAAATCAAACCTTCTCCAATTCTTTCATTTTCCTGTGACATTTTCTCTTCTCTTTGATTTTAACAAACTAGTGTATGATGGTATCTCCAGAATCAGCGGCTTTGTATTCTTTTTTACAAAAGCAACTATTTCGTTATTTATCAATGAAGCAACTGTATCTGTGATGAGTATTATTCCTGCATCGGGAAAACCAGTAATCTGGTTGAAAATATTAACAGCCTTTTCCCTTTCGCTTACTTCAAATGTCTGGATATTAGCAAGTCTAAAAACCAAAGAACTTTCACTATCTGAAATACAGTACAGTTTCATTGTACTTTACCAAGGATCATTATGGCTGTAATAAGTCCATAGATTGCGATACCTTCAGCAAGCCCCACAAAGATCAATACCCTTCCAGTCAGTTCTGGCTTTTCAGCAAGAGCACCGACAGCAGCAGTTCCAACATAGGCAACTGCTATTCCAGCACCAAGAGCTGCAATACCCGTAGATAATGCTGCTGCATAGAATGCCTTTCCTGCATTAGCAGGGTCTGCTGTCGCTGTTTGTGCCCATACACAACCAGCTAACATTAAGAAAACTATCAATGCGGTCTGCAAAAACCTTCCAAAAATTTCATTAAAAGTTTTCATCATACCCCCTTTTTTTTATGTTAAGTACTCCTCAATTTTCTCGTTAAAAGCTTTTATTACAAGTGGTTGAAAGGATATACTTCCTGGAGCAAAAAATCTAGAAAAGAATTCGTAATAGTTTAAACGAAGGGTCTGTATCATTACAACAAGACCTTCAAGTACAATCACAAAAATATTTCCTAATATTATAGTAGGCAAGCTGAGCCAGCCAATTCCAGAATTTTTCAATAAATCCGAGATTGCAAAAATAGTCATAAAAAAACCGATATGGTTGAGAGAAAAAGCAGCAATACGTATGAAAGAAACAGTATTTGCAAGATATCCCATCATTATCTCGAAAACATGAAGTATCCCTTCGATAAATCCAACCAAAATGCCATCCCCATGTTTAATAGAATCAATAATGACCTTGGAAAAAATTGTAAAGATTGCAGTAAGAAAAATGGCACCGAAAACTTTTATAAGGATCCCACCGGCCTTTCCAAGGTACAAACCTGCCATCGCAGCGGCAGTCCAAAAGGCCAACCCTGATAAGATGCCAGCTTTGTCAAATAACAGGCCGTTCTTATCCCTGCTTATTATCTTATTTATGATATTCAGAATAATTCCTGCTGTCAAAATGATGACACCGATAATTATGCATGTTCTGAAAATCCCTGAAATATTTTCCATCGGATTTATCCAGACAGGACGAAATTCTATGCCAAAGAAACTTCCATAAAGAATACCGAAAATTATTGATGAAATCCCTGTATAACTGACAAGATATCCTACCTGGCTGAAACTACCTTTTAATTTCCATAACATTAGCAACCCAGCAATAACAAAAACTGCACCGTGTCCAATATCTCCAAACATTGCACCAAACATCAAAAGAAATGAAAAAGCAACAAATGGAGTGGGGTCTAAGGTTTTATACCTTGGTAATCCATATGTCTGTACGATCAATTCAAAGGGCTTTAAAAACCTGTTGTGCTTAAAATATACAGGTATTTGTTCGGTAGGGACTCCAGTTTTTTCTGCCGGAATACATTGGCAATAAGCGATAGGATCGGCTTCAACTATTTTTTCTAATAACATCTTTTTTTTATTTTCAGGAATCCAACCAGAAATAAAAATGGATGTTTCAGTACTTAGTGTATTGCTCCTCGCAAGTGAGATTTTCTGAAAAATTTCGATAGACGTTGCTATTTTATTTAGAATTTCCCTGTTTCTTTCGATTTCCTGTTGAATTTTTCTATTGGTGTGTTCAATTTCATCCCTTAGTTTTTCAATTTCCTTTTTGTATTCATCAACAGGTCTACTACTTATTGGAACATCTGGTGGTAAAGGTAACCAACCAATTTCTTTTTTTATTCTTTCAAATACTGATAAATCCCTTTTTAATATGAGAACACCTACCACAACATAACCTTCTTTTTCTTCTGAGGGAAATATGATATGGACAATGTCATTGAAAAGATTTTCAAAAACCCCTAAACTTTCTTTCTTTATCTTTCCGATCTCAAAATGAACAAAAGTAAAGGTGCTGTAAGGTATAGGGAAATACACTGGTTTTTTTTCAATTAAATTTTGTAAATTCGAGATCTCTTCAAAAAGCTTGTACTTTAGATCAATTAATGGTTTGATATTTTCCTCTATCATAGAAAGTGTAACTTCTGCCTCACTATATGAAACAAAAGTACTGGTTATAGATGGAGAAAAGCCGGTTTCATTCACAATAAAATCAAACCTTTTTTTAATATCTTTCCATCTTAAAGAGTCAAAATCGCTTCGCATTAGTCCTGGATAATCACTTAGACCAGGTATAGACGCTGGATCAATAGGATGAAAAAAGCCTGTATACAAAAGTCTAGCAAGTACTCCGTTGACCTTGTTCTTTCTCACAACTGCAATCAAAAGTTCAAGTTTTTCCGGTAGCATATTGTTACTGGTAAACTTTTGACAAAATGTACTTTGAAACAAAAGTACTTATGATACGTTTTGTTTCACGCAGCTTAAGAAAAATATAACCCAGTGGTATCCCTATAGAAAAAGGTCTTTCAATAAATGCCTTCCTTATTTGATGAAGTATTACCCCCTCAAGGATAGTGTCTATTTCTGAAATTTTTTCAGGTAGTTTCTCAATAATATAAGTGTATTGGTCCGGCAGCTTGAATTCATTTGCGGTGATTTTTTCCTGAATCATCAATTTTTTAAGTTCCTCTTCTGAAAGATATTTACCACCCGGAATGAATCCAGTAAACTCAAAAGGTACCTTTCCAGAATAATACAACCTTATTCTTCCAAGCCATAAAAGGTTTTCCCTATCAATTTCAGCACCAAGGATAGTTCTTGCAATGTTTCGATCAGAAGGTAAAAGTTTCTCTATTGCTGTCTGCAGTTTTTCAAAATATTGTCTATCTATTGATATTTCAAGTGGATATACCCAGTTTGTCTTTTGAAAAGCATCCCTTACCTTATCATTGGCTAAGTCGTATCCTGAATCTTTTAGAAGCTTTATAATATCATCCAGTGTCTCTGCATTGAGAATAGAAGAAAACTCACCTATTAGCTCTGTATTAACTGGTTTTTGTTTTTTCTTCCACAACCTGAGAGCAAACTTAATCTGCTCGATG
>JAMWCC010000013.1 GCA_023818375.1 Candidatus Omnitrophota bacterium | reverse complement strand
ACATTCCCTATGAGGTATCGCATACAATCAATGCCAGGTGGGTTGATGATCATTTAGAGATAAGACCCATACTGACATCAGTAAATCCTGAAATAAAGGCAGAAATATCAACACCAAAAGGAATTGTTCGGATTGAAATGAAGAAAACAGAAAAAGCGATTGAACTAAAAGCAGAAAGCAAAAACAAAATTGAAGTTATAGCATGGCTTGAAAACCAGGAAAAAATTTGTATTAAGACAGATAAAAAAACTGCAGAAAATCTTCATTCTGTTACAAAATAAATGACCTGAACATCCCCTGGCTCTATTCTTAAACTGACGGATGTGTTTCCTGCGGATTTCTGTAAATCCAAAATTTTATCGTACACATATTCTCTGGCTTCCTTTACAAAGAGCCTTGTGCGTATCTCAACATCCACGAATCTTGTTCTGTCAACCCTTGCGATACCATTTTGTGTTTTATCTATTCCTTGATTATTAAAAAGAGCAACAAGCCATCCATCTTTTGTTTTATTAATCTGATACATAAGATCACCATTTAATCTCTTTCCGTTTGTATAGAACTCAAACGGCAAAATGTTCTTTGTGAGAAGATTCATCAAATAAGGAATTACTGGATGCGCACGTTCATCCAGACCAACATTATGTGGTATTAAGATTACAATGACTGATCCCTCTCCAAACTGGTATTTCACAATGATTGGCGTATTATCGTCAGCATATGCAATTTCTTTTGCCTTTGCAAAAGAGCCCGGATACACGATATAGGGCACTGACGGATTGTAGTTTTTCCGGTCCAGCGACCAGACACTGAAAATTTTTGTCTCATCAGAAATTTTCAGGCCAAAAAGGCGACTAAGTAATGGATTTTTCTTTATTGTTTCAACATTTAAAACCAGTGTTCCACCTTTTCTCAGATAATCTTCAACAGTTTTTAGCCATGTATCATTGAATTCGACATCACCCACAACCCACACAACAGGATAACTCAATATTGCTTGTGCTCTTTGTGGTCTATCCACAAGCACATCAAAGATATTTCCATAGATACCAGATGGCATACTCTGAACATCAGGTGCCTGCACTTTTCCTTCAAGAATTGGAGCAGGAAACCAGGCGACATTAAAAATTTCCCTTATTTCAATATCGTTTTCATCCTGCAAAAATGCATTCAACATCTTACATGTGTAATTTACATTTTCATAGCCGTGGCCATAACTGAGCAAGAATGCAACTGGTGTGTAAGGTTCTCCTCTATCAGGAAGTCGGTCAACAAACGACTGAAAATCAACAGTTGCCCTTCCAAATGGGCTCAACTGAACAGGATGTGTTCCAGGACCTGGTTTAATCCACTGATTTGTCAAAGATTGTTCCCAGTAAATTGCTGAAGCACCAGATAGATAATTGAGATAATAGAATCTTCTGTACCAGACAATACTTACTCCATCGGTAATGGCATATTTACTGTGAAACCAACATTTTGCTCCCCGTGGTACAATAGGGTCTTGAGTAAAATAATTACAGGCATCACCCCAGTTTCCACTTGCATAATTAATCCACGCCTTTCCATATTGCCGCGCTGCACCGCGAACAAAGGCAATTCTCATTGGTGCATGATAGTTGGTTGCATCAAGTTCGTATCCTACGATATCCATTCCAAGGTCAAAAAACTTGTGTACAAGGGCGATACTCTCGCATGAAAGACAGGGAATACTTTTTTTGTGATGGTCAGAAGAAACATCTGTCTTGTAAAATTTACCCCACTGTTGTGTCTGGCTTTTGGTTAGATTTTCACCCCACTTTTCTATATGCTGTCTTCTTGTTTTTCCCAATTGTCCTTCTCCAGCAGAAACACCAACTGTTCCAATTGCTTCACCATGAATGTATCCAAGAAATTGATTCGCAAGAGGTCCTTTTAATGCTTCATATGTTGCTGGACCTGTTTTTTCATCATAGCTTGGGTTTGCATAGTTTGTAAGGATGTAAAATGGTGTTTTTGTTTTCTCAAGCCACTGTCTTAAAGGGCTCTGCGGCGATAGGTCCGGTGATTCTCCAAGATATATCCCTGGCAAAAGGTTTTTCCAGCTGATAATCGGCACACCTTTTTTCCCTTCAAACTGCTTTTTGAAATCATCCTTTATATCCCATCCACAGCCATTTTCGAACAGCACTTCATAAAGCGTTAGATTGTTGATATCCTGTTTGCTCCACCAGTTTTTATTCGCTGATATAACTGTCCACATAGAAAAATCCCTGTCAGCAACAACTGGTCTTTTCCATATAGACCCAATTTGAATATTTTTTCCTGAGCCACGAATAGAAATGTCTGATCCCAGATTGAATGAAGAAAAGTATTGGAAGTTTGGTTTTTCCCTTCCCACTGGCTTCCAATCCAGATCATCAGTGATGCAGATTGCATCAATTTGTCTCCAGGCTTGGCCTATTTTATTTACTACAAGTTTTAACATGGCTGGTCCCTGCGGTAAGACACCTTCAATAAAATCCCAGCCAAAAGAAAAACCCCAGTACAGTTGATATTCATCATTTTTTGGGACAATGTCTTTTTCTCCAAATTCTCCCTGTAGCAATATCTGATTTTGCTTTTCAATGACTATGGTGAATGGCTCTGCCTTTTCTCTGTGGTCGACGTATCTTACCCATATTCTGTACCTGCCTTCTTCGGGTATATTAATTTTTCTGGTGCATTGTGCATTTGTTTCATCTACACCTGCACCAATTGAATTCCATACACTTTCACCACCCTGAGACCATTCTGCTGAAATTCCAGGTCCAGCAATACCCCAAAAACCAGTTGCTTTTTTCGCGTGTTCTGGACCTGGCCAGTACGAAAAATGTCCTTTAACTCCATCAAACCACTCTGGCTCAAGCCAAAGATAAAAAGGAGCTTTTCCAGCACCAGGAAGGGAAAAAGGTATGCTCAGAAGAAGGAAAAGGATAAGATTCTTAAACTTCATTTGCCCTTTTATTATTCTTCAAGGTTCAACCATCTTAATTGTTGTTCTGTCAACTCAATATCAACAGCTATAAGTGAACTTCTTGTTTCTGATAGGGTTCTTGGTCCGATTATTGCAAAAACAGGAAACTTCTGACACAAAACATAAGCAAGGGCAACTGCTGTTGTTGGCACATTTAATTTTTTTGCCAGCTGGGTTACCCTTTCAAGACGTTTGAAATTATCTTGGCTATACCAGCCTCTTACCATTTGAGGATCGCTTTTATCTTCTGGAGTGTATCTTCCTGTGAAAAAACCTCTTGCCTGGCTTGACCATGAAATAAGTGGAATTTGATTTTTTTCAAACCATTTTCTTGATTCTATATCTGAACTTGATACAACTCCGGGCCAGATGGGTTGCAACATTCTTGCTAAAGAAAAGTTATTGCTTACTACTGAAAATCCTTCAAGTCCTTTTTTTCTTGCGTATTCATTGGCGGCTTGTATTCTTTCAAGTGTCCAGTTTGAGCCACCAAAAACCTTTATCCTGCCTGCCTTTTTGTGTTCATTCAAAACATCAACAAATTCACCAACAGGAATTTCAGGATTGTCCCTATGCAAAAGATAAATGTCAACATAGTCGGTCTGGAGCCTCTCTAAGCTTATGAAAAGCTGCTTTGTGAGGTCTTCTGGATTACAGTTAGGTGTATGAGCTCCTTTATCAAGTATTATTACATCCTTTCGTATATTTCTTGATTTTATCCACTCACCCAAAAGTTTTTCGTGTAATCCACCACCATAGATAAATGCAGTGTCAAAAGCATTACCACCTCTTTCAACAAAATCATCAAACATCACTGCAGCATGTGGAAATGTTTGTTGATTGTCAACACCCATAAATATCCTTGACACTTTTTTATCCAATCCTTTAATTTCTCCATATTTCATTTTCAGTTTTCTGCCGGGTTGAAGAGGTCGTCCAGATACTGTGTATATCATTTTTTCTGGTTTTTCTTTCTCATAAACAACACCAATACTCTGGCGCCACATATCAAGTGCCTTCATGTTTCCAAGAGTATCCTGCCAGCTCATAGCAGGGAATTTTGCCTGGCGATTTTCAATATTTTCAGCAACTGTATCTGCCTCGATTGCGTATAACCATTTATCTGTTTTTATAACAATCTCCTGTGGACTGGGTTGACCATAAATCTGGACTATGATTTTTGATTCTCCGCCCTCTCTTGAAATTACCCACGGAGATGGAATGAAAATATATCCCTTTGTTCCAAAGATCCTTACAACATTTTCCTGGGCAAGTCCAACACCTGTTGAAAGTTGTGCGCAGATATCTTTCGGAAATTTAGCAATTGCAACAGCCCATTGGTCAACACCGGTTATTCCAATGTGTCCATAGCCCTTTAATTCGATTGGTTCTTCTATTTCTTTTCCATTGGCAATCCCTGCCACAAGACGCGCCATAGACGTACAGTAGCATCCTACATCAAGGATTCCGCCACCACCAAGCTCATTATTGAACAATCTACTATCAGGATTAAACCCTGCATGAAAGCTGAAAGTAGCCTGGATTACCCCGATTTCCCCAATGAAATTTTTTTGCAGCAATTCCACAAGTTTTTTTGTCTGGGGATGGCACCTGTACATAAAAGCTTCCATTAAAAACACATCATTTTCAGCAGCGGCTTCAATAATTGCCATGGCTTCTGCATGGTTTAATCCAATGGGCTTTTCACACAAAATATGTTTCTTTGCTTCTGCTGCTTTTATTGCCCACTCAGCATGCATCGGATGCGGTGTTGCAATATAAACAGCTTCAACACTGCTATCAGCAAGCAAATCTTCATATCTTCCGTATGCTTTTGGAACATTGAATTTTTCTGCAAAGGACTTTGCTTTTTGCAGGTCTCTGCTTGCCACTGCAACAAGTTTTCCTGTTTCTGAGTGCTGTAATCCTTTAGCAAAAGCTGCTGCAATATTTCCTGTACTGATAATGCCCCATGATAGTTTTTTGTTCATCCATCCCCCTATCTATAGATTAAAACTGCCCTTGCAGGACTTGCACTCAAATTTTTTACCTTTAGTGGAAGTATTATGATTTTTGCTCTTCCCTGTTTCGCCCTATCGCCATTTACTATCGGTGCAAGAGCCATTGCTCCTGAAAGATATAATTTTCTCAATTGTGGGAGTTTTTTTGAATCCACAGGGTCCCTGATATCATCATAACATGGTGTATCAGAGGCAAGTACTTTAATTTCCCTTGAGACTATGTAATCCATACATTCTGAATCAAAGTATGGACAATCAAGAACAAAATTTTTCTTGTTCCACATTTTATACCAGCCAGTAAAAACCACAAGGCAGTCACCCTTTTTTATAATAACGCCTGATTTGGTAATATCGTCTTTTGTAATGCTGCTGTTAGGTTTTTTGTTCAGCTTTATTACACTTGCGGGCAAAAAAAGTTCTTTCAGATCAAGTTCATCAATTGTTCTGGCATCTTCCAAAAGATGAGCGGGTGTTTCAAGATAGGTTCCAGTCAGAATTGAGAATTCAATCTTGTGTGCACTGAAACCGTCTTTTTCAACACTTGCCAGTTGGGTTATTTTTGGACCAGAAAAAATAGGTAAACCAAGTTCATCTCCATAGTTCCACATACCTTGTTCAATCAAACCGCTGATTTCAACAAGTTTCATTTTCCTTCCTTTTTGTTAATGCATATGTTATTACTTGGCAATAATTTTTTCAAGTTTCGAAAGTAGTCCGGCATCCTTGCAGGCACAAAAAAAGTGGATCAGAGCCCTGTAGACCCTTGAAAATTTCTTTGTCGACATGATATCCATATCCAAAGGCCATGCTGAAAGCCATCCCAAGTCCTTCCATCGTTTGAAAAAAAGCTCAAAGTGCCAGAAAGAAGCAAGCAGATATTTTTTTTCTCCTGTAAGATAGTAAGCATAGGTAAGCGGTTCAACAAATAATTCAGTTATACGGGGTCCTAAATTTTTATCAGCGAAATTTTTTAAACCATAGTCCACCCATTTTAAAAAAAGTTTTTTTGCCCAGGGCTTTTTTGTTGCCTGATGGAATGCCATCAGTCCAAGCAAAACTGTGTTAGGAGCAAAACCTGTTCCAAAATATTTCCTGGCATCCTGTAAGGTGGTATTTTTTTCAAGTTCCTTAATCATATTTTCTGCTTTCGTGATATATGGCACATTGCCTGTTGCTTCAAATCCATAGACAAGGGCAAGTATTGCCCAGCCATATTCCCTGTTGAAAAAGTTATTGAACCTAACAGGAATCCTGTCAAAATAGCTCATATTAAAATCACAGATTCCCTTTATAACATCTATTGTGTCATCGTCGCCAGTAAGTACATAATAGTGGTAAAGCCCCTGTGTCCATTGATGGCTCGGAAGTGAAGACATCATTGCTGTATGTGCATATGAATGCTGTGGGGTTGAACGATGTTGTTGCCAGTGGTCTGAGTAATGGACAAAATCAACTTCTATCTGATGCCGCGCAGCAGCGATTAATCTTTTAAATACTGAGACGTTTCTTGTTCTAATTGTTTCAAGAGCAAGGCAGTATATTGCATCATACTCATTGTTTGACCAGACAGGTTCAAGTCCTGGTGGTATGAAATAAACGCCTCCACTGGTATTGAATAACATCCCGGTTTTAGGCAGTTTTTTTGGAAATCTTGATTGTGAAAAGTAATATTGAGTGTAACCATCATCAATTGTATCTCCGTAATGAAACATTTGTGAGACAGTATGAAATCTTGAAGTACCTGAGGAAAGCAACCAGGAAAAAATCCCAGAGTTTTTTCCTGATAGGTAAGGCTTATGAAAAGTACTCCCGGCGTAGTGTAAAGAAGATTCATCAAGCCATCCATAAACAGGTTCAATGCAAATCTGGTCAGGATTTTGGAGAAACTTTTTGGTCTGTTCCAAATCATCAGAAAACCGAAAATCAAATAAAGCTCTATAGCTTGTGCCCTGCTGAAGATTGAGAATTCCTGCAAATTCAGGCCACAAATCAAAAGTTATATTACCCTTGCTCAATTTAATCCTTTTTGGCCTGTGATGGATGAAATCTCTCATGCCAGCACAGACAGAAACACTTTCATTTTTCAGACATACTACACTTCCAACGATATGGTTATAATCGCGGAGAAACAAAGGATAATCAAAATTATCAGCAAGCACAAAAGGGTCTTTCACATAAGGATTGAAATTTGTTTTATCAAGAAAAATTTCAATTTCCTTTTGTATTTCCACAATTCTTTTTTGGGCAAAATTGCCATAGGACTGCTGGCACAAAAGGATTTTATCAAGCAAAGGAAAGAAAAATTGACAGCCCAGCAGATTGATATTTAAAAACTCCTTTTTTGCAAGACAATGAAAAACATGGAAGGAGAAAGAAAAACCCTCAATTCCTCCAAGAAATTCTATTCTACATCTGACATCAAGAATCTTCTCATTCGATTTGGTATCTATAAGCGTTCCAAGCCAAGAAAGCTGAAACCTGTTTGGTCCTTCACTTTCAATGTTAAAACTATCAATATCAATCCTTATCTCAAACTGTTTGTCGCCTTGCACAGCAGAAAATCGCCAGTTTAAATCTCTGGATGTTAATTGATGGTTTTTAAAATGAATGGCACTGATAGGGAACCTATGCGATTTTGAAATCTCAACATGCAGTTTTCCCGCCTGGACTTGAAAACCCTCAGAAGTTTTTCTTATCTTAAGAAATTGGTTTTCCTTTTGGTCAACAGGAGAATTTTTTACAATGTATTTTCCATTTCCATTGCCTTCAAAATCAAGCTGAATCCAGCGCGGCATGCCAGATGCATATTTAATAAGTGTTCTTTGTTGAGTAGGAACTATTGAGCCATCAGGTCTTACAATGGAAAAAGTTGAAATTTTAAAATCTTCAGGAACCGGTATACTAACGCGGCAGGGCCAGATTTTTTCATATTGAGGAAAATTTTCAATGCTAAACTTCCAGATATTTTGACCCTTCATTTCATCTTCTCATATTGATGTAATCGGAAAGATTTTTTCTATCCTTTAAAACCGGGAAATTCTTTCTGGTCTTTTTCACATCATTGATTTCTACATCCACAACGAATGCACCGTTTTTGTTTCCTGCATTAAAAATTATCCTTCCCTGCGGATCAATTACACAGGAATCACCACAATATTTTTCTTTTGGACTTTTACCAGTTCTGTTAACACCTATAACAAATGCTTGGTTTTCTATTGCCCTTGCTGAAAGAAGAGATACCCAGTGGTTTCTTCTTGATTCAGGCCAGTTTGCTATGACAACAAAGACATCTGTTTTTTCGGCAGATATCCAGAAAAGTGGCGCAAACCGAAGGTCATAACAGATCAAAGGAGTTATATTTGCGCAGTCAATTCTAACAGTTTTTATATGTGTACCTGCTTTATGATGGGCATGTTCTCCTGAAGGAGTAAAAAGATGAACCTTCGCTGTTTTCAGAATTATTTCGCCTTCAGGACTCACAACAAAACAACAATTTTTTTCATCAAAAATTCCACCAAAGCAAACACAGGATTTTTTATCTTTTGCAATCTGGGAAAAAAATTTCAGATCATCTTCTGTAAGTGTGGTAATTTCCTTTTTAAATGAAAATCCAGTAAGGCATGTCTCTGGTAGAATAATCAGGTCAGCGTCTTCAATTTTAGAAATAAGACCTAAAATTTTTTCCTTGTTTTTATGTTTATTTTCCCATTCTATGTCATACTGGCAGATGCAGATTTTCATGTTGAATTACTTTTGGCTATTTTATCCCTGAGACAAGATTTCTTATTATAGGAAGGAGCCTCTGAATATTGAAAGGTTTTGTGACGTAATAATCAACACCAAGGGAATATCCTTTGATTTTATCTTCATCGGATGTTTTTCCTGTAATCATCATAACAGGAACCTTGCGACTGCGCCAACCTGATTTAAGCCGTTCAAGGACTTCCCATCCATTGAGCCGTGGCATCTCAACATCAAGTAAAACAAGATCTGGTTTGAATTCCCTGAATCTTTCCAGTGCCTGTTCTCCGTCTTCAGCCACCACGACATAATAACCCGCCCTGGTAAGCCCTTGCTGAAGTATTAACCGAGTATCAGGGTCATCTTCAGCCACAAGGATTGTTTTGACTGTGTGTGTATCGCTCATAAATTAATTATAACATAACCTATCTTGATTTCAAAAGCTCATCTGATGCCGAAAATTTGAAATCCACAATTTCTCTGCCTTTTTTCAGCAGAATATTTTTCTCTTTTATCGCGTGTCCAATAACAGAGGCAGGAATTTTATTTTTTCTGAAGGCATTGATAAGTTTTGCTGCATATTTTTTGGGAACAAGGACAAGCAGGCATCCAGAAGAAATTAGTCCATATGGATTGATTTTTAGAAAACGCGAAAAAACTTTCGCAGGACCATAAAAAGAAACCTTCTTTTCGTCTATTATAAATCCGCAGCCAGCAGATTCTGCAATTTCAGCTATGGCAGCTGCGATACCTCCTTCAGTCGGATCATGCATTTTTATTACAGGGACTGTTTTCCATGCAAGAAGAGCCTCTCTTACAATAGAAATACCTGGTTTTTTCGTTGCATCTAAAGCTTTTTTCACAATATCTGGGAATTTTTTAGCAAGTTTTTTGTTTTCTCTTGCAAGTATGGAAGCACCCTCTATAGCTACCTGTTTGACAAGAATGAGGGCATCACCGGGGCTAACTTTTTTTACCTGCCTTGTTTTTTTCAGTTTTTCTCCTATCATTGAACAACAGAGTAGGGTTTTCGAAACACAACTACTTATTTCTGTGTGTCCGCCTGCCAGTATAACATTTTGTTTCTGGCACGCTTGTGAAATATTCTTAAAGATTTCCTCAATTGAAGGAAAGATGGTTCCAGAAGGAAAGATGGCAGTTGCAATCAACCACCGCGGTTTTGCACCTGAACATACGATATCATTTGCGTTTATTGTAACAGCATATGTACCTATGTCTTTTGAAACAAGTGTTATAGGGTCTGATTTAAGAGCCAGTATTTTTTCTTGGGCTCTTACTAACGAGGCATCAACTCCAATGCCGGGTCTTGTGATGATACTCGTATCATTTTTACAGTATTTGTTCAAAAGATATTTCAATAACTGGTGTTCCAGTTTTCCATCAGGCAATTTTTTCAGTCCAAGAAAATACGCAAGATGGGTGATATCGTTATAGATAAAGTCAGCACCAGCTTTTAAAAATTCTTCACCCTTTCTTCCACCTGATAAAACCCCGCAAGACAAAATACCAAGTTTTTTTGCACAAATAACATCTAAAGGATGGTCTCCAGCAACAATGACCTCTGATTTTTTTAGTTTCAGCTTTTTCAAAATAAGTCCAATGTGAGAAGGATGCGGCTTAACCCTTAAGACATCTTCCCTTGCAAGAAGAAGGTCATATGGTATATTCAATTTTTTTAGGGTTCTTTCTACTATAATTCTGCTATTTCTTGTAACTATTCCAATAAAAAAACCAGCTTTTTTTAGTTGTGTGAGAAATTCTTTTACTCCAGGAATGGGTCTTGTATTCTTTGATGCTTCTTCTTCCCGTAAAAAAAGAAGAGTATACGCCTGCTTTAAAAACTGTTCTGCTTTTTTCCCATTAATTTTTTTAACCTTTTGAAGGTATTCAAGTATGGGTAAAATTTTCTTTGGTTCTTTGAGCCGATAAGAAAGTAAGAGTGAACGGATTTCAAGAAAAATCTTCTTAAAATCTATTTCCTGGCTTACAATTGTTCCATCAAAATCGAAAATAACTCCCTTCAGCGGCATAGTTTTATTTTACCCTTGGTAGAAACAAACACGAAAATTTGTATATTCGATGAAATAGTTATATAATTAAGAAAGGAAATTTTTTATTATTATTGGACTAATTGCGAAATGGTTAGTAGGCGGGCAGGGCAGATTATTGAAGAGTATGAAATTATTGAGCAGATATGGCAGGGTTCCACATCAGGGGTGTATCTTGCAAAGGCAACAGATATCAACCCTAAGTTTGGTTCATATGTCGCCATAAAGATACTTAATACAAGGCGCTCCAGACTCAGGGATTCAGCACACATTGCTCAATTCAAACGGCAGGCACTCATAGGAATGGAATTAGACCATCCCAATATTGTTAAGGTATATAAACTTTTTCATAATGATGAGCTGGGAATCATTATGGAATATGTTGCAGGTAAAAGCATGAGACAATGGTCCATGGAAAAAACGTTTACACTTCAGGAAGTACTCGAAATTTTTAAAGCGATGCTTTCTGCCCTTGATCATCTTGAGCAGCATAAAATAGTTCATAAGGATATTAAACCTGAAAATATTCTGATTTCTTCAGATATGCAGAAGATTAAACTGACTGATTTTGGGTATGCAATAAGAAAAAGTTTTTTTACATGGGACAGATTTCCCTATGCTGGTACAGAAAGGTATATGGCTCCTGAAAGACGAACAGGAGTCGCAACTTTCAAGAGTGATATTTACAGTCTTGGAAAAATTATTGAAGAGTACCTTGCAAAATGTGGCAGTGACATTCCTGGATATGTTATTACCATTTTAAAAAATTGTATAGATCCAAACCCCAACAATAGATACCAACATGCTTCTCTTGCTTATAAAGACCTTGAATTTCTGACCGAATATCACAGGAAAAAGGATGCTCTACGGCATCATTTCTGACATCCACGGGAATCTTGAAGCAGGCATCGTCGTTAAGGAATTTCTGCAAAGAAAAGGCGTTGAAAAAATACTAATACTTGGTGATATTATTGGTTATGGTGTAAATCCAGAAGAATGTATTGATGTTTTTGATTCGATGGATGTTGTGTTTGTAAAGGGAAATCATGAAGAAGCAATTATCACGGGTGATTTTGATATTTTTACAACTGATGCCAAAATTTCCATAGAATGGACTGATAAACACTTTAGCAGTATCTACAGGGAAAAAATTTCTGAGTGGAAAGAGGTTGTGGAAATAGATAATCTTGTTTTGTGTCATGGCGGATTAATTGAGCCATTGTATTTCTATACAAATACAAGGTTGAAGGCGAAAAAAACTTTTGAACAGTTTAAATTCAGGTATTGTTTTATTGGACACACCCATTTTCCGATGGCATTCTGTATTTCTGAAGGACAGGATATGCCTTCAATTATTGCTCAGGAGCCTGATGGAAGTTTACATATTATCCTTGAAGAGGATAAAAGATACATAATAAATACCGGTAGTGTAGGGCAGCCAAGAGATGGCAATCCAAATGCCTGCTGTGGACTTTTTGATTCTGAGAAAAACATTTTTGAATTACATAGATTACGCTATCCTGTTGAAATAACTGCAAAAAAAATTCTCGACGCAGGTCTACCATCTTCTCTTGCTTCAAGAATTTCAAGGGGAATCTAAAAGGCTTCCTTTTATTCATGGAGGAATATCATTTACTTTTTGTCTGCTTCAAGAAAAACCCTTTCATATTCAGTGGGGATATCCTGAGAAAGTGTAAGAAGACCAGTTGCATCAGGATAGCCTTTTACATGTCCATCTGAGAAAAGAATATTGAGAAAGGTTCCTTTATGATTGTATTTTTCACCTTCTTTGATATTGAAATCCATAATCACTGCAGCGACTTTAGATGAGATATTATCGTTTTCAATTTCAGGTCTATAAATATAGGCACACTCTACGATATCATTTCCTTCATTGGCTTTTTTCACCTGTTCTGGCTTTGCATAGTTACTTGAAGGACATCCAAACATTTCTATGCTTTTAAGGTGGCTATGGAACCTGCCTATACCAACATATTCACCTGTTGAATCCCTGATAATATTTCCAAAATATGTATCTTCGTAGAATGCTGAACCATCCATTATTTTCATTCCAATAGCCATGCCAATCTGCTTAAGATTATTAAGACACACGACTTTTCTTGCTGATTCTCTTGCCTTAGCAAAAACAGGAAGCAAAATACCTGCGAGAATTGCAATTATTGCCATTACAACCAAAAGCTCAATCAGTGTAAACCCAGTTGTCTTTCTCATTTTAAAATTTCCCCTTATCTAATTATAACTGCATTTTGCAAAATTACTAAGTTTTTGGAAACTTCAAGCAGTACGAATCATAGCTGTGGATTTTTACTGGTGGGCGAAAATGGTGATTCTTTCACTGAAACCTGGGCTTGCTTGACAGGAGACTGGTCTTTCATTTTTTTACACCAATTACTCTGAATTAAACTTCAATAGTAAAAACGCGCTTGGTGGGAGTTGGCGCCCTCGCCTCCCACTACGGCTCGGGTCGGCCATCCGCACAGGTGCTCGCACTTGCTCGCACCTATACGTCTTCGCTCCATTCAACTCCCTTCTAAAGAAGTAAAAACGCGCTTGGTGGGAGTTGAACCCACAGCCTTTAGCTCCGGAGGCTAACGCTCTATCCTGTTGAGCTACAAGCGCATATTGCTCGAATTTCTTATTTTGGTATACTGACAGAACCTGCAGCTGTCTGCTATTGCAGAATCCCTTATTTCACAATTGTCTTCAATAAAAGTTGAATTGCCAATGATGCTGTTTTCAATTATGCAGTTTTTTCCTACCAGCACATTTTTGAAAATTATTGCATCCTTCATAACTGTATTATCTCCAATATAACAGCCATCACCAATTATTACCGTACCATTTGCTACAACATTTTTTCCCAAGATTACTTTTTCCCCGATTTTGAGCCTGCCACTAATTTGCACACTTTTAGAGGCAGGTTCTTCTTTTGACAAACCATAACAAAAGACATTCACCTTACCTTCAACTATATCAAAATTCGCAGCTTTGTAATTTTGAATTGTACCTACATCCTTCCAGTATCCTTTGTGAATATATGCAAAAAGTTTTTTCCCCTTTTTTATTAAATCAGGAAAAACCTCTTTCTCAATTGAAATTTCCCTTCCTGCTGGTATTTCATTAAGAATATCTGGTTGAAGGATATAGATACCAGCATTGATTAGATTCGAAACAGGATCTTGTGGTTTTTCAATAAACTGGCTTATTCTTTTTTCGCCATCAGCAACGATTACTCCAAAATCCTTTGGATTCTCAACCTCAACAACTGCAATGCTTACATCAGCACCACTACTTTTATGAAACTCAATCATTTTTTCAAGGTTGCAATCGCTGATAATGTCTCCATTAAATACAAAAAAAGGCTCATTTCCCTTCAAAAACCTATAAGCGTTTCTTATTCCACCTGCTGTACCCAGTGGATTTCTTTCACATGAAAGATAAAGGTTTATTCCGAGAGACTTTGCAATACTTAAAAATTCTTTGTATTTATTGCACTGCGGGCTTACAGCAAGAATCACATTATCAATTTTGTATTTTGCCATAAGCATCAGCTGATAATGTATCATCGGTATATTGGCAATCGGCAAAAAGGATTTTGGCATTGTTAATGTAAAAGGTCTCAATCTTGTACCCTGGCCACCGAGAAGTATTAATGCTTTGATGTTTTCTCCCTGTTGAAATGTTCTTTTTTAATTATACTTAAGCATTCCTTATGTGTAAATCATTCTCACATAGGTCTGGGCAGCTTTCAGGTCTTCGAGTGCCTCTTCGGCAAGGCACGCAGGCGTTGCTTTGCCCATAACAGAAAGAACAAAATTAACCGCCTGCTGGTACATTGCACTCACAGGCAGAAGTTGTGGAATGATTGTTTCTGGCTCAGGGATATCTTTGTAAATCTTAACTCTTCCCGCTCTATTCTGAACAAGTGGTGCAGGAAGCGAAATTTCAATAAAACCTTTCTCAAAACAAACTAACGAGTTTTCCTGCCAATCAAGAGAAGTCGTATAAGGCGCCATCTCAATTACTCCTGGTATTCCGGATTGGCTTTCCACTGCCATTAAGACCCCTGATTTTTCGGCATATTTAATTTTATATGGCTCACCAAGTAAAAATCTCATCAGGTTCACCTGATGGATATAATAGTTAACAAATCCCAGGTAAAACTCAAAGGTTTTTCTGTCCATGTCTGAAGGTGCTGGGTCATAATCCAGTTCTATCTTTTCTTCTGTTCTTATCAGATCCCTGAATCCACCTGCGATCCAATCACCTGGCGGCATTGTGATGCGAATATATTTTAAGTTGCCTATCTCATGCGTTTTCTTAAACCTTTCTATTTTTTCTTTGGCATAGATAACAGCAGGGTCATTTCTTTTATGATAACCAACCATCACCCATGTTCTGGCTTTTTTTATTTCTTCAATGATTTTTTCACCCGTTTCAACTGAACCTGCCAGAGGTTTTTCAATGAAAATTGGTTTTTCAGCCCTTAATAATTCTTTTAAAACAACCAGATGCCTCGTGAATGGTTGAGATGCCACAATAGCGTCGAATTCTTCATTTTCCAGCAGATGTGTAAAATGATGGTAGACCTTCTTTATTCCATACCTTTCAGCAACCTTTGAGGCAAGTATTCTCTTTTTTTCACAGATTGCAACGACCTCACATTCTGGAACAAGCACATAATTTTTCAGATGAGCACACTGCCCCATCGCACCTGTTCCAACAAACACTATCCTTACTTTTCTCTGCATAAGCACCTCCATTTACCAAAGGATGAGTTTTATTGCGGCAATAAATGTTAGTACCTTGATTATTGCCTCAAAAATTTTTTGTGGAATAATCTTTACAAGACGAACACCTGAGAATGACCCAATAATTATTGCCGGGGCAACCTTCAGATTAAGTATCAAAGAATCAGGATTAATCAGACCTAAACTTGCACTGAAGGGTACCTTGAACCAGTTCAAAAGAAAGAAGTACCAGGCACCAGTACCAATAAATTCTTGCTTTGGTAGCCGCATAGCAAGAAGATAAATTATCATTATTGAACCTGCTGCGTTTGCTATCATCGTGGTAAAACCAGCACTTAATCCTATCGCAGCAGCAAACCACCATCTTGCCGGGATATTCCATCGATTCAATATATCTGCCTCATTCAAACCCAGCAAAAAAAGAACTATAAATCCAATAATCGGTCTTAGTTGCTGATCACTCATTCTACCAAGAGCAATATAACCTATGATAATTCCAGCCACTGCCCAGGGCATCAGTTTAATCAAATACTTCCATTGCGCATGTTTTCTATAGTAAGCAACTGCAAAAAAATCACCAAGAATAAGCATTGGAAGTATAACGCCTGTGGATAGTCTTGCAGGAATTACGATGGCTGCAATTGCAATGGAAAGCATTCCGAGTCCAGGAATCCCTGTCTTTGAAACTCCAATAAAAAAACCGGCCAGAGTAAGTAAAATCCAGCCAAAAAAACCGATATTGTAATCAAACATATATTTCCTTTTTTTGGTATTATACGCTTTTTTTTGAAAACACAAATTTTGGAAAATTCGTGGCGTTTCTATAAAATAGTAATAACTTTTCAACTAGGAGAACAAAATGGAAAATAAAAAGTTGTTTGAGTTAGAAAAGGCAGTAGAACAATTCAGACATGCCATAAATCAGAAATTGTGTATTAGGACCTGGGAATTCCAACAAGTGGATGCTGAAGGTGAAAGTACAGAATATGACGAAGCAAAGTGGAAAATAGTTCAGGATCCATCCTGGGCAACAGCAGAAGGCACAGCTTTTTTAAGACATAAACTTGTTATTCCATCTGAAATTGAAGGCATATCAATTGCAGGTTCAGACATAAAAATTGAATTTATTTTCCCATCAGGTCTTGAGCTATTTATTGATGGTGAATTGATCCATAAACAAAAATACTGGGCAGATGCAAGAGTTGAACCAATGACAGTAGTTAAAAACGCTCAGACTGGGTCAACTCATACACTCTTATTTAAGGTACCAAAAGGTGAGGGTCATGGTGGAATGTATGCAATTTTGCATATAAAAAATGTTGAGGATATTCTTTTTGAGCTTTCAGCATTAAGGTATCAGATTGAATTTGCAATCGCTATAGCAAGGGAAAGGAAAAACTCAAAACTTGAAAAAGTACTTGAATCAGCCATTGCAACAATCAATGTTTCAGATATTACTGAAAGAAGATGGGAAAATGTTCTTGAGCAGATAAGAAAGATAGAAAGTATTCTTGAGCCATTTCGAAAATATGCAAAAAAGATAAAAATTCATCTTATAGGACATGCCCATATAGATATGAACTGGCTCTGGAACTATGAAAACACAAAGGAAGTTTGTGTCAGAGATTTTACCTCTGTAACTTCACTGATGGATGAATTTCCTGAATTAACCTTTTCTCAGAGTCAGTCCCATGTTTATAAAATCGTTGAAGAAGAAAACCCAGAACTGTTTAAGAAAGCCATTCAAAAAATAAAAGAAAAAAGATGGGAAGTAACAGCAAATGCCTGGGTTGAAAACGACCTGAATATGAGTTGTGGTGAAAGTATTGTTCGGCATATAATATATTCAAAAAAATATGCGGAAGAAAAACTTGGTAGTTTATCCCCTGTAATGTGGTGTCCTGATACATTTGGCCACCCTGCAACAATGCCAACAATATGCGCTGACGCTAACATCAAATATTATTTCCATACGAGGTGTGGAAAGGACTTTCCTTTATACAGATGGAAAGGTCCTGATGGGAAAGAGATAATATGTTATAAGGCAGTTTATAATAACATGGTACATCCGGAAAGAATTTTACCTCCACTATTAAAATTCCGAGAGCTTTTCCCAGAAGTAAATGAGATAATGTTTCCTTATGGGGTTGGCGACCATGGAGGAGGACCCACAAGAAGGGACTATGAAATGAAATTGAAAATGGAGAAAAAACCAGTTATGCCTTCTTTTGTTTTCTCAACAGCTGATAAGTACTTCAAAACTATTGAAAAATTCAGGTCACACCTTCCAGTTGTAAGTGGTGAGATGAACACAATTTTTGAAGGTTGCTATACCACACATTCTGATATCAAGGATATTAACAGACAATGTGAAGATATTCTTTTAACTCTTGAGAGTGCAATGGCTGTTTATTTAATAAGAAATGCTAATCTTGATGAAGATGACATTAAAAAACTTGAAAATTTTTGGCAGAAAACCCTTTTTAATCAGTTTCATGATATCCTTTGTGGTTCAGCGATAAAGAGTGCCTATAAATATTCTTTGGAGCTTGGGAAACAAGTTATATCAGGTGCAGAAAAAATGCTGGAAAAATATGTGGGAAAATTTTCTGTCTCTGGCGAAAAGGCAATCAAGATTTTCAACCCATGCCTGTGGGAAAGAAAAGCACTTGTTAAGATACCTTGTTCTGATAGATTATCTTTTATTGAGAAACTGCCTGGCTGTGGTTTTACGACAAAAACTATTGAACAACTGCCAGAAAAATCACAAAAGATCGTTGAACAAAAAACAGATGGCGTCTGGGAAACAGATTTTTATATCCTGAGTATTGACAATGACACAGGTACTATAAAAACCCTTTATGATAAAAAACTGAGAAGACCTGTTCTTTCAAATGCTTCTCCAGCGATAGCAGAAGATCCAAAATCCTGGTGGGCAGAAACATCAAGCAACCTTATTTCTATTCACTATGAACAGCCACACCGCATGAGCGCCTGGATTATAGGAAACATAATGAAAACTGAATATCTTTATGAAGTTGAATCAAAGGAGCTGATTGAAGAACCATTCAGAACGATTATCATTGTTAAGAGAAAATATAGGGATTCCACGATAATACAGAAGACAATTCTTTATCCTGAATTTCAATTTATTGATTTTGAGACAGTTGTTGACTGGAAAGAAATTGGTGGCTCAAAAAACGGTGTACCGATGCTACGGACGAATTTTTCATTTTTGATGGAAAAACCTGCTACTTATTATGAAATTCCTTTTGGTTGTGTAACAAGAGTAAGCTATGGAAAAGAAGCACCTGCACTAAGATGGTCTGCAATGAGTGAAAAGAACTTCTGGGCAGGATTGATAACAAAAAATAAACACGGTTTCAATGCTTTTGGAAACAGATTGTCTATAACATTGTTGAGAAATGCATATGAGCCGGATGCACAATCAGACATAGGACATCACGAAATTTCCTACAGATTGGTCTGGGGAAAACTGAACCCACTTGAAATAACAAAAATGGCTCATGAGTTTACTTTACAGCCTGTTGTGATTGAAACACAGACAGAAGATGAAAGCTTATTTAGTCCAGTTGAAATTGAAGGAAATGTTCTGCCATCTGTAAAACCATCAATTGATGGAAAATTTATTATTCTAAGGATTGTTGAAATGCTTGGCAAAAAACAGTCCTTCACAATAAAGTTCAACAAAAAACCAACCGCGATATATCTTTCTAACCTTGTAGAAGAAACACTTTCAGAGATACCAGTGAAAGAAAGATTGAAAATGAGTGTGGCTGCCCACAATTTACTCACACTGAAAATCAAGTATTGAAAAAGATACATTTATAAAAAAAGAAGAGGAGAATTCTCCAAGCCTGTTTCCAGCTCATACAAACACTTGACAAAAGTTTTATGTCAGGTAAAATAAAATTGGAATACTGGTAATATCCAGATAACCAATAAAATGATACCAGCAATTTTTGAAAAAGTAAAGGTAGACAGGAAAAGTTGCGTACCCCGCCATTATCAGGTCAAGCAGATTATTAAAGAAGCAATTTCCAGTGGTGTTTTTAAAAAAGGAGATTTGCTCCCGCCTGAAAGAAAGTTATGTGAATTATTGCAGGTTTCAAGGATAACCATAAGGAGGGCTCTATCGGATCTTGAGCATGAAAACATTATAGAAAGGACCTGGGGTAAAGGAAATGTTGTTTTAAATGTGCCTGAGATTGAAAACAAGATTAAAAAGATTGCTATAACTATATGGGCAAAGGAAACACCCTATCATCCTGCGACAATTGAGATACTGAAAGGGTTTGCAGAAGGACTGAAAAATACAATTTATTCACCTGAAATTATTTTTATAGATGATAAGCAGATTTCTTCTGGTGCATATCTTCAGCAGCTTAATCCCCAGGTAGTTGAGTGTGCAGTTGTTTCTGTTCAGGAATTACCAGAAGAACAAATACAAGCCATAGCAAAAAAGATACCAAAAACAATTTTTTGTAATGTAAAAAATGTGGAAAGTCATATACTCATTGATTTTGCTGGGGCGTCATTTGAAATCACCAGTTATCTTATAGAATTAGGGCACAAAGATATAGCATTGTTAAATGGGCCTGCAGAGTTTCAGATACCGCAGATGGTACTGAATGGATATATTCAAGCACACGATCAAGCATGCTTAGGTTTTTCAAAAGACCTGATAAAAAATTCTTATTACAGCAGTGAAGATGGATACAATCTTACAAAACAACTTTTTCAGCAGGATATTATTCCTACAGCGATAATAGCAGGAGATGATTTTATGGCTTTAGGTGTATTAAAGGCTATAAAAGAAAAAGGGCTGAGGTGTCCTGAGGACATATCGGTAATTTCGTTTAATAATTTTCCGTTCTGTGAATTTACTGATCCGCCGCTTACAAGTTATCACATTGACTTTTTCAATTTTGGAAAGGTTATGGCACAGCAGGCACTAAATTTAATCTACGAAAGAGAGACAAACCAGGTTGTACTGCGTGGGAGATTGGTTATAAGGAAGTCAGCAGGGAAAGTAAATGGTGATAACAGACCAGATTTAAAAGGGCAAGAGCCCGGGTCTGATGATATAGAGAAAAAAAGAAAAAGGAGGTAAAAGATGAGAAGGAAGGGATTTACTTTAATTGAGCTATTGGTAGTAATAGCGATTATAGCAATACTGGCGGCGATGTTGTTGCCGGTATTTTCAAAGGCAAGGGAGCAAGCAAGAAAGGCAGTATGTATGAATAATTTAAAGCAGCTTGCACTGAGTTTGACAATGTATGCTGATGATTATGATGGCTGGTTTCCAGCAGTTGAATGGGGAACAAGTAATTGTTTTATGTATGGTGGTTATACTACAGGTTGGAATATGTGGCATCCACAGTCAGGTGATAGGTTGCGCAGTTATATTACAAATCCTTATATTTTGTGTTGTCCTTCAGCAGACCCAAGGTTCA
>JAMWCC010000074.1 GCA_023818375.1 Candidatus Omnitrophota bacterium | reverse complement strand
AAAATTAGCAGTATTCCAGTTGGTTCTGTTCCTGTTTATCAGGCGATGATTTTTGCTATTGAAAAATATGGAAAACTTGAGAAATTGAAGGAAGATGAACTATTTGAAATCATTGAAAAACATGCTCAGGGTGGAATTTCATTTGTAACAGTTCACTGTGGAATAACCCTTGCCAGCTTGGAAATATTGAAAAAACATAAAAGGAAAACTGGTATTGTAAGCCGTGGTGGTGCATTTATTGCAAGCTGGATGCTTAAAACAGGAAAAGACAACCCGCTTTATTCAGGTTCTGATAGATTGCTTGCGCTAGCGAGGAGACATGATCTTGTTTTACGTTTGGGTGATGGACTTCGTCCTGGTTGTCTTGCTGATGCGACTGACAACCTTCAGATGGCAGAGCTTCTTACACTTGGGAATCTGGTTCAGAGAGCCTGGGAAGCAGATGTTCAAGTTATCATTGAAGGACCCGGACATATTCCATTAAACCAGGTTGTTGCCAATGTTCAGCTTGCAAAAACAGTTTGTCATGGTGCGCCGCTATATCTTCTCGGACCAATAGTTACAGATGTTGCTGCTGGTTACGACCACATTACTTCGGCAATAGGAGGTGCGCTGGCAGCATGGTCTGGTGCTGATTTTTTGTGTTATGTGACACCAAGTGAGCATCTTGCTCTTCCAACTATCGAAGATGTGGAAGATGGTATTGTGGCTGCAAGGATAGCTGCTCATGCAGCTGATATTGCGAGAGGAAAACCAGGTGCAAGGGATTGGGACGATCGGCTTTCAGAAGCTCGTTTTAGAAGAGACTGGAAGGAACAAGAAAGACTTGTTATTAATCCTGAAAGATTTAGGAGAATAAGACAGTCTCAAAAGGTTCATTCGCCTGATATCTGCAATATGTGTGGTAAATACTGTGCAATGAAAATAATTAATGAAACATTAAAAGAGTGTGGATTTTGATATGACGCAAAGAAGAATAAGAAAGTATGGAGCAGAAGTTTTGAGAAGGAAATCAGAAGAAATTTCTGAGTTTGGAAAGAGAACCCAGCGACTTTTTGAGGACCTTGAAGAAACCTTGATTAAGGCAGGTGGACTTGGCCTTGCTGCTCCTCAGATAGGTGTTAGTCTGCGGGCTTTTGTGGTCCTTGATAGAGCAAAGCAAAAGATTATTAAGATTGCCAATCCACAGATAGTAAGTGTGGATTCAGAAACAGAAATTGATATGGAAGGTTGCTTGAGCTTCCCAGAAATTTTCTTTGCTATATCAAGGCCAAAAAGGGTTCAAATTAGAGGCCTTACGGATAAAGGCAAAGAGATAGGTATAGAAGTTGAAGGGATTCTTGCCAGATGTTTCTTCCACGAAATAGAACATCTTGATGGAATATTGATTATTGATCACGCTGGGAAAAGGGAAAAGGAGTTCTGGCAGGAAAAACTTATTGAACTTGAAAGAAAGTATAAGAAATGATTCCTGAATATCTTGTATCTTTTAGCCCGGATGCCTTACCGAGTGAGGAAGTTGACTGTCTGATAATTGGATGTGGTATTGCTGGTTTGCGTGCAGCTGTTGAACTTGATGGATTGAAAGTTCTAATAGCATGCAAGAACGATCCCTTTGATGGTTGTACATATCATGCACAAGGTGGTATTGCTGCTGCTTTGTTGCCACCGGATTCTCCAGAGATTCATTTTTCAGATACGATTAACGCTGGATGTTTTTTGAATGATGAAGAGGCGACAAGAATTCTTGTAAATGAGGGAGTAGAGAGGGTCAAGGAACTAATAGATTGGGGATGTAAGTTTGATAAGAAAGGAAAAAACCTTGATTTTACAAAAGAAGCTGCGCATTCTTTTCCAAGAATACTTCACGCAAGAGGTGATGCAACAGGAAAAGAAATTATTCACGCACTGCTAACAAAAATAGGGCAAATTCCTGGAATAATTCTGCGTGGCAAATTTTTTCTTATTGATCTTGTTTGTGAAGATGAAACAGTCAAGGGAGGCTTATTTTACGATATAGCATCAGAAAGTTTATTAATAGTTAAGGCTAAAAAGATAATTGTGGCTTCTGGTGGATCAGGCCAGATCTATCAGGAAACTACAAACCCAGTGACGATAACAGGAGACCTGCAGGCTGCAGCATTCCGAAAAGGGGCGCTGCTGGGTGATATGGAATTTTATCAGTTTCATCCCACAACCCTTTATATGGCAGGTGTACCAAGATTTTTGATTTCAGAATCAGTCAGGGGTGAAGGAGCAATTCTGGTTAATATCTATGGTGAAAGATTTATGAGGAATTATCATCCTGACATGGAGCTTGCTCCAAGGGATGTTGTATCTCGTGCGATAGTTTGTGAAATGAGAAGAACGAATTCAAACTGTGTCTATCTTGACATGAGAAAATTGAAGTCTGATTTTATCATTTCAAGATTTCCCCAGATCTATAACTTTTGTCTTAAATATGGTTTGGATATAACAAAAGATTTAATACCAGTTAGACCTTCTGCCCATTATGCAATGGGCGGTATTGTTACTGATATCTTTGGCAAAACTATTCTGGAAAATCTTTTTGCATGTGGGGAGGTTGCTTGTACGGGTGTACATGGAGCAAATCGCCTCGCTTCTAATTCTCTCCTTGAAGGGCTGGTTTTTGGGGCAAGGGCTGGGAAAAAGGCAAGGGATGAAATTTCTACAATGAAAAAGGATTCTCATTCAAAGATTTCATCATTCAGAGTGAAGAAACATAACGGGCCATTCATTGATATTTATGATTTACAGAGATCCATTAAAAGCTTAATGTGGAGAAATGTAGGTATTGAAAGGGATGCAGGCTCTCTTGGTGAAGCCATGCAGAAGCTTGATGCCTGGGGCAAATACATTTTTTTAAATGAATTTTTTTCACCGACTGGATGGGAAGTTCAGAATATGTTTATTCTTTCCCTTGTTATGACGCACGCAGCCCTTTCAAGGCAGGAAAGCAGGGGTGCCCATTTCAGAAAAGATTTTCCAGAGCCAAATGAAAAATGGAAGAAAAGACAGATGTTTAATAAACACTTTTTCAATTCTTTAAAGGAAAGAAAATGAAAAACAAAAGACACCATCCACAAAAACAGAGTATAGAAGAAAGAATAAAAAATTTTGATGAGGTCAGCCATGGTCTAACGCAACAGGATGCTATTGAAGAAGCTAAAAGATGTCTTGGCTGTAAAAAGCCACTTTGTGTTGCTGGCTGCCCTGTAGGGATTGATATCCCAGCATTTATTAAAAAAATCGCTGAAAAGGATTATCAGGCAGCTATAAAAATTATTAAGGAAAAAAATGTTCTTCCGGGCATCTGTGGTAGGGTCTGTCCGCAGGAAACCCAGTGTGAAGGCGTCTGTGTTCTTGCCAGAAAATCAGAGCCAGTAGCAATAGGACTGCTTGAAAGGTTTGCTGCTGATATGGAAAAAGAAAAGGAAGTACCAGTCATATCGGAGAAAAAAAATACACCAGTGGCAGTTATAGGAAGTGGACCAGCAGGTCTTACCTGTGCTTCTGAACTTGCAAAAAATGGTTATCCTGTTACTATTTTTGAATCTCTACATCTTCCAGGGGGTGTTCTTACATACGGTATACCAGAATTCAGATTGCCGAAAAAAATTGTGAGAGAAGAAATTGAATTTGTCAAAAAGTTGGGTGTAGAAATATTGACAGATGTTGTTGTTGGTAAGACATTAACCATCGATGACTTAAGAAAGATGGGATACAAAGCAATTTTTATAGGTGTTGGTGCAGGGCTGCCTTCATTTATGGGTATACCGGGTGAAAATCTTCTTGGGGTATATAGTGCAAATGAATTTCTAACAAGGGTTAATCTTATGAAGGCATATAAATTTCCTGAATCACCAACGCCTGTTTTTGTTGGGAAAAATGTTGCTGTTATTGGTGGGGGTAATGTTGCTCTTGATGCGGCGCGTTGTGCCTTAAGACTTGGTGGAAAAATTAGCGTGCTTTATCGAAGAACAGAAAAAGAGATGCCTGCAAGAAGGGAAGAATATGAAAATGCAAAAGAAGAAGGAATTCAATTCTATTTTTTGACCTTACCAGTTAGGTTTATAGGTGATGAAAACGGGTATTTAAAAGGTATTGAAGTTATAAGAATGGAACTTGGGGAACCAGATGAAAGCGGAAGGAGAAGACCTGTACCTATAAAAGGGTCAGAAACAATTATGGATTTTGAGACAGCAATCGTTGCTATTGGACAGAAACCAAATCCACTCTTAACATCTACTATGCCAGAATTAAAACTGGAAAAATCAGGAACTATTGTTGTTGATCCTGAAACATGCCAGACAAACATTGAAGATATTTTTGCAGGTGGTGATATAACAACAGGTGCTGCCACAGTTATAAGTGCAATGGGTGCAGGAAAAAAGGCAGCGCATTCAATAATGAGGTATCTTGAAAGAAAAAGTGGTATATTGTCTTCAGAAACTTCCCATTTTGACACTATAAAAGAAAAAAGTTAACATTTAAAAAAGATGTTCAATTAACCAGGAGGAGAAATGCCAATATTTCTGCCAATCTTGATCTTTGTGGCTATAATTATAATCTCAAATACTATCAAGATAGTTCCTCAGTATGAAAGAGGAGTTGTTTTTAGACTCGGGAAATTAATGGATCCGCCCAGAGGTCCTGGCTTAACCTGGCTCATTCCAGGTATTGAAAGGATGGTCAGGGTCAGCCTGAGAACAGTAACTTTTGATGTTACACCACAGGAAGTTATGACCAGGGACAATGTTCCCATTAAGGTTAATGCAGTGGTATGGTTCAGGGTTATGGATCCTGCAAAGGCAATAGTTGAGGTTGAAAACTATCATCTCTCAACGATGCAGATTGCTCAGACAACGCTAAGGGGTGTGCTTGGTCAGATGGAGCTAGACGAAATTTTATCTGAAAGAGATAAAATCAATCACAGACTTCAACAAATAATTGATGAACAGACAGATCCCTGGGGTATAAAGGTTAGCATAGTCGAGATAAAGGAAGTTGAGCTACCCGATACAATGAAAAGGGCGATGGCGCGCCAGGCTGAAGTTGAAAGGGAACGCCGTGCCAAGATAATCAATGCTGAAGGTGAATATCAGGCAAGTGAAAAACTCGTGGCTGCAGCAAAAAAGCTATCAGAAGTCCCAATTGCAATTCAACTCAGGTACCTCCAGACAGCCTCAGAAATAGCAACTGAAAAGAATTCAACCCTTGTTTTTCCAATACCGCTTGAAATGTTCTCTGTGTTTAGGCAAATGAGTCAGAAGTCAGAACAAACCTGATGCACCATGAAAATTTTCCAGAGTATTGGAATCGCTGGTATTGGACTGCTGGGTGGGTCTATTGCTCTTGCTGTAAAGGAAAGGAGGCTTGCTGAAAGAGTTTATGGATTTACCAGAAGCAGCTCAACAATTGAAAAAGCCCTGAGGGTTGGTGCGATTGATGTACCAGTTGAAAGCTTTTCAAAGTTTATCGAGGAGTGCGTGCGTGTAATGTTGTGCGCACGTCGTGGTCCGAATATTGAAAGGGCAGGGGTTATTTCCAAAACGAAGCCCCACCTTCTCTTTACTGATGTTGGTAGCACAAAGAAAATGATTGTTGAAACAGTAGAAAATTCATTTCCACCCGGTCACAACTTTTGTGGTTCACATCCAATGGCGGGTTCTGAAAAAAGGGGTATAGAATTTTCTGATCCTTCTTTGTTTTCTGGCAAGACAGTCATTATTACTCCAGCCAGGAATTCAAACAGCCATGCTATAGAAACGATAAAAAAATTCTGGCAGAATCTTGATGCCAAGGTAGTAGAAATGGAAGCATCAATCCACGATGAGATATGTGCCTACACCAGCCATTTTCCTCATGTTATTGCCTTTCTGCTTATAGAGATGCTTGATAATCTGGCTGATAGACAGCAGGTAAAAGAATGTATTGGACCTGGATTTAAGGATACGACAAGGATCGCAGCAAGCGATCAGGAAATATGGTCAGAGATATTTATAAGCAATTGTGAAAATATTATTGGTGCTTCGAGAAGATTTAAAAAAAACCTTGAAAGGATCGAGGATTTGATTGAAAAAAAAGACATGGAGAGTTTAAAGACCTGGATCGAGAAGGCAAAAAAACTCAGGATGGAAATATGAAATGACGAAAAATAATGAAAGATACAAAATTGTCAACAAGGTAAAAAGGATTGTCATTAAAATTGGGACAAATGTTTTAACTTCAAGCGGACATCGTCTTGACACTTCTTTGATGGAACATCTATGTCTGCAGGTGTGCTGGCTAATGGAAAAGGGCAAGCAGGTAATTATTGTTACATCTGGCGCCATAGGCGCTGGAATGCAAATACTTGGATGGAAAAAACGGCCCACAAAAATGGCAAAACTTCAGGCAGCAGCAAGTGTTGGACAGAGTAGACTAATGCGATTCTACGAAAGAATTTTCAGGGAAGAGGGCTATAATGTTGGTCAGGTTTTACTCACAAGAGACATCTTCGAATCAAAAAAAGGAAGGAAAAACGCTCTTGCGACACTTGAGACGCTTCTTACGTACAAGATTATACCTGTTATTAATGAAAACGACGCTGTTGCTTTTGAAGAAATAAGATTTGGAGACAACGACCAACTTTCAGCAATGGTTGTTGAGCTTATTGGCGCTGATATGCTTGTTCTTTTAACGGATGTCAACGGCCTTTTTGATGCAGATCCTAAACACAATGGAAAGGTAAATTTTATCTCGGAAGTTAGAAAAATTACACAAAAACACATTACGATTGCCAGAGAAGGTACCCCTTCGAAACTTGGCAGTGGCGGGATGGAATCAAAGATACTTGCGATGAAAAAGGTTCTTGAACTGGGTTGCTATGGAATTATAGCCAATGGAAAAAAACCCTGGATAATCAAGGATATTTTTCTTGGGAAAAAGGAAGGAACAATTTTTATTCCGGAGGGAAAATGATTGGATGGAAACAACATGTACAGCTTGTTTCAGAAAAAGCACGACTTTGTTCGTATGATATGACTGCCTTATCCACAGATAAAAAAAACTGTTTTCTTGAATACCTTTCAGAAATACTTATTCAAAATGAAGACAAAATCCTTAAGTACAATCAGAAAGATGTTACAAAATGTCAAAAATTAGGCTATTCAAAGGCCTTCATTGATAGGCTTTTTTTAAATGCTGAAAGGGTTAAAAAGATGTCTGGTGCACTAAAAAATCTTATAAGTCTTGAGAATCCTGTTGGAAAAGTTATACAAAAGACAACCAGACCCAATGGACTGATTATTACAAAGGTCAGGGTTCCTATAGGTGTAATAGCAATTATTTATGAATCAAGACCTGATGTTACGATAGAAGCCGCTTCATTGTGCATAAAAAGTGGAAATTGTGTAATACTTAGGGGTGGGAGTGAATCAGTAAATTCTAACGAAATACTTGTAGAGTGTCTCAAAAAGGCACTGGAGAAAGCTGGGATTTCTTCTGATGCTGTTGGATTTATATCAAAAGGTGGAAGAAAGGCAGTCAAATATCTGCTCTCACTTGATAGTCTTATTGATCTTGTTATTCCAAGGGGAGGAGAATCTTTGATAAGGGCTGTGGTTGAAAACAGCAAAATTCCAGTTATTAAACATTACAAAGGAGTGTGCCACATTTACGTTGATAAAGAAGTTGATGTAAATATGGCGCTTGTTGTAACTCTTAACGCCAAGGTACAAAGACCCGGAACCTGTAATGCAGTTGAAACATTGCTTGTTCACAGGGATATTGCTTCTGTTTTCCTTCCTGAAATGGCTAAGTTGTTTAGGCAGAACAATGTGGAAATAAGAGGATGTCATGAAACCTTGAGGCTTATACCCGATGCAAAACCAGCAGATGAATCTGATTGGTACCAGGAGTATCTTGATTTGATAATTTCTATAAGGATTGTCAGCAGCGTTGACGAAGCGATAGCACATATTAATAAATATGGAACAAAACATTCAGATTCAATACTTACTTCAAATACAAAAACAGCCGAAAAATTTTTGAACAAGGTTGATTCAGCATGCGTTTATCATAATGCATCAACAAGGTTTACTGATGGTGGCGAATTTGGACTTGGAGCTGAAATTGGCATCAGTACAGACAAAATTCATGCAAGGGGTCCAATGGCATTAGAGGAACTTACAACCTACAAGTACTTGATTTATGGAAATGGACAGATCAGAACTTAAAATTGGTATCTTTGGTGGATGTTTTGATCCAGTACACCTGGGACATCTTATTATTGCAGAAACTGCAAGACAGCAGTTTGACCTTAACAAAATTATTTTTATCCCTGCAGGAATTCCACCCCATAGGCCAGCACCTGTGGCTCCAGCCGTTCACAGATTGAAAATGACAGAAATTGCTGTGCAGGACAATAGCTTTTTTGAGACATCTGATATTGAAATTAAAAGAGAAGGGATTTCCTACACATATGAAACAATGAAGATTCTTAGTAGCAAGGATTCTGCATCCTTTTTTATTATTATTGGGTGGGATAGTTTTGTAATTTTACCTTCCTGGTTTAATGCGCATAAGCTTGCTGAAGAATTTGAGTTTATCGTTGCACCAAGAAGTTCAAACACACAACAAATTGACAATTTCCCTTTTGAGGTAAGATATAAAATGCTCGATATTCCAAGGATCGATATATCTTCGACACTAATACGAAGCAGGATTAAATCTGGTAAATCCATAAGATACCTTGTTCCTGAAAAGGTTCTTTATTACATAGAAAAGGAAAGGCTTTATGTTTGAGATAAATGATATAGATACTGTTGTGAAAAATGCGATCGAAGAAATATCAGCTATCAAGGATGATGATGAGCTTGAAAAATGGAGAATTAAGTATTTTGGAAGAAAAGGAATTTTTGCAGCCCTTACTTCAAAAATTCCACAAATGGAACAATCCTTAAAGCCGATTCTTGGTAGCAAGATCAATCTTGCAAAAAAACAACTAACAACACTATATGAAGAAAAAAAGAAGTTGTTGGCTTCAACGACATCGGCCAGTCAAGCAGACGCATTTAATTTAACCATTCCTGGGTTGCCTACAGAATATGGGACACTTCATCCGATTACGCTTGTCTCAAGGCAGATTGTAAGAATTTTTCAAGGCCTTGGTTTTGGAATCCACACAGGTCCTGAAATAGAGACAGACTTTTACAATTTTGAAGCACTGAATACTCCTGCAGACCATCCTGCCAGGGATATGTGGGATACGTTTTACCTTGATGAACAGAAAAAGTTTCTATTGCGAACGCATACAAGTCCTGTTCAGGTAAGAGTACTTCAGAAAATGCCCGTGCCCTTGAGAATAATAGCTATTGGTAAAACATTTAGACGGGATGCTTTTGATGCTTCACATTCACCTGTTTTTCATCAGGTTGAGGGGTTGATGGTTGGTTATGATATTAGTTTCAGTAATTTAAAAGCAGTGTTGACATTTTTTTTAAAAGAACTTTTTGGGCATTCAATAAAGGTGAGATTTTTACCTTCGTATTTTCCTTTTACTGAACCCAGTGCCGAGATATCCATATCTTGCGTTATATGTGATGGTAATGGCTGTCAGACCTGTGCTTATACTGGATGGCTTGAAATTCTGGGTGCAGGGATGGTTCATCCCGAGGTTTTTCGGAAAGCAGGTGTGAATGACGAAAATATTACAGGCTTTGCTTTTGGCGCAGGAATAGACAGGATTGCAATGATTAAGTACAAGATAGATGATATCAGACACTTCTTTTCCAATGACATGCGATTTTTGAAGCAATTCAGGTAAGCAGATATGAGATACAGTTTGAAAATACTCAGACATTATATTAAGGGTACGTTTGAAGAAAATGATATTAAAGATTGGTTGAGCAGGCTTGGTTTAAATCCAGTGCTTTCAACCCATGACGGGGATGTTTTCATCGAGATAGAAGTTCCTGCTAACAGAGGGGATCTATTGAGTGCCCTGGGGATTATCAGAGCAGTTTCACCGTTTGGGAAGATTGAACCCATCTACCCAGATAGAAGGATAAAAGAAGAGATTCAAAGATCAATTTCAGTTGAGATTGAATCGCTTCAGGATTGCAATTTTTACGCTGGTAGAATAATTGAAGGTGTTAATGTAAGTGCCTCGCCAGATTGGCTAAAGGAAAGGATAATTGCAGCTGGATTTCGCAGTATAAACAATGTTGTTGATATAACAAACCTTGTGTTGTGGGAATTCGGTCATCCCCTTCATGCCTTTGACCTTGATCTTCTAAAAGAAAAAATAGTTGTCAGACGTGCTATGAATGGAGAAGAGATCATTAGCTTGGATGGTGAAAAGAGAACGCTTTCTTCTGAAGTACTCGTAATTGCAGATGCTGAAAAGCCGATTGCCATTGCAGGAATTATGGGTGGGCTTAATACAGAGGTTAGTGAGAAAACAAAAAATTTATTCATAGAAAGTGCCTTCTTCAGCCCATCGAGGATAAGAAGAGGATCAAAGTTTCTTGGGCTTACGACTGATGCTTCAGCAAGATTTGAAAAGCAGGCAGATGCCTCTCTGGTTATTCCAGCCCTGGATAGGTGCTGTAAACTTATCCAGGAAGTTTGCGGTGGGAAAATTTCTATTTTGTGCAGTGCAGGAAAACAAATTGCACAGAAGAAAACAGTGGTTGTACATAGGAAAAAGGTGGATTCATATCTTGGATGCGAAATTCCTGAAGATTTTTCAATTACAGTTTTGAAAAAACTTGGATTTTTTGTAAATTTGGAAAATGGAAATTTAAAGGTTGAACTGACGCAAGGTAGAAATGACATTGAAAGGGACGTCGATATTATAGAAGAGATTGCCAAGTATTGGGGATATGATAAGATTCCTGAAAGGATGCCCTGCGCATCAATTGCCTATACATGTTCCTCACCTGAATTTATATATCTTGATGAGCTAAAAGATATTGTCGTACGTCTTGGATTTACAGAAGTGATAAACCACGGGCTTACAGACAAGAATGAACTGGATTTCTCTTCTGATTGTCCTGTTGAGATCATCAATCCCCTTTCGAAAAACTATTCATTTTTGAGAAATTCATTGGTTCCGGGTATTCTGAGAAATTTGAGGGACAATCATAATGTCAAAATAGATAAAATTTCAATTTTTGAAATAGGAAATATCTATTGTGTGATGGATTCACAACCGTCTGAAAGACCTGCAATGTGCCTTGCATCTATGAACTGTTTTGATTTGTTTTCTTTCAGGGGCAAAATAGAAACTCTTTTGAAGGTGATTGGTTATGATAATATTTCGCCCAGCATAAATAGATGTTCTGAGGGAACAATAATAAACTTTTCTGACCCGGCTGGTAGTTTAAAGGCTCGTTTAATAATACCTTCAGAGGATATTTTAAACAAGTATGACCTTGAGCAAGAAAATGTGCTCGTTTGTGAAGTGTTTTTGACGGATTTTGTGAAGAGAGGATTTTTGGAAGTTACCTTTAAGCCATTACCTAAAATTTTACCCCTTTCAAGGGACCTTTCACTTCTGATACCCGATTCTGTAAACTGGGCTGAAGTCGAAAGGTTTCTTTATGAAAGTGTCGAGTTTCTTCAAGACGTGAAGGTTTTTGACATTTATAGAGGGAAAAACATTCCCGCGGGTACCACAAGTGTCTCAATAACTGTTGTACTATCAAATGCTGATGGCAAACTTACAAGAGAGAAGGTGGATGAGATTATAAAGGCTTTGATTGGTAACCTGGAAAAGAAATTTTCTATAACCCTCAGAAAATGAAAAGGCATGTTATTACGGTACTTGGTAGAAGCTGTACTATTGTAACAGAAAAGGATGAAGCATTTATGCGAAGAATTGAAGAAAAAATAAACAAAGAGCTTAAAAGTTTGCGTGTTTCAATGCCTCATGCTGATCTCATTGACCTCAGTATTGTCTATCTATTTCTTCTATATGAACGGATAGATAATCTTGAGAATATGGTAAGAAAGATGAAAAGTGCTTCCGAGCAAGCCAAAAGGATTATTCATACCCTGAAAACAGAAATCGGTAAAGAGTTGACAAACTTAAACAGGCACAATAAAATATAACTCGCTGCGGGGTGGAGCAGTGGTAGCTCGCCGGGCCCATAACCCGGAGGTCGGCCGTTCAAATCGGTCCCCCGCAACTAAGTTTTAGTGTTCATAATATAAAGCCTGGTCCGACAGAGACCTTGTATGGGTCGTCGGAAAAGGTAAAAATATTTTTTCTACCAGGACTTTGAGCGTATGAGGATAGGCAGGGCGAAACATCTGGTATTAGACTTCGGTACACTCCATATTAGAGCAATAGAATTGACGCCTGGTAGAAATAATAAAAAATTCGCAATTGACTATTATCAGCAGTATGACGCACCCAACTTTCCATATGACGCAAGGCTGCCTGTTTTAAGAACCGAGGGGAAAGAGTTTGTAAAATCCATTCAGGTAAAAAGAGCCACAGTGAGTCTTCCAGGAAGGGGTATTCTTGTAAGAGTGATCACTGTACCAAAGGTTCCTCTTGGAAAACTTCGAGATATATTGAAATTCGAAATCCAGCAACAGATTCCATTTCCCATAGAAGTTGTTGCCTGGTCATACCAGATTATTGCTGAGAGCGATAAAACATTCCAGGTTCTTCTGTGTGCCGCAAAAAAAGATCTCATAAATGATTACATTGCGCATCTTGTTCCTTTTAACCTTGTTCTTGAATCCCTGGATACAGATTTTTTTGCTCTTTACAACATCTATCGAATTTCTCCATTTTACAACCCCCAGGAATGTCAGGCGGTTCTTGACATAGGGGCCCAGACAGCAAATCTCATCATCAATTATCAGGATAAGATATTAATGAGGTCCCTTACGACAACCGGTGATAGTATTACCTCTACATTGATGGATTCACAGAAAATTGAGTTTCAGGATGCGGAAAAAATAAAAATTGAGCAGGGCATGAAATCTCATGCAGTGGCTTCAATTGTAGATTCATTGAATACAGAGTTGCAAAATTCCATTGATTACTGGCGTTTTACTCTGAAAGGTCCTGACCTAAATCGTTTTCTAATTTGTGGTGGTACATCAAAAATGATTGGTCTGAAAGAATATCTTGAACAAAAATTACGGGTACAGGTTTCATATCTCAATGTTCTTGATTTCTGCGACGTAAACCCTGAATATCAGGAATTCCTTGCCGACAAAGGTTGTGAGATTGTTGTGGCTTGTGGTATCGGGCTTAAAACAATTAATCAGGCAATTGTAGATATTAACATGCTTCCTGTGGAAATCCTCAGAATGAGGGAATTCGCAGAAAACAGACCCTATATATTTCTTTCAACAGTAATGGCGATACTTCTTACACTTACACCACTTTTTTTCCTGCAGATAGAGAAAACCGCATATGAAAATTACAAGACCGAGCTTGACACAGCCCTGAAGGAATACGAACAGTTTAAACCACAGGTTGAAGCCTTACAAAAAAGTATAAATGATGTAAAGGGGAAAATAGGGGTTATTCAAAATCTTTTTGACAAGAAGATTTTGTGGTTGGCGAGAATTTTAGAAATTGGCAATTCTCTGCCCAGTAGCAGAATTTATCTTAACAATATCTATCCGTCGGGTACACAGATTGCTCAGGCTGCACCAGCTCAAGTTCCACCAGCGCCTGGTCCTCAACCTCCTGGACCACCAGGACCTGGTGAAGTACCACCACCACCCGGAGCACCCGTTGCTCCTGGTGCTCCTGCTGAGCCACCGCCGGCTGCACCTGCAGTTGCTGCACCTTCGCAGCCAGCACCTACTCCACCGACATCATTGCCTGAAAATATTGGTGTGTTAACAATTGATGGAGAGGTTGTTGCAACAGATATACGAAGTGCATTTTCTGATTTTAAGATTTTTGTTCAGAAGTTGTCGAAACTTGAGTTCCTTTCTGAGGTCGTTATTGATTCATGTGAACTTGATCGCGAGACTGGAAAACTTAAGTTTCTTTTAACAGCAAAGGTAAAATGAAAAAAGTTCTTAGTTTTCTCAAGAAAAATCTTGTGTTTGTTTTTCTCGTTGTTGTTCTTGGAATACTTGGATATGGGTTCAACCTAATCAACAAAACCAGGCAGGAATTGAAGAAAATTGAAGAGGAGATAAAGGCGAAGCATGAAGAGATAAAAAAATATAAAACCCAAAAAGAACTTGCTCCTTCACCAGAGCTTGTAAACCGACTTGAAAAGCAGTACACCGCGATAGCAACCCAGTTTAATTCATTGTTAAACCGCTTTTCCACTACCTATCCTGAAGTCCCAGAATTCAAGGTTTTTCCGAATGTGGAGTTTAAGGAATTTCTTTTTGAAACAAACGATCTACTAACGAAAAAAGCCCGCAAGAACAACGTCATTATCCCTTCTTCTTTCGGATTTCAGGAAACTGGTTTTCCATCGAAAGATCAGATTCCACTCTTTTCGCTCCAGATCACGATTATAAAACACATTTTGGATCTGTTAATTGACTCAGGGGTTAGTGTGGTTAATTCTGTTGTTCCGGGAATACCTTCAACCGTTGCCTTTTATAAGATACTACCGCTTGATGTTTCAATTACCGGGACAAGTGTTGAGATAATGAGATTTTTGCGGTATCTGAATAATCCTTCTTCCTTTTTTACAGTTGAGAGTTTTGCAATAACAAGGAAGGGTTCTGGTCTGTTTCAGGGTAATTTCAAAATTAATGCTGTTATGATAGAAAAAGCAGCAACAATTTCAGAAACAGTTTCTGTGGCTAAAGCAACTGGTAGTGGGCAGCAACCTCAATCATCAGGGCAGACACCTGTTCAGGTTCAGTCTCCGCCTGCAAGATAGGGTAGATAATGAAAAAAGATTTCATTACGCACTGGAGAAGTCTTGACAGAAAGGCAAGACGGAAGCTTGTACAGGATTTTATCGCTTCAAAAAAGCAGACGCACAAAGTTGTTGAAAAAAAGGACTTTAAGAGGGTTAAACAAACCAATACCTTTATTAGAAAGCCATCTACTTTTGCTCTTTTCAAGAGAAAAACATTTAGAAAGCCCATCCTTGCTTTCAGTTTTGCTCCTCCTTCAGACTCTTCTGGTGGGGGTGGTGAAATTTCAGATTCTTCTGAAGAGCGCTATCCTACGGATAAAAAACAGGAAAGGAAGCCTTCTTTGAATTTTAGAAAAAAACCCAACAGAAAAGAAAAAAAGGTTATTGATTCAAGAAGAAGCCTTCAGAAGCAGAGGCTTATTGAGTTTATAAAGAAGGTGAGGGCTGATATAGAGGCGGACCAATCTCGACGTCGGGAAGAAGCTGAGATACGCCGTAGGGTAAGGCAGGAAGCCAAAAAGCAAGCGATTTTGAAGTTAGAGGCAGAAAAAGCTGCAAAGCTTGAGGCTGAGAAAGTTCGAAGGCAGCAGTTGATACGGGCAAAGATAGAGAAGGTACAGGAGAAGAAGGCTCTCCAGGAAGCCAGAAGGAAGCAGATAGAGCAACGCAGGAAGGAGAAAGAGCTTAAGCTGGAGCAACTGCGGCAGGAGAGAGAGCGGGCGCTTGAGGTTTTAAGGGTTAAAAGGCAACAGCAGAAGCAGAGGCTTATTGAGTTTATAAGGCAGTCTAAGGAAAGGTATCAATTAGAGCAATTGCGACAAAAAGAAACAAAGGAAAGATTGGCAAAAGAAAAACCGGTTTTTGTAAAAGTTCCACGAGAATCTTTGGATTTAAGACCTATCAGACGAGAAAAACTCCTTGCATTCCTTAAAGAACTAAAAGAGAAAAGGCAGAAAGAACTTGCCCAGGCAAGAGATAGATATGAGGCACTAAAAAAGCAAAAAGAGATTTCTGCAATTGCCTCAAGACAAGAAAGACAAGCAAAAGCGATCCAGATAGCTGAATTCAGAGCACGGCAGAAGCAACTTGCGCTTCAAAAGAAACAATTGCTGAAGGCAGAAATTCTTCTTGCCGCAAAGAAAAAGCAGCAGCAAGCAGAAGCCGAAAAAGCCCGAAAAGAATTTGAAAGAAATCTTAAGGAATTTTCAACAAGGATCAACAGTTCTGTTTCAGGTCTGCAAAAAACAATAGCTGCATTACTTGGTCCTATAGTGAGTTCTGTTTCTGCTGCTGTAAAGAAAGCAAAGGGTATGAAGATACCTCAGGCTGCATCTTTTGTGCAGGTGCCCGAAATCACGCCGGTTCCTGTAAAGGCAGTTAAACCAGCGGTAAAACCCGAAAAGAAGAAATATAAAGAACCGATAAAGCTTGGACCTTTTTTAAGGAAGAATGCCTTCAGGTTCCTTTTTTTCCTCTTACTGTTGATTTGGTTGGGTGAAATTCTTTTCTATACAATGAGATGGCAACCACCCCGAGAAAGATTTGAGGAAATGTTTGAAACCGAGAAATCCAAGTCTGAAAAGCAAACAACAGCCATTGCTTTTGAAGAAGTAAAAACAGAAGAATACAAGGTTCCGACAATAAACATAGAAGGAAAAAGAGATCCATTCTCGGGTGGAGTGTTGACAATGGAATTGATGAAAAAGCCAAGACAGGCAGAGATAATGCTGGCGTATAAACCTGAGATAATAACAATTAAAAAGAAACCTTCAATAGTCTCTCAACCCGAGCAAAAACCTGTTAGAGAAAAACCTGAAAAAATAACACCGATTTTAAAACCTGAAAAACCAGAACCACCTTTACCATCGGTCTCAGAAACGACAGTTTCAAGGATTTTACCACCTTCACCTGTTTCAAAACCAGAAGTTTCACCTTTGATTGTGCCGCAGGTTGAGTGTCCGCTTGTTTACAGGGGTAGATTGGTTATGGAAGGAATAGAATACATTTTCCTTGAGGGGAAACAGAGAACATATAGGGTAACAGTTGGCGATGTTGTCGAAGGCTTCAGAATATTGAAAAAAGAAAAAGGAGTTCTTACGCTATCAAAAGAAGGAATTATTGTTGAAATCCCGGCTGAGTAACTTGACTTGTTCTTTAAAGTAAGGGTAAAATAAGTGGGGGGAAAATGAGAACATCAAAAATAGTGTTATTGATAGGCTGCATCTACTGTCTGTTAGGCATTATACCTACCAGTTCACAGACAGCACGCTCTTCTTTAACAAATGCGACAGAGCTTGACCTTCTTTATAGTGACGCCATCAAAAGCTATTATCAAAAGGATTATGCAAGGGCTATAGCACTATTCAAACAGATTCAAGGACTTGCACCAGAATACAAGAAATCTCAAATTTCACATTATCTTCGAACCGCAGAAGGTCGTCTGGGAAAGTCAGTACCTGTTGCTTCGTATAAGGTTCAGGGTCAGGCTGTCAGAGAAGTGGAAGTAATAAAAGAAGGAGAACTAGAAACATTGTCAGAAGAAGCGCAGAAGGTGCTTTTGAACACAGCAAATTATCTTAGTACTGTTGAAAAAGAAGGGAAACTTACAGAATTTCAGCTTCTTGGTCCTCGTTCTACCCTGAAAATGGCGAAAGAAGCATACGAAAACGATAGATTTTTAGAAGCAGTGCGCCTTGCCAATAAGGCAAGGTTTCAAATAGATGAACTGATTAAAGAGAAGAAACCTGGAATAATCCTGGGTAAGGTAGGTGAATACCCTGTCACACTAAATCTGACAGATGCAGACTTAAATCAGACACTAAAGCTTATTTACGATCTGACAGGTGCAAACATAGTTTTGATGCAGGGAATTACAGGCAGGGTTTCAATTAATGTGAAAGACTTACCGCTACAAAGGGTGTTAGACCTCATATGTGAAGCAAATAACCTGAAATATGTTGAAGACAACGGTGTAATTAAGATTATGACAGCCGAAGAATTCAACAGATCCGCGGCAGCTGTTAAGGCGAGGTTGAGAAGGGTTTTTCAGGTTCATTATGGAGATGCATTTAGCATAATGAAAGCACTTAAAGAAACATTTCCTCTTCAAACAATCGTTCACGAACCAAGGACAAATTCAATAATCGTTGATGCATCGGATGAAGAAACAGCATCAAAAATTGGTGAGGTTGTTTCTTCTCTTGACACACCAATATCACAGGTTCTTATTGAAGCAAAACTTGTAGAAATCGTCCTTTCTGATGACAACACTCTTGGCATTGACTGGCTTGTGAGTTCTCGTCTTGTAGAAGCCCTTGGCTCAGGAGGGACTCTTACTGGACCCAGATTTGGAGACAATCCAAACTTCACCCCTGGTGTTTCTTCTTCGCTTCCTGCTGGTACATTTGGATTTGGTATTACAAACTACAATGTGAATATGTTGATACAGGCGCTGAGTAACAAGGGACAGGTGAAACTATTGCAGGCACCAAAGATTATGTGTTTGAATGGTACAACGGCTATCATTTCAGTGGAACAAAACGTACCTTATTTAATCCCTCAATCAACTGTTTCTCAACAACAGCAGACCATAACAACAACAGCAACATTTAATGTTTTTGAAGATGTAGTTGGTACTGAGTTTATGGTAACCCCTATTATTCAGAGAAACAGGAGTGTTTTTTTGAATCTAAATATATATGACGCCAGACTGATAGAAATAAGAAGATTATCAGCCACAGCTGGTGGTCAGACATATTCAACTGAACAGCCAGTTATTTCAAGCAGAGAAACAAATCAGAACATAGTTGTTTATGATGGGCAGACTCTTATTATTGGCGGCATGATTCAGGATAGAAAGGAAGTAAGGTCTTCAGGTGTACCATTTTTGCAGCATATTCCGCTTCTGGGGTATCTTTTCAAAAAGCCAAGCTATAGCAACACAAGAAGCGAGATGCTTCTATTCTTGACACCCAGGGTGATAAGTACCTATGAAGATGCAAATTTTGTAAGCAAACCAGATGTAGAAAAACTTGAGAAAAAGATAGATGGTGGAATACTTGAGAAGTTTTAGTTTATGTAAACTGTTTCGAAGAGTACGCGTCTAAACATTGGAGGGATAGGTTAAACAAGGAGGGTAAAATGAAGAAAATTGTTACAGCGCTTCTTCTTGTAGTTTTTCTGACTGAATTTATTGAGCTTTTTGCCCAGACTACTTCAACAAGAACATCAACAAGTACCGGTAGAATAACTACTGGAAGATCACGCACTGGAACAAGCGGGACTTCTGGGTATTATGATACAGGTGGTGCAGAATTTGTCGTTGCAACTGTTACCAATATGCTCAGGCACCCAAATAAGGAAGTGAGAATGCAGGCAGTGCAGTCGCTTGTTGGTGGAATGACTTTAGGAACAACAACCTCAACAAGTTCTTCATCATCTACCACTGGCATCGGCGATATTTTTGGTATGAGGGGCGGAAGAACCACATCTTCAAGTTCTTCAAGCAATTATGATACAGGTGGACTTGGTACAACAGCAGTAATTCCTGAATTTTTCACAATGCTTGCGGATCCTGACCCTGAGATAAGGGACCTTGTTTCAATAGCCCTTGACCAGATATTTGGAACAGATGCAAGCTTACTTAGATTTATGAACGACCCAGACCCTGTTGTTAGGAAGTATGCAGTAAGGCTATTTGTGATAAGGACACAGGAAGGTGACCAATATAGGGGGACAAGGACCACTTCATCTTCTGGTACGCAATATGCGAGAAGCGCAAATGACATTTTGATCATGAGAATCCTTCTGAACATGGCAAAAGACCCTGACCCTGATGTAAAAAAAGTGGCTGAAGAAGCCCTTGAAAAATTTATTTCTAACCTTGAACAGAGATACCAACAGACCATGGGTCAGGGGCAACCGGGAATGGTTGAACCTGGCATCGTGCCAAGACGATAACCCATAAAAATGAAAAAAAAGAAAATTGCCTTAGGCGTGTTTCTATTTTTTTGTGTTGGCTGCTTTGCACAAAAGCAATTTACTTTGAATTTTAACAATGTTGACATACTTACGTTTATCAAGCTTGTCAGTGAATTTACGGGTGAAAACTACGTGATAGACCCGGCTGTGCGTGGAGCAGTGACCATAATTTCTCAAAAACCCGTTGAAAGCGATAGGCTCTATCAGGTTTTTCAGGCAGTGCTGAATCTTTATGGGTTTACGATTGTAAAAAGGGATGGGGTCTCATTTATAATCCCTTCAACTGATGGCCGTGCCAGATCTCCAATTGTTAACTATGGAGACATTGGTGATGATAAACTTGACCAGCATATCACACAGATAATTCCAATGAAATACTATCCTGTAGAGACAATATCGCAGATTCTAACACCATACCTTTCAAAAGCAGGCCAGATTTCTTTTGATTCAAGAAGTAACACAATATTTCTCGCTGATTTCGGAGCAAATATTAAAAAGATGTTGGAAATTGTAAAGGCAATTGACCAGCCAAGTCCACCAGGAAAGGAATCTTTACGTGTTTTTAGACTCCAGAATGCAAATTCTGAAGAAGTTGCAAAAACCCTCAATGATATATTATCAAAGAAAAGAATTCAACCTACAAGACCCGGTCAACAGATAATTCAACCCTCAGCAGTTGCTGTAAAGGCAACAAACTCAATCATTATTTATGCTGAGGTAGATGATTTTACCAATATTGAAAATTTGATAAAAGAACTTGATGTGATGACAAATCAAGTTTTGATAGAAGCACTTATTGCAGAGGTTTCCTATAAAAGAGAACAGGATATAGGAATTCAGTGGGCAACAGTTCAGGATTTTGATCACAACAATTACAAGGGTTCAGCTGAGACAAAATTCGGGGTAGAGAAAATTGCTGGTGACAAAGGTGGATTGCAGATTGGTTTCACAAATACAAAAAGTTTAATTGACCATATGAAATTAGCACTTTCAGGAAAAGATACTCAATTCAATATTTTAAGTACTCCTCAGATAATGACTGCAGATAATACCGAGGCAGTAATAAATGTTAGTGAGAACACCCCTTATCTAAAAGAGACCAGATTTACGACTACAACAGGTGGTACTGGAACTGATACAATAAGAAGTTATGACTACAAGGATGTTGGAATTATTCTCAAAATCACCCCCCAGATAAGTCAGGATAAGTATGTGAGACTGAAAATACACCAGGAAGTAACAAAAGTTATTACTGAAACAGCAGATGGTGCACTGACAACTGCAAAAAGGGAAGCAGATACAACATTGATTGTTCCAAATAATCAAACTGTGGTACTTGGTGGTTTAATTCGAAATGACACAGAAAACACTGTTCAAAAAGTACCATTTTTAGGAGACATTCCAGGACTTGGAAGACTGTTTAAAAGAGAAACAAAGGGCAGTGTTAAAACAAATCTGCTCATATTCATAACACCACGAATAATAACATCATTTCAGCAGGCACAAGATATAAAACAGGAAAAAGAAAAAATACTCCAAAATGATGATAAGAAGAAGGCATATCAATCTGAGCGTTGAAGAAATTG
>JAMWCC010000109.1 GCA_023818375.1 Candidatus Omnitrophota bacterium | reverse complement strand
ATGGATTATAATATTTTTTAAAATTCTGTTTAACTTGCATGAGATTTCCCTAAGTTTTAATTTAGAAAGCGATGGAGGGAAAATATGGTTGTGGGAGTTTGGAGGGTGGAATTGCATATTCCATCTGCACAAAGCTTGAAGGATAAAAGAAATATCATTCAGTCGATACTTGTAAAATCAAGGAATCGGTATAACATTTCAATTGCAGAACTTGATTATCATGACAAATGGCAAAGGTGTTTGATGGGCGTTGCCTGTGTTGATTCAGAAACACGAAAAGCAAAAGATATTTTCAGCGCAATTCGTAGGATTCTTGAGGAGGATGGAAGTGTGGTTGTGGTAAAAGAGGATATCAATTTCTATTCGATAGGGGAATAAGCACTTATGAATAACAGCAGATACAATCCCGCATCAGTTGAAAAATATTGGTACGAAAAATGGCTTGAAAGCAAATGTTTTCAGCCAGCTGGTTATACTGGTGTTCCTTATGTAATAGTGATACCACCACCAAATATTACAGGATATCTTCATATTGGACATGCCCTCAATAATACCATCCAGGATATTCTCATACGTTGGAAAAGAATGCAGGGTTTTAATACTCTGTGGGTTCCCGGGACAGATCATGCTGGGATTGCAACTCAGAATGTGGTTGAAAAGGAGCTTTTGAAAAAGGGTTTAACGAGGGAAAAGCTTGGTCGCGAAAAATTTCTTGAAGAGGTTTGGAAGTGGCGAGAAAAATATGGCAACAGAATTATTGAACAATTAAAAAGACTCGGTGTTTCTTGTGATTGGGAAAGAGTGTGTTTTACGATGGATGAAAAGTTTTCCCGAGCTGTACAAACGGTTTTTATCTCACTCTACAACAAAGGACTCATTTATAGGGGTACAAGAATAATAAACTGGTGTCCCAGGTGTACAACAGCTTTATCTGACGAAGAAGTTGAGTACAAAGAAAACAATGGTGAGTTATATTATTTAAAGTATCCAGTTGAGGAAAACGGTTACATCATTGTTGCTACCACAAGGCCTGAAACTATGTTGGGTGATACAGCTGTCGCTGTGAATCCAAAAGATGAAAGATACAAGAATCTTTTTGGGAAGAAAGTTCGTTTACCTTTTGTAGAGAGATTGATCCCAATAATATTTGACACTCAGGTTGAAATGGAGTTCGGAACCGGGGCGGTAAAAGTAACTCCATCACATGATCCTGTTGATTATGAGATTGCAAAGAGACATAATCTTGACTTTGTTACTGTTATGGATGAAAAAGGCATGATGAATGAGAATGCAGGAATATTTAAGGGACTTGATAGATTTGAGTGTAGAAAAAAGATTATTGAACAGCTTAATAGACTTGGACTTATCGAAAAGATTGAGCCTTATACATTCAGGCTTGGTCATTGCTATCGCTGCGATACAATAATAGAACCATATGTTTCACAACAATGGTTTGTTAAGATGAAACAGTTGGCAGAGCCAGCGATAAAGGTAGTAGTAGATGGACAGCTCAAATTTTATCCTGAAAGATGGACAAAGTTGTATCTTCATTGGCTTAACAATATTCAGGATTGGTGTATAAGCCGTCAAATATGGTGGGGACATAGAATACCGATATGGTACTGTTCTAACCAAGGCTGTCCTCCGATTGCCTCAATTCAAAAGCCAGAAAAATGTTCATGCTGCAATAGTGATAAATTGCGGCAGGATGAAGATGTTCTTGATACATGGTTTTCTTCTTGGTTATGGCCATTTGCTGTTTTTGGTTGGCCAGATAAAACAAAGGATCTCGAATATTTTTATCCAACCAGCACTCTTGTAACTGCGCAGGAAATTTTGTTTTTCTGGGTTGCACGAATGGTAATGGCTGGTTTCGAATTTACAGGTAAGAAACCCTTTGAATCTGTTTATATCCACGGTACTGTTAGAGATGAAACCGGCAGGAAAATGAGTAAATCACTTGGTAATGCAATCGATCCCATAGAAATTATCGATGAAGTTGGTGCTGACGCACTAAGATTTAGTTTGATTTCTCTGACTGCATTTGGGCAAGATGTATTTTTGCCTAGAAATTTTTATCATAAAGGAAGAAACTTTTTGAATAAAATTTGGAATTCTTTCAGATATATTGAAATGCTTGCTGAAAGGAATAACTTTACCAAATTCCGAATGGATTCTTTACATGAAAATTCAAAGGAATTTCGACTTCCTGAAAAATGGATCCTCACTCTTTTAAATATAAAAATTACCCAGGTTACACAGTGTCTTGAGAATTTTAGATTTAATGAAGCGGCAGATCTGCTTTACGAATTTTTCTGGCATGAATTGTGCGATTGGTATCTTGAATTATCAAAGAAGTATAAGGAGAAGGATTCTTATCTAATTTCATGTGCAATTCCTGTGCTTGTTTTTGTATTTGACAGAACGATTAAACTTTTACATCCCTTTATACCCTTTATTACTGAGGAAGTTCACAATAGAATTAAAAAATATATGGATACAACAGATACCTTTGTTACTTCAAGTTTTTGGCCTGAACCTACACAATTCTTACAATTTGATGATTCTTTAGAGCAGATGGAAAGAATAAAAAAGATTGTCGTTGAAATAAGAGATATTAAGGCATGTTTCAAGATTCCCTTTACAAGTATGCTTGAGGCTTCATATAATGGAATTTCATTACTAGATTGTGATGATAACAAAGACAGCGTAGAATTTTTGTCAAAAGTGAAATTTCAAAAAGTGCCCCGGGTGCAAATAAATTTGAGTGATGAAATTGTCAGAAATTGGGATAAGGGATGGTTTTCAATAAAGGTTAAGGGTGTCATAGACAAAAAAGCAGAGATTCAGAGGCTGATGACTGATAAGGAAAAAGTTACCAGGGTTTATAATGAATTAGAAAAAAAACTTGCTAACCAATCTTTTTTAAGCAGGGCTCCGATGGATGTTATACAAAAGACAAAAAAACTTCGTGATGAGCTTAAGGAAGAAATTTTTAAAATAGATAGAAACATTAAACTTCTAACCGGAGAAGGCATATGAGAGCTATAATCGGTTTATCAGGTAAACAGTTTCATGTTGGGGAAGGGGATGTAATCGAATCTTTCAGACTCAAGAAAAAAAAAGGTGAGCAATTCAATATTACAGAAATTTTTGCGCTTGAGAAAGACGGAATAATTATAACTGACAAAAAGTATCTGGGAAATTGCTGTGTAGTTGCTGAAGTTATTGAAGAGAAAAAGGGTAAGAAAATTTATGTATTCAAAAAGAAAAAAAAGACAGGATACAAAAGAAAAAAAGGACACAGAGATTTCATTTCGCTGGTGAGAATTATAAAAATTCAAAGTTCAGATGTTACGTCCTAACGTTCTAACTGGTGGAGACCTTTCAGGCAAGAGAGTTATTATAGTTTCATTTCATGATAGATTTTCAAACAATTCTGAAGAAAATCTTGAAGAACTTAAATCCCTTGCACATACACTTGAAATGGATGTAGTAAAAAGTGTTATTGTAAGATATCCAGAACCAGTTCATCCTGCAACCTTTCTTGGCAGGGGAAAGATTCAAGAACTAGCCAGAATGGTTTCAGAAGAGAAATGCGATATAGTTATTTTTGAAAAGGAGCTTACGCCGGTTCAACAACGGAATCTTGAAAGCTTTATGAAAGTGAAGGTAATCGATAGAACTATAATGATCCTTTTTATTTTTGGCAGGCATGCACATACTCTAGAAGGTAAGCTTCAAGTTGAACTTGCTCAGATGACTTATCTTTTACCGCGGCTTTCCAGTTTTTACGGGAATCTGTCAAGACTTGGTGGTACAATAGGAACAAGAGGCCCAGGTGAACAAAAGCTAGAAATCTACAGAAGAAGGGCAAGAGAGAGAATTAGATTTCTTAACATGAAAATTAAAGAGATAGAGAAACACAGAGAAATCATTCGTGATTCAAGACAGCGCAAGAATTTTCCACTTGTTGCTCTCATCGGTTACACCAATGTTGGAAAAAGTACCTTGCTTAATGCACTAACTCATAAAAATGACGCTATAGTTGATAACAAACTTTTTTCAACTCTGGATCCTCTCACACGACTTGTTTATCTTGGGGGAAAAAAATTTTGCCTTATCTCCGATACTGTCGGGTTGCTTTACTCTTTGCCACATCATCTTATTGCAGCTTTTAAAGCAACGCTTGAGGAACTTAGATTTTCGCATCTTCTTGTCTGCCTTATAGATGTTATAAATTTCAGCATTGAAAAACAATTGAAAACTATTGATGAGGTGTTAAAAATTCTTGACCTTCAGGAAAAGCCAAAAATTTTTGTTTTTAACAAGATAGACCTTGTGGACGAAGGAGAAATAAATTTTTTAAAGAATAATTATCCTGACGCAATTTTTATATCGGCAAAGAGAGGAATAGGTTTGGATACTCTTAAATTAAAAATAAGCAAGGTTGTGGAGGAGCATGTCTATTTCTAATAATGAAAGAAAAGCCATAGTAAAAATATGTGAGGCAATAAAAGAACATAAAAATTTTTTGCTGACTACTCATCAATTACCTGACGGAGATGGGCTGGGATGTGAGCTTGCTTTTTTGAGAATTCTGAAGAAACTTGGGAAAAATGTTGTAGTTATGAATGAAATGCCATCTTCAAAAATTTATAGCTTTTTACCCGGATATTCAGAAATTTTCACACCAGATTCATACAGCAAAGAAATTCTGACGCCAGATGTATCAATTTTTTTCGATTGCAGCACCAAACAAAGGGTAGGTAAGGTTGTGTCATTTATAAAGGATTCCTTGCTGATTAATATTGACCATCACACTGGGAACAGTTTTTTCGGTGATATAAATTTGGTTTGTGAAAAACGTTCATCTGTTGGTGAAATTTGTTTTTTTATTGCAAGCCGACTGGCTTGTATTGATAAGGATATTGCTGAATGTTTATATGTTTCAATTCTCACAGATACAGGTTCTTTTAGATATAATTTTAATTCTGAAACCCTTTCAGTGATTACAAGGTTATTAAAGACTGGAATAAACCCTGAGGAAATTGCAGACAATGTTTATAATAACAACCCTGTTGAAACACTTTTACTTCTTGGACACGCTCTTGTTAACTTACAGTTTGATCCTGAGTTTCATATAGCCTGGACGATTTTAAACCAGAGTATTTTTAAAAAAACGAAGGCAGCAGAACAGGATTCAGAAATAGTTATAGATATTTTGCGTACTATTGAAAAAACAGATTTTGTATTTCTTGTAAAGGAGAGAGAAACTGAAATAAAATTCAGTTTAAGAAGTCGGAAGCGTTGCAATGTAAGAAAAATTGCTGAATATTTTGGTGGTGGTGGTCATGACAATGCGGCAGGTTTTTCATTAAAGAATATTCCACTGGATGAAGCTGTTAGAAAATTTCTGAGGTACCTTAGAGAAAACAAGGATAGTCTATGCGCAGATGGACTGACAAAAGTGTAAGCGGTTTTTTAAATGTAGATAAGCCTGCTGGTATTACATCATACGATGTAATCAGATATATTAAAAGAATTCCTGGGTTTAATTCAAAAATTGGACATACCGGTACACTTGATCCTCTTGCTTCAGGGGTACTTGTTATTTGTATAGGAAATGCGACAAAAAAGGCAAGCAAGTTTCTTAGGATGGAGAAAGAATATGTTGCAAGTTTATTGTTAGGTATGACAACAGACACAGATGATATTCAAGGGAAGGTTATCGCAGCAAAGCAGGTAGATCCATTAATGCTTGATGAAGATAAGATTCGTATGGTTGTTTCATCTTTTAAAGGTGAAATTGAACAGGTTCCTCCTGTTGTTTCAGCCTTAAGAAAGCAGGGGGAAAGACTTTATAAGCTACATAGAAAAGGTAAAACCATTATACCTGAACCGCGAAAGGTAGTTATCCATGAAATTGAAATAAAAAAAATAGAAATCCCTAGGATTGTTTTTAGGGTTGTTTGTTCTAGCGGTACATATGTTCGTGCACTTTGTAGGGACATTGGAAAAGAACTTGGTTATGGAGCAGTCCAGGAGTCATTGATCAGGTTAAGGGTTGGGCAATTTAGAATAGAGGATTCAGTGCAACTTGAAAAGTTGAATAGTGAAAGCTTGAAAACATATCTTTTACCTGAGTCTATTGTATAAATGGATGATTTAATTATTAGTGTTTCTGGCATAAGGGGAGTATACGGTGATTCTCTTACGGAAAAACATGCTTTTGATATCGGTATTGCATTTGGTTTATGGACGAAACAAGAAAAAGTTATTGTAGGAAGAGATACTAGACCAAGTGGCAATCAACTTGCCAAAAGTTTCATTCAAGGACTATTAAAAGCAGGTAAGAATGTTTATGATGCCGGAATAGTTCCTACGCCAGCAATTACGTGGTTTGTTGAAAAACATACTGATTTCGTTGGTGCTGTAATTACAGCAAGTCATAATCCTTTGCAATATAATGGTATAAAATTGATAAGTTCTAAAGGTACATTTTTAAATCCAGAAGAATTTGAAGATTTTCTTGCTTTTTTTAAAGATACAAAACAAAACAGGAAGACTAAGACAGGTCAATATTTCTCGTATAATAAGTTGATGGATGAATTTTTTATTGCCCTTTTCAAATGTATTGATACACACACTATAAAAGAAAACAAATTCAAAGTAGTGGTTGATCCAGTGCAGGGAGCAGGTTCCTTGCATTCTAAGAGATTTTTAGAGATGCTTGGTTGTGATGTTTTAATGGTTAATGATATCCCAATAGGTGAGTTTTCTCATAATCCTGAACCTATACCTGACCACCTAAAAGAGCTTTCAAAGGCAGTAAAAGATAACTGCGCTACTGTTGGTTTCGCACAGGATCCTGATTGCGACAGACTTGCTCTTGTCTTGGAAGATGGAAATTTTGTAAGCGAAGAACAGGGGCTTGCTCTTTTAATAAAATGGATGCTTAATAAAAAAAAGGGTTGCGTCGTTGTAAATAATGCCACTACAAAGATAATTGAAGACATTTGTAATCAAATAGGCGTCAACTTATTTAGAACCAAGGTTGGTGAGGTTTATGTGGTTGAAAAAATGAAAGAAGTTAATGCTGTTGCTGGTGGTGAAGGTAACGGGGGAGTAGTATTTCCTGATTTTCATTATGGAAGAGATAGTTTTGCTGGGATGGCTTTGGCGCTTGAAATGATGGCAAAGAATGGGATGAAACTTTCTCAGTTTGTTAATGAATTACCAAGGTACTTTTTTGTAAAAAGGAAAGTCAGTTTTCCTGTTAACAGAATAGGGGTTTTGTACGATTGTCTTGAAAAAGAATTTATATCAGGTAAAAAGGATTATACCGATGGATTGAGGATTGATTTTGAAGATGCATGGTTAGGGATAAGGCCTTCTGGGACTGAACCGATTATAAGAGTCTTTGTTGAAGGAAAAAACGAAAATAAGGTTACATCTATTTTGAAAACCATTGAACAATATCTTATTTCCTGCGGTAAAAATCTTTGATTATCTTCATAACCTGTTCTGCCTTTTCAACAATGGTGAATATTTTGATATCCTCTTTTAAGACAAATCCCTCGTTTACCTGGCAATTTATCATCCATTCTATAAAGCCATTCCAGAAATCTTTTCCTACCAGTATCACCGGAAATTTTTCGGCTCTTTTGGTTTGAATCAAGGTAATTGCTTCGGTAAATTCATCAAGAGTACCAAAACCACCAGGGAATATAACAAATGCCTTTGAGTATTTTACAAACATAACTTTTCTTACGAAGAAATACCTGAACGAAATAAGGTGGGAAATGTATTTGTTTGGTTTTTGTTCCTGAGGCAGTTCTATATTGAGACCGATTGACTTTCCACCTTCATTATAAGCCCCTTTATTTGCTGCTTCCATTATGCCAGGTCCACCTCCTGTTATAACTGCATATCCATTTTGGACAAGAATTTTACCAAGTTTTTCAGCTTCTTCGTACCAGTGATTATGTTTGTCTACTCTTGCAGACCCCCATACTGTAACGGCATCTCCGATTCTATCAAGCATTTCAAAACCATCCACAAATTCAGCCATTATTCTGAATATTCTCCAGGATTCTTCTGAATAAACTCTTTTAATTTTCATCGACTTTCTCCACTGTTAGGACCATACCATCTATCGCTTTAACTATTATTTTTGTATTGGCTGGTATATTTTGTTTTGAAGCGATGGCATTCCAATATTCACCGTGGACAAAAACTGTACCCTCAGGATTAAGATCTGTCACCGCTCGACCTATTTTGCCTATCATTCCCTCTTTTCCTGTCGTTATTTTTAGGTTGCGCGTACGTTTTATCAAAACAAGTAACCCTGTTGTCATGGCAACGAGAAACAAGTATATTGCTATGATATAACCACCATGAGGACGAAATTCACTATGGGGTGAACGGAAAAATAACCAGGTACCAAGACCCATGGCGATAAGTCCTCCTACTGCAAAAATTCCAAAACCTGGGGAAAAAATTTCAAGCAGAAGCAAAATAAGACCGGTAACTATCAGAAGCACTCCTGCAATACTTTGGGTGAAGGTCTGAAATGCAAAAAGAGAAAGGATTAAGCAGATTGTACCCACAACACCTGGAACAGCGAATCCAGGATGAGAAAATTCAATTATGATGCCCAGTATCCCGATTGTCAAAAGCAAATACGCAACAGTTGGATCACTTATTGTATCTAAAAGTTTTTCTCCAAAACTTTCTTTTATTTCTTCAGCAGGTGAACTTTTTGTATCAAGAACAACTTTTTTTCCTGAAGCAAGCTTTATTTCCCTGCCATTCAATTTATCAAGCAGCTGATTCATATCATCGGCAATGAAATCAGCTACATTTATTTCTACTGCTTCTTCTGCTGTCGTAGAAATGCTTTCTCTAACTGCTTTTTCAGCCCATTCTTCATTTCTTCCTGTGTGTTTGCATATGCTTTTGATGAAACTTACAGTATCGTTAATAATTTTTTCTTCCATGGTCTTATCCATTTCTCTACCAATGCTTACAGGGTGGGCAGCTCCTATATTTGTTGCAGGTGCCATAGCAACAACATGACATGCAAGAGCAATAAAAGTTCCGGCAGAAGCACATTGTGCTCCTCTTGGTGCAACATAACATATTACAGGTATTTCAGAATTAAGTATCTCCTGAACTATTTTTCTCGTTGAAACAAGTAATCCACCAGGAGTATCCATAACAAGGATTAAGCATTGTCCTTGTTTTTTGGTTATAGTCGATATGGCGCGTTTTATTTTATAGTAAACAACGGGGTTAATTGTGCCATCTACTGTTATTATATAAACATCATCAGAGATTGGTCTTGTTGCTTCAGCTGCAAAAGTAGCCTGAAAAGAAAATCCCATCAATAAACACAATATCAACGAAAAAGTATATCTGGTCTTGGAATGCATATTCCTCCCACTTCAATATCAATCTTTGGCCATTGTGGATCTTGTGTGATAATTTCCGGACCATTTTTACCAACAATAATTGTATCTTCGGATTTTGTTCCAGTAATTGAAGGATTCCATGCAAAGGCGTAATTTTCTTTAATAATATCTGTGCTTTTTTCTGTTGCCCTATAATATCTTGTTTTATAACCACATGGACCACCCTGATGATGTTTTTTCCATTCTTCAGGATACCCTGTTTTTCCATAGGTTTCAATTCCAGATTTAAAAACATCACAAATTTTTCTGTTTGGCGCTGTTAATGATATGAAAGTGGCATCTACCTGGCAGACTGCTTTGTGTTTAAGTTTTATTTCCTCAGGTAATTTACCAAAGCTTACAAGTCTTGTCATGGATACAATTAAACCTTTTTCATAAACACATACTACTACCATAACATATTTTTCAATCTTCTTATCAGTTGCGACTGGGTGTCTGTAATTAGAAATTCTCTCATCAGCAGCAATCAGTAGTACCACAGGTATCGTTCCTGCTGCCCAGAAATAATTAGCTAAATTTCCTGCAACCTGAATTTCAGTCATACCACAGCTTATTTCATGACATACCTTTGAAACAATCTTTGTTACTTTCTGCCCCAGGTTCTTAAATCTTTCAACTTCAGTATCAAGTAATGGAAGATGTATCTTGCTAATATCTACAAATTCGTAATTTTCACCCGGCCTATCAATTCCAATTTTACCACCGATAATTTTTTCTGCCATTTTAAATATCTGGTCATCCTGATACCACTGACATATTATGTCATCAATTGGGAGTTTCTTAATTTCTTCATCTTTTATCCTATTTGCTTCAATATTATTGGAAACAAGATAAATCTTTTTTTCCGTCACAAGCAATGAACTTGCGCCATTTTCAGTATTTATTGCAACAAAGTTATTACCACCAGTAAACCATGCAAAATTTGAAATCTTATTAATGATAACACCATCAAGTTTTTTTTCTCTTAATATATTTCTGACCCTTTCCCATTTAACCTCAGTCTCTTTTATTTGCATTTTTCCTCCCGGTTGCTTTCATTATTATATCAAAAAAGAATCGTTTTAGAGAAAACAATAGATTTTATCATTAGTGGTTCTGGTGATAAAATTTTAAAGTCTTCAACAAGGAGAAATGAATATGAAAAAATCAGTACTTTTTTTATGCGGTGGCTGGAAAGGTCATCAACCAGAAGAATGTGTCGCGTTATTTTCAGAAATTATGAAAGAACATGGTTTTGAAGTTTATGTCCACAATACCCTTGAAATTCTCTCTGACAGGGATTTTCTTTCAAAACTAAGTTTGATTGTTCCAGTGTGGACGGGTGGCTCTTTGACAGCAGAACAGGAAAAAGGTTTACTTGAAGCAATTTTTTCAGGAGTTGGAATTGGTGGCTGGCATGGTGGAATGGGAGATGCATTCAGAAATAATCCAGGATACCAATTTATAGTGGGCGGACAATGGGTTGCTCATCCAGGTGGTATAGTGGAGTATGAAGTAAACATAGTAAAACCAGATGATCCAATTGTAAAAGGTATAAGGGATTTCAGAATAAAATCAGAGCAATATTATATGCATGTTGACCCTTCAAATGAGGTTCTTGCGACAACAACCTTTACTTCAATTACAATACCGTGGATTGAGAAATGTGTTATGCCGGTTGTTTGGAAAAGAATGTATGGAAATGGAAAAGTTTTTTATTCTTCACTTGGACATATAAGAGCAGATTTTGATATCTTTGAAGTGAAAGAAATAACAAAAAGGGGTCTTTTATGGGCAGCAAGGTAAATAAAAAGGGTACCCACCCGAGTTAAAAATAGGAGGCAGGCAATGAAGATATACATCTGTACAGACCTTGAAGGTGCGACAGGTGTATTTAAATGGAGCCAGACAAGACAGCATGGTCCAGAGTTTGAGTCAGCGATGAGATTGTTGATGGGAGATGTTGCTGCAGTTTGTGAGGGGCTGAAACAGGCAGGGGCAAAAGAAATTTACGTTCTTGATGGGCATGATGGTGGAAACAATTTCATTCCAGAACTTATGGTACCCGGTGTACGTTATATTACAGGATATCCAAGAAAAGGTAAAGTTTTGTATGGTCTTGATGAAACTTTTGATGGTTTTATAATGGTTGGCTATCATTCAATGAATGGTACCCCAGATGGGGTTCTTCATCATACACAAAGTTCTACAATTGAAGCAAAATACTTTTATAATGGAGTAGAGCAGGGAGAAATTTATCAATGTGCAGTTATTGCAGGGTATTATAATGTGCCTGTTATTCTTGTTACTGGTGATGAAGCTGCCTGCAGGGAAGCAAAAAAGTTGCTTGGAGAAAATCTGCCCACTGTTTCTGTAAAGAAAGGAATCGAGAGGGAATCTGCGATATTGATATCTCCAGAAGAAACGCGGCAGATGCTTATTGAAGGTGCAAGAAAAGCAGTAAAGGCGATTTCTGAAATGAAACCATACAGGGAGAAGTTTCCAATCCGGTTGAAGGTAAAAACTCTTGGACCTGCAGGCGCAAGCCTTGATAATCCATATTTTGTAGAGAGGGAATTTGAGGTTCAAAATGCTCTTGACATAATCTGGGGAACAACAGAAATCAAAATTGAAAGGAGATAAAGATGTTCATTGATATCCATGTTCATGTAAGAAAAAATCCAATCGTATTTGAAGGTGGAAAACAACGCTATGCATCACCCGAGCAGTTATTAAAAAGATACGAAGAACTTGGTATTGAAAAAGCGGTAATACTTCCAGGCGGCGCTCCAGAATGCCAGACTCAAAAACAGAGTGAAGAAGAAGTTTTGGAAATTTGCCGGCAGTATCCTGATAGGTTTATTCCATTTTGTAATGTTGACCCGCGCTCAATTTCAAATTCTCCTGATGCTCCGCTTGATGATCTTCTTTGCTACTACAAGCAACAGGGTTGCAGAGGAATAGGTGAAATTACTGCAAATCTTTCTTTTTCCCATCCGATGGTTCAGAATTTATTCAAGCATGCTGAAAAACTCGGGCTTCCTGTGACATTTCACATTGGGCCCCAGGTTGGCGGTTGTTATGGTCTTTATGATGAACCAGGTTTACCTCAGCTGGAAAGGACCCTGCAAAAGTATCCGGGTCTGTATTTTTTGGGACATTCTCAGCCATTCTGGGCAGAAATTTCTCAGCTTGAGACTCCTGCTGACAGATATGGATATCCCAGGTATCCTGTAAAAAAAGAAGGAGTTGTTCCAAAATTATTCAGAAGATATAAAAACCTTCTTGGTGATTTATCTGCTTACAGTGGTTTCAATGCGATATCAAGGGATCCCGTCTATGGAATAGATTTCCTGAATGAATTTCAGGATAGGTTATTTTTTGGTACAGATATATGCGCACCAGATACACCAGTCTGGCTTGTTGACTATCTGAAAAATCTTGTTGAAGAAGGGAAAATATCTCAAACCGTATTTAATAAAATTGCCTTCGAAAATGCAAAAAAATTACTGAATATTTGAATGAATGGAAAAACTTATAATTCCTGGCATTCAGTTATTCTCACTGACATGCAACCAGGTTTTCCACATTCTTTCAGATTTAATCCTACGTGGATGAGGGCGTTGAGTGCGGCAAGATTTAATTTATTGCAAAATTTTGGATTGATATACTGAAAAATTGCAGAAGAAAAAAGTTGAAGAAGCGACCCTTTATTCTGGTCATGACGGCTTTTTTATGTAGGAGAGATAAAACCTGATGGTTTATGTTATTTTTTTTCTTGCATCCTTTGTTCAGGCTCTTGGTGGTTTTGGTGCAGGACTTTTTGCAGTGCCACTTCTTGCACTTGCCTACGAACCAAAATTTGTTGTACCACCATTTTCTCTTACTGTTCTGGTATTTAATATCTTGCTCGTTTCTGGTATAAGAAAGAATATCGAATGGGAGAAAATTTTTCTCATTGTAATAGGCTCTATGATGGGAATGCCTTTTGGAGTTTTTTCCTTGAAATACGTAAATCAGGACATAATCAGGTTATTTATTTCTGCCGTAACTGTTGTTGTTGGAATTTTTTTTCTTTCCGGGTACAGGCTTAAAATTAAAAAAAAGAAAATTATCTTTATTCTGAGCGGTATCATCAGCGGCTTTCTTTCAGGAACAGCAGCAATGGGTGGGCCACCATTAATTTTTCTAATGATATCAATGGGACTGAGTAAGGATGTTTTCAGGGCTTGTTTGCTTACCTGTTTCTTATTTAACGGTATTTATGCTAATATCTTATATTTCCTCAATGGAATGTTCAACAGTGAAAACATAAAGATTGCCTTGTTTGGTTTTTTACCCGCTCTCACAGGAGCACTGCTGGGAATTAAGGCAAAAAATTTACTCAGTGATGAGAGATTCGACAGAATTACAATCATTATAGTAATCCTTATTGGCTTTATCGGGACAATTCGTGCTGTATTTCTTTTTTTGTAAATGCTTGAAAGATTTGTTTCTAACGAGCCGTTTTTTTGACACACCTTGTTATAAAAAGTAAAATAACAAGCTATGGAAAAGCAGAAAAAAATTGAGATTTATGACACGACATTGAGGGATGGCGCGCAGGGCGAGAATGTTTTTTTCACTCTTCATGACCAGATAAAAATTGCAGAAAAGCTTGACGAATTTGGTTTTGACTACATTGAAGGTGGCTGGCCCGGTTCTAATCCAAAGGCAGAAGAATTTTTCAAAAAAATGGCTATGAGAAAATTGAAGCACAGTAAACTTGTTGCCTTTGGAAGTACACGAAGGAAAAACCTTACAGCGGATAAAGATCCATTTTTGAAGGCATTGCTTGACGCAGAAACAGATATAATAATCATTTTTGGTAAGTCGTGGGATTTGCATGTCAAGGAGGTATTAAAAATATCACTTGAAGAAAATCTTAATCTTATATCTGATTCCGTGAGTTTTCTTAAATCTAAAGGCAAGACTGTCTTTTTTGACGCAGAACATTTTTTTGATGGTTATAAAGAAAATCAAGAATATGCAATAAAGACCTTACTTGTTGCTCAGGAAGCCGGCGCAGAAAGAATTGTTTTGTGTGATACAAATGGTGGATCGCTTCCTTTTGAAGTGGAAGAGATTGTAAAAAAGGTGTGCGGGCTTTTGAGAGTTCCTATAGGTATCCATGCTCATAATGACTCTGGCACTGCTGTTGCCAATTCAATTGCTGCGGTTCGTGCAGGTGCTGTTCATGTTCAGGGAACAATAAATGGTTTTGGTGAAAGGTGTGGAAACGCTGACCTTACATCAATTATACCGATACTGCAGATTAAAATGGGTTTTAAGTGTCTTGAGGAAGAGAAATTGAATCACCTTACAGGTCTTTCAAGATACGTTTATGAGGTTGCCAATATTGTTCCACCGAATAATCAACCATTTGTGGGATATAGCGCTTTTGCCCACAAAGGCGGAATCCATATCGACGCTGTCGGAAAGAACCCAAGAACATATGAGCATATTTGTCCTGAAAGAATTGGGAACCAGAGAAGAATACTTATTTCAGAGCTTTCTGGAAAGAGTACTGTTTTGCAGAAACTCGGTAAGTATGGAATAGAAAAACAGCCAGAACTAGTTAAAAAGATTCTTGATACAGTGGGACAACTTGAAAAAGATGGTTATCAGTTTGAAGCTGCAGAAGCATCTTTTGAATTAATGGTACGTAAAATGCTTGGATTATACAAGGCTCCATTTGTTGTTGAAGGATTCAGAGTTATTGTTGAAGAAAAAGGTTCAAAAATAGTGGCAGAAGCTACAGTAAAGATTAAGGTTGGTAGGAGAACCGAATATACAGTGGCAGAAGGGAATGGTCCTGTGAATGCACTTGACAATGCCTTGAGGAAAGCATTAACTCCATTTTATCAATGTATTTCGGATTTAAAATTGACTGATTATAAGGTTAGGATTTTACGGCCTGAAAAGGCAACAGCTGCAATTACAAGAGTGCTAATTGAATCTATGGACCAGAATGAAACATGGGGAACCATAGGACTATCAGAAAACATAATTGAAGCTTCGTGGAGTGCTCTTGTTGACAGTTTCACTTATAAAATCATCAAAGAGACAGAAAAAATTTGACTCGGGTAAAAGAACGTCATCGAAATTTTCTCATTTTTGATATCTTTTTATAAGTTGTGTAAGATTTATTTTCTGTTCATACAACGCCTTACCGATCACAACGCCTGAAATAGGAAGGTTTAAATTGGCGATTGTTTCAATATCTTTTTCCGAACTTATTCCACCAGCTATAATAAACTCAATGTTATTATCGTTTTGATCCTTTACTTTGGTGATTATTCTTGAGAAAACATCGACATCCACGCCGGTTAATGTTCCATCTTTTGTTGTGTCGGTTATCATGAATCTTGTAAAACCTTTTTCAATGAGTCTTTTTATTATCCAAGCAGGTTCAACAGGCATTGTTACTAACCAACCACTCAGTGCAACTGAATTTCTTGAAACATCAATGCCAACTATAATTTTCTCCTTTGTTTCTGGTTTTAGTTTGTCAATAAGATCTGGCTCTGGAATTTCTCTTTCCACGATGAATTTTTTATCTGCAAATGCATATGCTTTAGATAAATCGCTTATTGTGAAATTTGCTTCTAGTATCTGGATAAGAACGATTGCAGTCCCTACAATCAGATAGTCAATACCAAACTCAAGAAATTGTCTGATTTCCTGTTGCCTTCTTATGCCGCCACCAAGCTGTAATGCGCATTTTTCGAAGGCTACCAGATTCCTAACTTTAACAAGATTTTTAATAACCTGACAATCTTCCTCGATAATTTTCCCATCTCTTGCGCCAAGTAAGGAAACTATATGAATCCTTTTTGCGCCTTTTGTTATGAAATCCTCAATGATCTTTTCGGGATTTAATCCATATGAGGTTACCCTGTCAAATCTACCTTTATGGAGTCTTACTACTTTGCTTTTCTTAAGATCGATTGCTGGTATTATCAACATCTTTGTTTATCCTTTCAGTATATTTACATTTTGGAAAGTTTGAACAACCGATAAATTTTCCGTATTTACTTTTTCTTATTACTAAAGCATTTCCGCATTTTGGACAAATTTTTCCGATTTTTTCGACAGTGTTTTCAGTTTGAGCCTCTTTTAAAGTTAATCCTATTTCGGCTGAGGCTTTATCAAGGGAATTTTTAAAACTGTTATAGAAATCCTCCAAAACTTGTTTCCATTGTTTTTTTCCTTCGGCGATTTCGTCAAGTTCTTTTTCCATTTCAGCAGTAAACTGCACGTTTATGACGTCAGGAAAATATCTTGATAATATTTCCGAGACTGTGATTCCAAGTTTTTCAGGAATAAAAGTTCTTTTTTCTTTTTTGACATATTTTCTTTTAAGGAGCGTGTTAATTGTAGGAGCATATGTTGATGGTCTTCCAATTCCAAATTTTTCAAGGGTTTTTATTAGTGATGCTTCTGTGTATCGCGGTGGAGGCAAGGTTTTCTTTTCCTCAATCTTTACCTCCTTAATTTCCAATTTTTCTCCGGAGATAATGTCTTCAGGAATATTCTTTTCGCCTTCGTCTATTTTTATTTTCCACAGTTTGGTAAATCCATCAAATATGATTTTTGACTTGAATGCTTCAAATCCATAGTCTCCGGCATTTGCTCTGACTGTCAGGGTTTCAGTTTCTGCAGGATTCATCTGGCTTGAGATGAATCTTTCCCAAATCATCTTATACAGGGCAAACTGATCCTTCTGCAGGTATTTTTCCAGTTTTTCAGGAGTAAAATTTACATAGGTTGGTCTTATTGCTTCATGTGCTTCTTGTGCGTTAGACACTTTGGCTACGTAGTAGGGTGGTTTTTCGGGTAGATACTCTTTACCAAAATGTTCCAAAATGAATTTTGCAGCTTGATTCTGTGCAATTTTTGAAACACTGGGAGAGTCGGTTCTCATATATGTTATCAACCCGACAGGAGTTTTTTTCTCAAGTTGAATTCCTTCATACAATTGTTGAGCAATTAACATTGTTTTTGATACACTAAACTTCAATTTTGTTGATGCTTCTTGCTGAAGGGAACTTGTTATAAAAGGCGGAAAAGGTCCCATATTTCTTTTTGTTTTTGTTACTTCTGAGACTACTATTGGAAGATTTTTGATTTCATTTACATATCTTTCGACATCTTCTCTTTTTGTGATGCCTGGTTGCAAGATTTTTTCATTATTGATGGAAACAAGAGTTAATTCAAAGATCTTACCTTTGTACTCAACTACAACCTTTATATTCCAATATGGTTGAGGGATAAAATTTTGAATTTCTTTTTCCCTTGTAACTATAAGTTGGAGTGCTACAGACTGAACTCTACCAGCAGATAATCTTTTACCCAGAAGTGGGCTTATACTATAACCAACAATTCTATCAAGAATCCTTCGTGCCTGTTGGGATGCTACAAGATTCATATCTATTGCTCTTGGATTTTCAAAAGATTCAAGTACAGCCTGTCTTGTGATTTCATGAAATGCTACTCTTTTGACCTCGTCAATATTTTTATTGAGAACACTGGTGGTATGCCAGGCAATTGCCTCGCCTTCTCTATCTTCATCGGTTGCAAGATATATTGACTCAGCCAATTGCGCAAGTTTCTTAAGATGGGCAATAATCTTTCCCTTTCCTGGCAAAACCTTATACTCAGGTGTAAAGCTTTTAAGGTCAACGCCAAATTTATCTTCTGGGAGGTCTCTAATATGTCCAAGAGTCGCCCTTACCATATACTCTGAACCCAATATATATCCTACTGTTTTTGCCTTCGCGGGAGATTCAACTATCACAAGTTTTTTCTTCATTTAATTTCCTTTTTTCGATTGCATTATTATAATACTTTTGATAAAATCATTAAATACCAAAAAGGAGTTTCATGAAATTTCTTTGGAGTGGAAGATTTAGCAAAGAACTTTATGATATTGCCAAAAAGTTTACTTTTTCAATAGGAATTGATAAGAATCTTGCAGAATTTGATGTTTCTGGCAGTATTGCCCATGTTGAGATGCTTGTCCATCAGAGAATAATATCTCGTAAAGATGGTTCAAGAATAATTAAAGGACTAAAAAAAATTCAGGATGAAATAAAAGAAAATAAATTTGTTTTTAAGCCTAATGACGAAGATATTCATACTGCGGTAGAGCGAAGATTGTTTGAGCTTATTGGTCCAGTAGCAGGAAATCTTCACACTGCACGTTCACGAAACGATCAGATAGTTCTTGATGAAAAGCTTTATTTAAAAAAGATTATTCCAGAGCTTGAATCTGTTATTGTTTTTCTACAAAAGACGTTAGTAAAAAAGGCAGAAGAATATTTTGATGTTATCCTACCGGAGCTAACACATTTTCAACCAGCGCAACCTGTATTATTTTCACATCATTTACTCGCATATGTATGCATGCTGGAAAGAGACAAGACAAGACTTCGGGATACTCTCGCCCGTTTGAACATAGCACCTCTTGGTGCGTGTGCATGTACTGGAACGTCTTTCAATATAAACCCAGGATATATCGCAAGGCAATTTGGCTTCGATGATGTTTTTACAAATAGCGTGGATGTTGTGAGTGATAGAGACTTTATTCTTGAAACGATTTCTAACCTGGGAATATTGATGATACATCTTTCAAGAATGGCTGAGGAACTAATTTTTTGGCATTCTTCTCTTTTAGGATTTGTTGATTTACCAGATGAATTCTGTACAGGATCCAGCATAATGCCACAAAAAAAGAATCCAGATGTTCTTGAATTAATAAGAGGGAAAACAGCAGTTTTAATCGGAAACATAGCCGGTATATTTGCGCTGATGAAGGGATTGCCTTTATCATATAATCGTGATATGCAGGAAGATAAAAGGTTTTTGTTTGAAAGTTGTGAGATCTCGCACTTATCCACGTTGATTGTTGCAAAAGTTATAGAAAAAATGAAAATTAACATTAATAAAATGGCACAGGCTTGTAACTATGGATATATTGAAGCCACAGATATTGCAGAGTTTCTTGTACGGAAAGGAATTCCATTTAGGCAGTCACACCATATGGTTGCTGAACTGGTGAAAATTGCTATTGAAAAGAATATATCACTGAAAGAGCTCGACGAAATAACTATCGAAAGGATTACAAAAGTTAAAGATACTGTGAGTTTTATAAAAAATATCACACCGTCGAAATCCGTGAGTCTTAAGAAATCCTATGGAGGCACAAGTCCAAAGTTCGTCAAAAAGGAAATTGAGAGATGGAAAAATATCTTGAAATGATATCGGATGGATTATATACATTTCATCAAGGTAGTCTAATGGTGGAGAAAGTTTTTGCAAAGGATATCTGTAGTAGATTTGGTACACCTGTCTATGTTTACAGTGCTACTTTCATAGAAAATCAGATTCGGAAATTGAGAGAGGCATTCAAGTCCGTGTCTCCTTTAATCTGTTATTCAATGAAGGCAAATAACAATATGGAAGTTTTGAAACTCATCAGGAAACAGGGTTGTGGGGTGGATATTGTTTCTGGTGGTGAACTTGCCAAGGCAACAAAAGCTGGGTTTAAAGGAGACAAAATAGTTTTTGCGGGAGTTGGTAAAACGAGGGAAGAGATAATTGCTGCCTTGAATAAAAGGATCTATCTATTTACTGTTGAAAGCGTCGAAGAGTTGAAGACAATCAACGAAACTGCAAAGAGTTTAAAAAAAATTGCAGACGTGACTTTACGCATAAATCTCGACGTTGAAGTAGATACCCATCACTACATTAAAACGGCGAAGAAGGAAACTAAGTTTGGCCTTCCAGAAAAACAAGTAGAATCGATAATCAATAGTAGAAATGAATTCAGTAACCTAAATATTTTGGGGATACAGTTTCATCTAGGGTCCAATATAAAAAGTTCGACTCCTTATATTGAAGCACTTAAAAGACTCAAAAGGTTTTTGAAAAAGGCAAATTTCAAACCTTCTGTAATCGATATCGGTGGCGGATTTGGTATTCAATACAGGGATGAAACTATTGAGCAAATAATGGATTTTGGTAATAAAATATGCGAGTTTTTTGTTGAAAATTTTCCTGGCGTTTCAATGGTTATTGAACCAGGCAGATTTATTGTCGGAAATGCTGGTATACTTTTGACGCAGGTGGTATACAATAAAAAGACACCCCACAAAAACTTTCTTATTGTTGATGCTGGTATGAACGACTTGATAAGACCTTCATTATACAATAGCTACCACGAAATTCTTCCTGTTTTTTTTAAAAAAGGGAAATTAATTAAATACGATGTTGTGGGTCCAATATGTGAAACAGGAGATTTTCTCGGCAAAGAAAGGTTGCTGCCCGATGGTTTGGATTCTGGAGATTTGATTGCAGTTATGGGAGCTGGTGCATATGGTTTTTCAATGAGTTCAAATTATAACGGAAGACCCCGTGTTGCAGAAGTGATGGTGCGTGGGGGAAAAATGAAATGCTGTCGCAGGCGAGAAAAATTCGACGATTTATGGAAACATGAAATTTGAACTCAGGATTTAACTTTTTCTTTCAATCTTTCTAACAAAGTTTCTTCATCTGGAATATTTTTTAGGTTTATCTCGACATCCTTGAATGCTTCAACACAAGCCCTTATTATTGAATTCTTTGTAATTCTTTCCTTTTTGTATTGTTTGTCTCTGTTTTTTAAAATTTCTCTTTGCATCTTGTCAAGAAACGTAAGATGTTGCTGGGAAAAAGGAACGGTCAATCTTATTTCAAAGGTTTGAAATTTTGGTATTTTTTTAACCAAGCGCTCACTTGACTTTGTTCTTTTCTTTTCTGGAAGCGTGGAACTTATCCAGCTTAGGGGATCTTTTCCCAACCCACTTTTTTTCATATTTTCCTCCACTTAGAATTTCTTTTGCCAGTTTTTTATAATCTTCAGAACCATGTGAACTGCTTGCAAATTCAAATATAGTTTGACCAAAACTTGGTGCCTCTGCCAGTTTAACATTTTCCCTGATTTTAGTTTTAAATACTTTTTTTCCAAAGTGTTTTGTAACTTTTTCAGCAACTTCCTTACAAATGTTTTTCCTTTTATCGTACATAGTAATTAGTACGCCAGAAATATGAGTTGAGGGATTAATTCTTTCTGTTACCAGTTGTATTGTCTGGACAAGTTTTGTTAAGCCTTCAAGTGCGAAGAATTCAGCCTGGATTGGTATTATAACTTCT